>JAZQMT010000063.1:0-11157 GCA_045543635.1 Oscillospiraceae bacterium | reverse complement strand
GACTGTTACAAACTTAACTCCCTTTTCAGAAAGAATTCCCTCAATTCCGGCAGGATGGTGAACGCTTGTCCGCGTTTCCCTATCAAACTCAATCGGCATTTCACCTTTTTCTTGAACAAGCTTATAATTAAACGAATTTCCGACAACAACAATATTTTCTTTTTTTCGGCTAATGTGAAATGTCGGGACTTGCATTGCATTTGTAACGACAGCAACATTATCATAATTTCGGTATGCATCTTCCAAGGTTGGCCTATGCTGATTAGTTTTTGATGCAAGCTCTTTTTCCATATCGCTATGAACAAAAATAACTTTCCTGGCATCATACTGCTGGAGGAGCTTTATAATATACTCATCATATCCACTAAAATGAACGATATGATCCATCTTTAAAGCGCTAAAATGCTTCTGAAAATCTCTCTTATACGCACGATTTACATAATGGCGAGCAAATCCGCCGATAAACCTACCATTTCTATTCAATCGGTAATAGAGAATAAATGCAACCGTTTCAATAAATGTGGTTGCTATTGTGCCGGATATGCTGATCATTTTAAGCTGCGGCGGAATTACATCAAGACGTTCGGGATGATTAACAAATGCTGAATGTTTAAGCGCAAAAAAGTATTCTTTTTCATTAAGGTCTATCAGCGCAAGCAGGTTTTTAAAAGCTGCAGTAATACCATTTTGCAAAAGGCCTCCGCAATAGAACATAACTCTCTGCTTCTCGCTTTTTTCAGCATGCATCACCTTGCAGCAATTCTCGCCTTTAATTATGTGAGAAAGAATATATTTTGCAGCATTTGGTCTATCATAGGTACAAAACTTTTTGATAAACTGCGAATCATCATACGAAATGGGAGCGTTTAACGCATCAACAAGCTCCTCCGGTGTAACAGTTTTTTTGAAAGGAAGCTCAGACAACGAGAAATAAAAGCCTCGCTGAACATCATATTCATCCTCATCGGGCGTAAACAAAACTATTTTTTTACGTGAACAGGCAAAATCAAAAAATACACTTGAATAATCAGTAATAAGTGCATCACAAGCCGACAGAACCTCATAAGATTCATAATCCTCAGGGAAAGCAACAATATGCTTAAATCCGCTTACATTTGCATTTGCGCGAACCAATGGATGCAGTTTTAAAAGCAAAATCTGTTCATCATTGAGCAGTTCATCGATTTTAAGGAGCATTTCATGCATCTGCTCAAGAGAAGACTGCATAGTCTCTCCCATATTTTTTGCTTTCCATGTAGGCATGTAAACAAAGACTTTTTTATCCTTAAATCCAAGCTCCTCTTTAAGTTTCGCGGAATTCTCAGAACTGAGCAGAGCTGAATTCCGAGGATAACCCTCACACAAAATTTCTCCCGCAAATGAGGTTTCAATATTATAAGATTCAAGCATTTTTTCCCTCATATAATCATTGGGAAAAACAAGGTAATCCGAAAACAGTAAACAACGCTGAATATTACCCATAGAATGACGCTCGGGAATATTATATTTACCCATTTTTTTGAGCGGAGTTCCGTGCCATGTGTTTACAAATATCTGCCCCTCTTTTTTAATATAGGCACGAGGTAGCGATGTATCGGTAAAAATATATTTTACACGGGCAAGCAGCTTATAATATTTAAAACCGCCCTGCAAAACAATTGTAACGCCTTTAATATTATAACGTTTTATCATAGCCTGAGCACGAGCTTTAACTTGAGGACATACAGAAAGATAGATCTTCTTTACACCGTAATCTCCCTGACACAGCTCCTGTATCAAATAAAAAATATTTCCGGCTACATCCAGTCCGTTTCTGGACTCAAGCAGCACTGTGTTTTCTCGTATTTTTAAATTATAATAAAAAGCCGTATAGTAACTCGTAAGCAATGTAGGTTTAAAATTATTTTTCACTTCGCTTAAAAGTTTCTTTATTTTACCCATTTAGAATGCACTCTCCTAATGCTCTCTTACTGCTGTTTTCATCATTATAGGTATTAAATCGCTCATTAAATTTCTGATATTTCTCATCATAAGAAAATTCTTTTTCTGTTTTGCGGATCATATCGCAAAGCTCACGGTTTTCATAAACGATAGGACCGGGAAGCTCCGAAAGCTCTAAATAGAAATCACGCAGTTTATTTTTGTATGCATCATAATCATACATAAAGAACATAACAGGGCGCTTTAGGTTTGCGAAATCGAAGAAAACACTGGAATAATCGGTAAGCAGCATATCGCTTATGATATACAGTTCATTAATATCATCATATTTCGAAACATTATAAATGAAGCCCTTATACTTTTCAAGATCATATTTATCAATGATAAAATAGTGTGCACGGAACAGAATAACGAAATCCTCTGAAAGCTCTTTCATAAGAAGGTCAAAATCTATTCCGATTTCATAATGGAATCCTTTTCCTCTTTCGTGCGTGTCATCACGAAAGGTCGGCGCATAGAGCAGAACCTTTTTATCCTCGGGAATACCGAGCTTTTCTTTTACTCTCTTAACATCCTCATCGGTGTAAGAAAACAAAAAGTCATTACGCGGATAGCCGCACTCGATAAACTTTTTAGAGATATTCTCTTTAGACACATCATAAGCCGAGGCAATTTTCTCCGTGTAGAACTTTGATGGTGAAATAAAATATGAAATTCTCGACTCCTGTGTATGATACTGGCGGCGCACTTCGGGAAGCTTTTGAGATTTGTTAGGAGAATACTGAATATCACAGCCAAGGCGCTTTAAGGGAGTTCCGTGCCATGTCTGGATAAAAACCTGCTCCTTTTTGGGCGCCAAATAAGGCATAAGCGTAGAGTTAACCACCCAATATTTTGCCTTTGCCAGCGCCTGCATATATTCATAGGAGCAATATTTAACAAGCTTTGTATTGCGATTCTTTTTAAGAAAGGCATATTTTTTCATATTACGGACAGACCAAATGAAAGTGTAGTCCTTAAACCTTTCATCCTCGAGCGCAGCAAGATACATCGCCTTAGGACTGCATGCATAAAGCCTTCCCTGAAATGATTCAAACACAATGGTTTTTTCCTCAAGAGGATATTTCTTTTGATATTTACGAAAATAATATGCTCTTTTGCTGTTTACAAGCCATTTATAAATGCGATAAAGGATCTGACTGTTTTGGCTGAATTTTCTTATAAGCTTCTTTATTTTATCCATCGTAGCCGTATGCTCCTAAATCTTTAGTCTTTCAAATCTTTTTTTATCTGGGTTGTAGAAATTTCGGGAGTTCTGGGCAGATAAACCACCTCACAGCTATCCTTAAGGAAATCAAATTTACCCTCCCAATCGTCACCCATAACAAAGGTGTCAACACGAAATTCCTTAACATCGGTAACCTTTTGGTCCCAGTTTTCCTCAGGGATAACAAGGTCAACATATCTTATTGCTTCAAGCATCTTTTTGCGGTCCTCATAAGAGAAATAGCATTTTTTCTGTTTGCAGTTCCAGTTAAATTCATCGGTTGAAAGGGCGACAATGAGATAATCTCCCTGTGCTTTTGCACGCTGAAGAAGATTGATATGACCGTAATGTAATAAATCAAATGTTCCGTAAGTAATAACCTTTTTCATTTTATTTTTCCTCCGATTTTGTTAGCCGAATTTCCTTTAGAATGTATTCGCATCCCGAAATACCGCTTTTAGAATTGCAAATTTCATTAACTTTGTTTCGTTTTTCGCTATATTTGTCCTTGCCATTTGCAACATCAGAAACAAAATTCAGGAAATCCGAGACAGTATATATATGACAGCCGGGCATCAGCGCGGCAATATCATCGGTGACAAAACCTCTTCTCTCCCCATATTCCACCGGGTCCGGACAGGCAAATGCAATGGGGCGATGGAGCATAAGATAATCAAAATAAATGCTCGAAAAATCGGTGATAAGCGCATCACTGTATTTTAAAATCTCATAAAGTGTGTGACCTTTTTGTGAAAGATCTCGTTCTGTAATAAAAAGAATATTTTGAAAAGGGCCTCGCGGCAAGCAAACATCATCCAGCGGGTGAGGTTTTATAATAAGCAGAATATTTTTCTCTTTAAGAAAAGGGTCAAGCTTATCTAAAAAGCAGGTATCGTAGGGACTTATTTCCTCATAATATACCCCTTCTGTTTTACCGAGACGTTTGGAAGAAAGGAAGGTAGGCAACCAAAAAATAACCTTATCATAGTTTGAAAAAAACACCGGCTTTTGTGTTTGCTTCAAAAAAACATCACAGCGCGGTTGCGGTGCGATAAGTGCTTGTCCCCTTTCGGCGCCGAAAGCGCGGCACATAATATCAGCAAAAAACGGTGAGGTCGCCAAAATTTTTGTAAAATAATTTTGGTCATCGTTTTCATGTCCCTTTTCCAGCTTACCAATACCTTTTAACGGCATACCGTGCCAAAGATTTACAACAATTTGCCCCGGCGCAGGCTTTATGGGATATTTTCCGAAACTGTAAAAGCAGAATTTAGAGCGCAGAAAGAAAAGGACACCGCGCAAAAGCCCGACAAAGCGAACATTTTCGGGAGCAGAGCTCTGAAAGATGCGAAATTCATCCGTCGCAACTATGATTTGAAATTGCTTATTAAAGTTATTCTCAATCAAATAATCATACAAGCTTTTAACATTATCTCGAAAGCCGAGATTAGAATAAAAGAAAATGCACCGCGAATTTTTGGGAATAATTCTATTCACAAGAGCAAAAGGGAGAAAACAAAATTTCAAAATTTTTTTTACAGCTTTCAAAGCCGAAACTCCTCCCCTATCCTCGCAAAAGCTTTTGATATACAAAACGGCGGATACCATTTGGCAACAGCGCAACTACGGTTCGGGGCAATACACAGGTAATACTTTCTTTAACGCCCGAAAGCCCGAGTTCACGCAGCCGTTTATAAAAGCGGTGCATTTTTTTTGCATATTCCTTTCCGCCGCGGCGATTATACATTGCATTTCCTGCACGCATATACAAAAGCGGTTGCTGCACATTGGCACCAACTGCACCATTTACCAATGCCCTTGCAAACAGCTCATAATCCTCAAAAAACGAAAAATCCTGATAACCGCCCACCTTTTGTATCACCGATTTCTTATATACAACTGCGGGATGATTAAAGGGATTTCTTTTTCGGACATAGCGCATGATCTCTTGATGGGTTTGGGGCACAAGGCGACAAGCAGTAATCTTATCGGTGCTCTCCTCAAATTCGGCAACGACACAGCTTATAATATCCGCTCCCGTTTTTTGCATAAGAGAAAGCTGCATCTGCATCCGATCAGGAAAGGCTATATCATCGCTATCCATTCGGGCAACAATTTCATTTTTACATTTAGATAACCCTGCATTAAGTGCTCTTCCCAGCCCCACATTTTCGGGAAGCGGAACAGTTGTTATGGCAAAGCGGACGCAAAGAGCAGAGATTTCATTCTCAAGCTCTGCGGGGACCGGACCATCAATTACAAGCACCAATTCATCCGGCTTTACCGACTGCAAAAACATGCTTTCAACGCTTTGGCGTAGAAACAATGGGTTTTCGCGCGCATAAACCGACATCAGGACACTGTAAGGGGGAAAATTATTTTGTTCTGAAATAAAAATTCACCCCTTTACAGCAGCATAAAATACAAGAATCTATATCCGTATAATGATACCACAATCGCCTTTTTTTTGCAAGAGGTTTTGCCCTTATATTCCGCAATTTCTGCAGGTTTTTTCCTATTTTAATATAAAAAACACAAATCATTTCATTCATTACTGCTGTTTTGACAAAAATTCTTGCAAAAAACCCTTAAAACAAAAGCCGCGGGAGCTTTTTACTCCTGCGGCAGTATACTTAATTCCAAAGTTTTTCAGGATAGAGCCCTGCTTGCATTTTATCAAAAAGAGCCTTTTTCACATCAACAAGATCCTCTTGATAGGTCATACCATACCACTGATCCTCAGTTTTTAAAACGGCAGCATCCGCTTCGCCCGTTTCAATAAGGCGGCTGGCAACAGAAGGCAGATAAAACTCTGCTTTTAAAGGGTTGACCTCTTTGTTTTGCAAGGTACCGAGAAAATCCACCAGCTGCTCCTCAAATTTTGCGAGAGTCCGCTGAGGGAATGCCCAACAGTTCATAGAAACAAGAATATTTTCAGGAAGTGCAGTCCAACTCTTGCCATCATCTTCCGTAAATTCAATACCACCGTTTCGACACTCAATATGTGTTCGCTCGGTAACGGTTTGGAGCATATTCTTCTCATCCACACAGCATATGCCGCGCGAAGTGTACCCGTTTTTAGAAACCGTATTTTTCAGAATAAATCCTGCCATTGCCATATGTATTTTTTCCGAGGTGTTATCGTTGTTTACGAGAAACTCATGCAAAATCTTAAAGCACTGCGGACCATAATAATCATCCGCATTAATAACAACAAAATCCTCTTTTATGACATCTTTACCGCACCAAACAGCATGACCTGTTCCAAAAGGCTTAGTCCTTCCCTCGGGGGCGGTAAATCCTGCAGGAAGCCGAGTCAGCTCCTGCATAATATATTCGGTTTCTATATATTTGGAAACACGATCACCGATAGCCGCACGAAAATCGGCAGCTATCTCCTCTTTTATTATAAAATAGACCTTATCAAAGCCCGCTCTCTTGGCATCAAACACTGAATAATCAATAATAAGCTCCCCTGCAGGACCAACAGGTGTGAGCTGTTTCAGTCCGCCAAAGCGACTGCCCATACCCGCAGCCATAATAACAAGTGCTGTTTTTTTATTCTGCATCTTCATTGCCTCCATTTAACCGGATATACTAACATTATATTCTCATTTTGTTGCTTCGTCAACACATCTTTTTGTTTTTTTGACTTTACAGATGAAAATTTCTGTGTTATGATATAGTGTATTAAGCAGAAAGGAATGAACAGATATGGCTGAAAAGAGTACTCAATCAGCTCAAAAGTTTTTAGAATACAAAGGCCGCCCCTTAGTCCGCAGCGGCAAAACCCTTTATTACGGTAATCTTTACGATGATTATGTTGTTATGATGCAGATTGTTGATACAGTCCCTTATGGGGACGAGAATTTTGCAGGAAAGATCATCGTTCAACTGCTCAACACCGATCCCAATGCCGCTCCCACCGAGCTGGTTATTAAAAAGACTGATACCCGCGGCCTTTACAATGCCATTGACATTGCAGCTGTCTGGCTGGATACCGCTTTAGAAGATAACGAACAGTAATGACAACACGGCGAAATGTTTATATTTCGCCGTGTTGTCATCTCTCAACGCAAAGGAGCGTTCATATTATGAAAAAGCATGATGTACCTACTCCAAAAGATTCTTGTGCAGCATTTAATGTTATCAGCTGCCCCGAAATTATCACCGCAGGAAAGCCCTTTTCGCTGTTTTTACAAATAAATGAGCCTGTAGAGTTATCCTTAACATCAAATTATGTTTCTCTTTCTGAAGGTGAAAGTCTTGTATTTGAAGAAACGGGGCTTTATGCTGTCAACTTTCTATGCGATAGGATTGTAAATGATTTAACCTTTACACTCTCTTGCGGCAGCCACACCGAGAGCTGCACCCTTTTGCGTTCACTGGAAAAGCCGATTGATGACAATGTTTTTACCGGAATCGGCACTGCAGACCCATCTAATATAGAAAATTTATTGCGCTTGTGTATGAGCGAGCACATAGGCAATATGATAACCTTTTATGACACAGAAAATTCACTCATCTTTAATTGTCCTGCATTAAAAAAGCTTTGTGCACTTATGAACAAATTAGGAGTTAAATACTCTGTGTCAGTTGAAAAAGAACATTCGTTTAACTTAAAGCAATGTTCGCCACAAGAGCAAAGGTACCAATATCGCTTAGCCATGTATCTTTCCTATATGCACGGAGTTTCTGAGATAAACTGCCGAGATTTTTCACCTAATCCTTTGCTTTTAAAGGAGCAACAAGATTTTTATCGCTACGTCCTTTCGCACACAAGGAGCGGAAATCTTTATACGCCTTTTGCATTTTTACACGCGGGATATGCCGGTTTTTCAACTGCCCGCTCCGAAATTTTTAACAGCTCCAGCCAAAATCTTTTAAAGCTGTTTTGTGTCCAAAAAGATAAGCTGGAACAATACAAGGCAATTTCTCTTGCGGATTGTGGCAAAGCGAAAAAAAGCGATTTTGATGATCTTCTTGCCTTTGTACAGACCGGAGGAACGCTTATCATGGGCTGGCCTCATCTTTCCGTTTCCTCAGAAATCAAGGACACCGAAAAAGACAAGCATAACTATATTGAGCATAATCTTGTTCATTACATCTGTGCAGACAGCAGCGAGTTTATCAATGACAGCTATCGCGCAACCCCCATAGATGTTTGCCCAAATATGAAATGTGATGATGTTATTGCTACCACTGATTCGGGAATACCCCTTGCATTTATGAAAAAAGTCGGTTTAGGGCGCATTTTCTTTATAAATGCACAACAACAGCCCGAAAACCAAGGCGTAAACTCTCTTTATGCGGTTATTACTTCCGAAATTCTTGATGATTTATCTGCAGAGGAAAAGACCTATCTTTGCTATGACAATAATATTGCATTTACCGTTTTTAATCAAAAAGACGGTACACGTCACCTTTATGTTCTGGCAATTGATCAATCCTCCACTTCTAATACTATGTGTCATGCAGTTCTCAAAGTGAACAAAGTCAAATATGATATTGATGTGCCTCTCAACGGCATGCTTAAGATTGTCGCAAAAGATGGCATTGCCGCATGGTCAGAGGACGAGGCAGTTGAAATCCTGCTCATCGTCGGCAATGTAATTACCCTGCAAGGCTACGGTAAAACAAAAATAAAGATTGCACAAGGCGGAAAGCTAATCGAGCGTGAGGTTGACTTTACACACAAACCCATTCAAGCCATTCAGATTTAAATGGAGGTTTTTTCTTGAACAATCAGCAATTACTTAACATTGCTTCCCGTTTAGGCTACAGCATGCAAAAATGCGGAGCAGAAATTTATCGTATTGAGGATTCGATTGCCCGAGTTTTAAATGCATTGGGAGCAATTGACATTAATGTGTTTGTTATTAACTCTGCAGTTATGCTCTCGATAAGAACGGGGGAAGATACCGTTCTTTCCGAAATTCGCCGCTGTACCGAACGCGGAACTGATCTTTACAAGTTGGATCGCTTAAACTCCCTTTGCCGCAGAATTTGCAGCCAAGAAATGGATTATGATAGCATTATTGCCGAGATCGAGAAAATAGACAGCAAAAACACCTATTCTTTTCCTGTCAAGCTTTTGGGCTTTGCAGTTATTTCAGCAGCTTTTTGTCTAATATTCGGCGGTTCATATTTAGATGGACTTGCGGCGCTTATAATCGGTCTGCTTGTGTACCCGATGGTTTACGCAATGGAGCGGCTAAAAACCGGAATTTTCTTTAAAAACATCATCGCAAGCGCAGCTATTGCGCTGCTTGCCATTTTATTTTCGTTTTTGTTATTGCCCATAAGCATTGATAAGGTTATTATCGGAACATTTATGAACTTGGTTCCCGGCGTTGCATTGGTCACCTCCATGCGTGACATTATTGCAGGCGATCTCATTGCAGGCAAAAACACCCTTACCGAAGCACTCATCATTGCACTCGGGATGGCTCTTGGTTCAGGTATTATTATGGCCTCCCTTCAATTTCTGATATGAGGAGGGACAACAATGATTGATTTCGTTCTTTCTGTTATCTATGCTTATATCGGTTGTCTCGGGTTTGGGTTTATTTTTCATATTCGCGGAAAGCTCTTATTTATTACGCCGATTGGCAGCGCACTTTTATGGAGCGTTTATCTTGCACTTGAGGCGCCTGTTGAAAGCATCGTTGCACGAAGCCTTATTGCAACCATGGCAGCTGCTGTCTTTTGCGAAACAATTGCGCGTGTTATGAAAATTCCTGTCACTCTTTTTATGATTATTTCCATTCTGCCGCTCGTTCCGGGCAGTGGCATTTATTACACTATGCAGGCATGCATCGCAAGCAACTGGTCACTATTCGCAGAGCGCGGCATTGAAACGGTTGGTATTGCGGGTGCTATCGCAATCGGAATGCTCCTTATTTCCTCGCTGTTTCGCATTGGAACAACAATATACAGACATTTTAATAAAAAATCACATTCCTAAAAACACATCAAACAATGCAACTGCTCATATGAACATTTTAAAAAGGCTTGATTTTTCAAGCCTTTTCTTTTTTGCAACAAGTCGCTAACGTGCTCGGCATATTAGCGACTTTCCTATTAAGTATATCGTTGTGCAAAAGGCGTGAATTTTTCATAAAAAGAAAGTTTTTCGCGTGTGTATGTAAAAAATCTCCATTACTTTAGCGAAAAATGTTGAACTATAGGGAAAACCTGAATTATAGCTCATTTTTTATGCATTTTCAATTCGTTAAAATTTATAAAAATTTTAACGAAAGCAGGTAGTCACATCATGCGAAAAACATACAAACAGATTCTAAAAAACCACTTTTACAATCATCTTATTTCAACAAGAGAAGTTCTAAAATTAACGCAAGCCCAAATGGCAGAACATCTTGCCATGGATAATCGTTCCTACATTAACCTTGACCACGGTAAATGCAGCTGTAGCGCCCTCACATTTGCATTATATCTTATTTATTTTTGCAAAGACCCAAAGGATTATCTTGACGACCTTCGTCTCGCTTTGGAAAGTGCGAATGATCGCGTTGCATAAAAGAACTACTGCTCCGAAGCTCTCAATTTCATACTGCACTCCCCTTTCTGTTATTGGATGTATTGTTTTTGGAAACACGGAAATGTATTGAATATGCCTGCGCATTTCAAAAGAAATCGAAAAACTTTCCTTTATAAATGCGTAAAAAATCTTCCGCCCATTCTCCTTGGAACAGGCGGAAGTTTTCTGCCGTTATCAGCAGGTGGTTTTTTTGTCAAAAGCAGGATTGTATGCGTAGAAATTCTTTGCGTTAAGTCTATCCTGAACCGTCCGCAGCGCTTCACCAGAACAACAATGGTGAAATGCTTTTGCGACGTCTACTATTTTATATTTTCCACTTGATTTCAATGCTTTCTTTTGAGGCGGTTATGCGCTCTATCAGGCAGTCAACCACCGTGATTTTGTCGCT
>JAZQMT010000062.1:0-2541 GCA_045543635.1 Oscillospiraceae bacterium | reverse complement strand
TTCTGGCTCTGGTTGTTGTTCTTGTTCTGGCTCTGGTTGTTGTTCTTGTTCTTAAAATTTTCAGACATATTTGTCACCTCTTTTCGAGATTAGTTTTCGCAAAACAAGGTGATTTATTCAAAAAACAAAAGTCAACAGAACAAAATATTTTTTGAAAATTTTAAGAAAATTTTTAATAAAATTTGTATTTTTTTATTGACATCGAATATTATATATGCTATACTTCGAATGCAATATAAATTTTATATTGTCCGCTATACACACAATATTTTTTATGGAGCTGCTTGTTTAAACTATTTCACACCCATTAGAGTAAATATCCGGCTTCGAATGAATTTTTGGGATAGCGCGTACAAAATGTGCCCACCGAGTCAATATGGCTTGGTGGGTGCTTTTTTATAAAAAAAGCAGAAAAAATTTGCACCAAGACAAAAATTAAGGCAAAAACCCCGAAAACCGTGATAGTTTCGGGGTTTTTGAATGTTCTGAAATAATACAGATTATCTCTTGGAAAACTGCGGTGCGCGACGAGCTGCTTTGAGTCCGTACTTTTTGCGCTCCTTCATTCTGGGGTCACGAGTTAAGAATCCGGCTTTTTTAAGCTCGGGACGAAGCTCGGCATTGAACTCAAGAAGAGCTCTTGCTACGCCGTGACGAATTGCGCCTGCCTGACCGGTAACACCGCCGCCTGCAACCTTGACAACAATATCAAACTTATCAGCAGTTTCGGTTAAAGCGAGAGGCTGTCTTGCGATGAGTTTCAAGGTTTCAAGACCGAAATAATCATCGATCGATCTGTCATTGATGGTGAAAGTTCCGGTACCCTGATACAAACGAACGCGGGCAACAGAGTGCTTTCTTCTACCTGTTCCGTAGAAAAACGGTTTCTTATCGTACATACTAACGCCTCCTCACTTATAATGTGTATTCCTGCGGCTTCTGCGCAGCGTGGTTGTGTTCGCCATTTTTATAAATGTGCAGACGGGTGAGAGCAGCTCTGCCGATTGTAGTATCGGGAACCATGCCCTTAACTGCCAGCATCATGGCTTTGTCGGAATTCTCGCGCATGAGAATGGAATATTTGACCTCTTTCAGGCCGCCTACCCAACCTGTGTGGCGATAGTAAGTTTTCTTTTCGGCTTTGTTTCCGGTAAGAACAGCCTTATCGGAATTGATGATGATAACATGATCACCGCAATCAACATGGGGAGCGAAGATAGCCTTCTTCTTTCCTCTTAAAAGATCGGCGGCAAGAGCAGCAACGCGGCCCAAGGGCTTGTCAGCTGCATCGATCACATACCAGTTACGCACGATTTCATCTTTTTTCGGCATAAAAGTTGACATATGTTTTGACCTCCGTTTATATTTGGCATTTCTGCCCCAATTTCCTTGATTTGCAGCCTACGGGGAAGGCTACTTTACAAAGTGCTTTGTTATTATATACCAGTCAAAAAACAAAGTCAATACCCTTTTTGCCAAAAATCTAAAATATAACCCTCAATCTCTCGTTTTCTCTCTATTTTTCTCCATTTCTCTATGTTTCTTAATTTTCATTTCATTTTTTGAGAGTAAAGAAAAAGGACTGCAAGCGTTGACTTAAAGCCGCACGCACAGTATAATAAACACATAGCTTTCCCTTACGAAAGGAGAAAACAAATGCAACGAATGTTGTCTTACATTCGCCGCGCCTGCGACGATTATCACATGATACAAGACGGGGACAAAATTGCCGTTGGCGTTTCAGGCGGAAAGGACTCGGTGCTGCTTCTCTCTGCCCTTGCTGCCATGCGCCGTTTTTATCCGCAAAAATATGAGCTATCCGCCATTATTTTAGACCCGCAGTTTAACGGAAAAGAGACCGACTATGCACCGATAGAAAAGCTGTGCGAGGAACTTTCAGTGCCGCTTACCATTAAGCGCACCCACATCGGCGAGATCGTTTTTGATGAGCGCAAAGAAAAAAGCCCTTGCAGCCTTTGTGCACGCATGCGCCGCGGCGCCCTGCATGATGCCGCGCTAGAGCTCGGCTGCAAAAAACTGGCGCTGGGACATCATAAGAACGATGTTGTCGAGACCTTTTTAATGAACCTGTTTTCTGAGGGCAGAATTGGTTGTTTTTCACCGGTAACCTATCTTTCAAGAAAAGACATCCATATGATAAGACCGCTTGTTTACACCCCCGAAGCCGAAATAACAGCAGCAGCAGAGCGGCTTTGTCTGCCCATAGTCAAAAGCCGCTGCCCTGCCGACGGCGCGACACTTCGGCAACGCACCAAAGAAAAACTGGCCGCAATGGAAAAGGAAAACCCTGATGTTACCGAAAAGGTTTTCGGTGCATTAGTGCGCTCAGGGCTGGACGGCTGGAAAAAGAAAGACTAAAAACAACAAAAACGGCTTCTGTAGAGAGACACTTCGTAAAGAAGTTGTCTCTCTACTTTTATATAAAAATGACACTTTACGCAAAAGCGAAAGTGTCATAGTGGGTTACATAGTATAAGATATTTATAAAAATTATTTGCCGAAAATATCAAAATTTCTTTC
>JAZQMT010000061.1:0-11876 GCA_045543635.1 Oscillospiraceae bacterium | reverse complement strand
TGGAAACAATGCAGGGCAGCCCTGCTGCCATCGCTTCCATAGTACATCTTGGGAGCCCTTCTTGAAAGGAAGAAAAGAGAAATGCGTCTGCTGCTCTAAAAAGGCTGGGAATATCTTTCCTAAAACCTAAAAATAAAACTCTGTCAAAAACACCAATATTTTTTGCGAGCTTTTGTAGACTTTCAATCAATGGTCCCGTGCCGCAAACGGCAAATTTTATTTTTTTGTTTTTAGCATCTGCCAATGCACGAATAGAGGTTTCGATATTCTTTCGCGCTATAAGCTCGCCTGCTGATATAACAAGAAACTCGTCATCACCGACAGAAAGCTCGCTACGCAAGCGCGCTCTTTCGCTGTCAGATATGTTTGAAAACTGCGCGGTATCAATTCCTACTCCGGGAACATAGTAAACCTTACCGCCTTTTTTCAGCTTAAAGCTTTGCGCGGCCTCATAATCTTCCTTGTTAATAGTTATGATGGCGTCAGTAAAGCGTGCGAGTATCTTTTCAATGGTTTTATAAATCAGGATGTTTACAAGCGGCGCACCTTTATAAAAATGAAAACCATGCGCCGTGTATATAACTTTTTTCACCTTACATTTTTTTCCCGCAAGCCTTCCCAAAAGACCGCCGATGGGGGTGTTGCAATGAATGACATCTATTCCCTCGGCTCTCACAAGAGAGAGCGTTTGCTTGTAGGCTTTTATATTTTGAGGGTGCAGAGGGAATCGCTTGAGATCAATGTGATGTAAGATAACCGAGTGTTTTTTAGAATCGTCTTTAAAATTAGAGTAATCCGCGGCCATATGCACATCGTAACCTAATTTTTTCGCAGCCTCAATGGAGGGAATGGCAAAATTGGTTATAGATGTTGTGATGTTGCTTGTAAAAAGGAATTTTTTCATGGTTATTCATGACCCTCCTTAATCAGCAGTAGTGACGGTTGAAGGAGTCTCTACAGCTTCTACGCTCTGCTCTGTATATGCCGGTATGCTTCCCTCAGCATTTGTGTAAAGGTTTTGCCTTTTGAAAACGGTTTTAACGGTTTTCAAAAGGATTTTTATGTCTAACCATAAAGTCATGTTTTGGGCATACCAAGCGTCTTTCAAGCGTTTTTCGCGAACCGAAAGGGAATTTCGATAATACGCCTGTGTATAGCCTGTGATACCGGGGCGAACATTCATTTTTGGCTTTTCATCATCTAAATAGGTAGCAAGTGCAGTAGCGCCGCTTGCACGCGGACCGATAAAGCTCATATCTCCGACCAGAACATTGAGAAACTGGGGCAGCTCGTCGATACTGGTTTCTCTGAGAAAATGCCCGACTTTGGTAACCCTCGGGTCGTCCTTTGCGTTATATGTAGAGCCATCTGCATTTAAAATATTGGGGGCATTGACCTTCATGGAACGGAATTTATACATCGAGAAAATTTTGCTATCCTTTCCGATGCGCTGAGCCTTATAGAAAATGGGTCCACCGTCCTCAAGCTTAATAAGTGTGGCTACAACTATGCAAATGATAAGGAAGATGGGCAGAAAAAAAAGCGAGACAACTATGTCAAAGCTTCGTTTAACAAACTTAAAAAACACTAAAATTCATCCCTTATTTTCTTATAATTCCGAGGTTTACAAGAGAAAGTGCTTCTTCCGCGTTTTTCTTATCGGAGGCAACGATGTAGCCGCAACCGTCAAGATTGGTGCGGTAGGGGTTTATTCTGTCTCCGATGCTTAAATGGTGGTATATTTTGGTATCGGTTTGCTTTTCAATAGCCTTAAAATCCGGTAGGGCGGTAATAATGCCCTCGGAAAGTGCTAAAATACGAGTGACAACGGCAGAGCAAACGGCACTGGGGGTTAAATTGGCTTTATCACCAAGTGTGGCGCGAATGAGAGCGGCGAGATAATCCATTCCCGTGCCAATCGGAATGATGTGAGAGCCGATAAGATTGCCACCCATACGTGCGCCTATATCTATGATGTGGACCTTGCCCTCCTCGGTTATCAGCATGTCCATATTAACGGCGCCGAAATTTATTCCTAATGCTTTTATGGCTTTTTTTACACAGTTTTGTGCACGCGTATAAAGCTCGGGTGCAAGAGCACAGGGCATGGCATGTCCCAGCTCGGCATAGTAGGGAGGGGGTGTCATATGTTTTTTCATAATACCCAGAACAAAAATTTCGCCATTCATAACAAAGCTTTCTGCACCATACTCCTCGCCCGAAATAAAGGGCTCAATTTCTGCTCTTTTTGTCAAGGAAGCGGCTATGGCGGAGTGACAGGCAGATGCAAGCGCGCTCGCACTATCAACCCTTGCGGCAGCGCGGCTGCCTGAACCGTCACAGGGTTTTACCATAACAGGATATATAAGCTTATGCTTGAGAACATTTAGGTTGGTTTGCTCGGTAACTTCGTAGCCTTGTCCCGTATCATCAACGCGGTTTTCAAACAAGCAATTTCTTGTTCTATATTTGTTTTTTATAAGCTCAGCTGCCTTATAGCTGATTGATGGCAGCCCTAATTTTTCAGCAACATATGCGGCAGAGAGCACACCGTAATCAGTGGCAGCTGTCATCACTCCGTCGATACCATGTGCTTTGGCGAAAGAAAGACAAGCCTGCGGGTCGATAATATCAACAACGGCAGACTCGGTTGCTGCGGCAAACCCCGCAGCGTTGGGGTTTTTGTCCACAGCAATTACATGGTACCCCATCGAAACAGCTTTTTCAATAACAAATTTCTGGAGAAAACCCGCGCCTAAAACAAGCAGCTTTTTCATTTGGTTTCCCGCCTCTTTAAACTTTTTTTATGCATTTTTTCACACCTGCGATGACGTAATCGACCTGTTCATCGGTGAGATTTGTATGCAGCGGAAGGGTAACTTCGCTTTTGTAAAAGTCATATGCATTGGGGAAATTCTTAATGTCAAACCCAAGTGAGCGGTAGGCTGTATGCATGGGTAGGGGTTTGTAGTGTACATTTGTGCAGATGCCCTCCTGCGCCATGCAGGTAATAAAGGCGTTTCGCCGCTCCTCTGAAAAGCCGCGCAGACGCATGAGATAAAGATGCCCCGCAGAGCGGAAGTTTTCGCCGCTGTGGCAAACTGCCGAGGCTCCGATTTCGCGGCATAGTGCATCATAGCGAGCAATGATCTCATGGCGGCGGCAAAGCATATTATCATATCGGCGCAGCTGGGCAAGCCCGATAGCAGCCATAATATCCGTCATATTGCATTTATAGTATGGGGCAACAATATCATATTCCCATGCGCCGGGCTGTTTTTTTGCAAGCGCATCTTTACTCTGACCGTGCAGTGATAAAAGCTGATATTCATGATAAATTTTTTTAAGGTCAAGGCTCTTGTGGGATTTTAAAGTAACAGCGCCGCCTTCAGCGGTAGTCAGATTTTTAACGGCATGAAAGGAAAAACAGGTAAAATCAGCAACCTCGCCGCACTTTTTCCCGTTTTGCACAGCTCCCAGCGCATGCGCTGCGTCAGCAATAACCGCGATTCTGCCAAGAGCCTTTTGCATTTCGCTATTGGCGGTAAACAAGGCTTTTTTGTTTTGGATAACAGAATAGATCGCCTCGTAATCACACATTACCCCTGCAAGGTCAACAGGGATAATTGCTTTTGTACGCTCGGTGATGGCGGAAGAGAGTTTTTGATAGTCCATCTCAAAGCTGTCTTTTTGCGTGTCCACTAAGACAGGGGTGGCACCCACATGCAGAATAACGCTTGCGGTGGCGGTGTATGTGTATGCGCTGGTAATAACCTCGTCCCCTTTGCCGATGCCCAAAACACGCAGAGTGAGCTCCAGGGCGGCAGTGGCAGAATTGAGGCAAACGGTGCAGTCGGTATTACAGTAATCGCTTAGCTGTTTTTCGAACAGCTTGGTTTTCGGACCTGTGGTGATCCAGCCTGAACGAAGTGTGTCAACAACTTCGTTTATTTCGCCCTCTCCAATATCGGGCGGGGAAAAAGGAATTTGCATCATAGAAACTACGCCTTCCTTTCGAAAAATATTGCATAAACAAAAATTATTATAACATGTACACAAGAAAAAATCAACATGTGGACAATATTTCCTACATTTAAATATATAACGCAAAAGTAAATTGTCGGATACGGTTGAAAAAGAGAGAAAAATGTGCTAAACTGCTAGAGAAAAGATCTATGTTTTTTATGAGGTGAACAATTTGATTTGTGAAAAGGCAGAGAAAAAAATTCCTGCAGTAGCTGCATGTGAGCTTTATCCTGAGATTGAAGTGCGTGAGATAAAGGATAGGGCAGGGCTTAAAAAGTTTATCGCTTTTCAGCATGAGCTTTACAAAAAATGCCCCTATTATGTTCCGTGCTTGCAGTTTGACGAGCTGGATACCCTTGACCCCCATAAAAATCCTGCCTATGAATACTGTGAGGCGCGCTTTTTCATGGCATATCTGGGCGGCCGGCCTGTCGGCAGAATTTGCGGGCTTTTAAATCGTGAATATAACCGGTGTTGGAACAGAAAATGCGTGCGGTTTACCCGTTTTGATTATATTGATGATATTCGTGTTTCACATAAACTTATGGCTTATGTAGAGGAGTGGGCTCTTTCGATTGGCATGCAGGAGGTTCAGGGTCCGATGGGCTTCTGCGATTTGGATAAAGAAGGCATGCTTGTCGAGGGATTTGAAGAAAAAAGCATGTTCTTTACCATCTACAATTTTCCGTATTATGTTGAGCATATGGAGAAATTGGGATACACAAAATCGGTAGACTGGATAGAGTATCAGATAACTGCACCCCAAGAGCTTGATGCACGCATTGCAAAGATAGCGGCAGCTTCGCTTGAGAGAAATAAGCTGCGCTCGGTAAGGCTTAAAAGGACGCGTGATGTGCTTCCCTATGCCAAAGGAATTTTTGATCTGCTTTATGAGGCATACAAGCCGCTGTACGGTGTTATCCCCTTAAATGACAGGCAGGTCGACATGTATGTTTCGCAATTTATCACCATGGTGCGTCCTGAATTTCTCTCTCTTATCGTTGACGAGAAGGATACCCCTGTTGCATTCGGGCTGGTGGTTCCGACCATGAGTGATGCCGCAATAAAAAGCGGCGGTAAGCTGTTTCCTTTTGGGTTTATTCATCTTCTGGGGGCACTAACTGCCAAAAAAAGCGATGTTTTGGAGTTTATGCTGGTTGCTGTCAAGCCCGAACTGCAGAGCCGCGGGGTTAATGCCCAGATGCTTTGTGAAATGTTTGAAGGAGCAAAAAAATTCGGGGTTAAATATTGTGAAACAGGCCCCATGCTTGAAACCAATAACAAGATACATTTGATGTGGAAACGCTTTGAACATCGCCAGCATAAACGCCGCCGTTGTTATATCCGCACATTAAAAGAGAAAAATTAAAAAAGTAATTGCAGGCGTGCGCGGATTGTGGTATACTGTTTTTTCAGACATTATGCTGAAAAATGCGGCATATAATAACCCTTGGAGGGGATTTCATTGAAATCTGTTTGTATTGTTTGCGGCGGAAAGTCGCATGAGCATGAAATTTCGCTGATGTCGGCGCAGTCGGTGCTTTCTAATATCGACCGCTCGAAATACAGCGTTCATACCCTGATTATTGATGAGAATGGGAGCTTTTTCCACACGCAGGAAAGCGGTGCACTTGCAAATGGTGAATGGAAAAAACTTTCGGCTCTCGCTCCTGCTATTATTCCGCCTGATCCTAAGTATAAAGGGATCTTGCGTGCGTGTGAGGGCGGCTTTGAGCTCATCTCTGTTGACGTATTCTTCCCTGTTCTTCATGGAGAAAACGGGGAGGACGGTGTTATTCAGGGCGTTTTTAAAATGAGCGGTATTCCCTATGTCGGCAGCGGAACGCTTGCTTCGGCTTGCTGTATGGACAAGGAAGTGACGCATATTCGTTTGGATGCGGCAGGCATCCGCACCGCAAAATATATTGTTGCAAGAAAAGGCATAAATAGCGTGGCAGAGCTTGACCAAAAAATAACTGCTTCGTTCGGTTATCCGGTTTTTGTAAAGCCGGCTAATGCAGGGTCGTCTGTCGGAGTCGGAAAAGCCCAGGATAAAGCGGGGCTTGAGAAGGTTCTTGAAACTGCCTTTGCAGTTGATAAAAAGGTTCTTGTTGAAGAATGTATTGTCGGTGCAGAGGTGGAATGTGCAGTTTTGGGAAACGAGGAGCCTGTTGCCGCAGACTATATTGGACAGATAGCCCCTGCTGAAGGGTTTTATGATTTTGATGCCAAATATGTAAATGGTACAACGGCACTTTATATTCCTGCACACATTCCTGAAGAGACGGCAGAAAAAATCCGAAAAGAGGCGGTGCGTGCTTACCGCACGATGGATTGTGCAGGTCTCTCTCGGGTGGATTTTTTTGCGCTTGATAACGGGGAGATCATTTTAAACGAAATAAACAATCTGCCCGGATTTACCTCGATAAGCATGTATCCCAAGCTGTTTGAGGCATCGGGGATTAAATACAGTGAGCTTATTGATAAATTGATTGAGACAGCCGCTGTTAAATAAATGCGGCGGGGAGGGGATAGGCTATGGATAATAGGCCGATCGGTGTTTTTGATTCGGGTTTAGGCGGTCTTACAGCAGTAGCCCGCCTTCGGAAAATACTCCCCAATGAGAGTCTTGTGTATCTTGGAGACACTGCGCGTGTTCCCTACGGCGAGAAAAGCCGCCAACAGCTGCTTGACTGCGCGAAAGGCGATATTTCCTTTCTTTTGGGGCAGAATGTTAAAATGATTTTGATTGCCTGCGGCACGGTAAGCTCCCTGCTCACGCCGAAGGATTTTGCAAAAATTCCGGTGCCGACTCAGGGAGTTGTTTATCCGGCAGTTTTGGCAGCGGCAGAACAAACCAAAAGCGGTAAAATCGGCATTTTGGGAACGGAAGCAAGCATTCGAGCGGGTGCATATCGCGCCTGTTTGTTAGAAAAAATGCCGTCAGCAGAGGTTTTTACGGTGGCTTGTCCCAAATTTGTTCCGCTGATTGAAAGCGGTAAATTTTCCAAAGAGGACAGCGAGGTAAAGGCGGCTGTTTGCGAATATCTTCTGCCGATCAAAGAGGCAAATGCAGACACACTGATTTTGGGGTGTACCCATTATCCGCTGCTTTCGGAAGCGATAGAGGAGTTTTTGCCTTCGGTGCGCCTGATTAATGTCGGCGCGCAGGCGGCAGAGCAGGTAAAACAAACCCTGCGGGAGCAAAATATGCTTTCGGAAAAGGGGGCTGCCCGAAATGAGTTTTTTGTCAGCGGAGATGTAGAGTGCTTTGTGAATAATGCAAGCTTGTTTTTAGGCAGTAAAATAACTAACGCAAAAAAGGCGGTTTTATAAAAAACGGAGACGCAAATGAAACAAGAGGTAATGATCTATATAAAGAGTCTCATAGAGACAAACGGTGAACAGCAGTGCATAGAGCTAAACACCCGTGGCAAATTGCTTTATAAGGATGGAACCTGTTTTTTGTCTTATAAAGAGACGGAGCAAAGCGGTTATGACGGCTGCACGGTTTTAATAAAATCCGAGAGTGAGGATAAAGTAACGATAAGCCGCTCGGGTGATGCCGGTTCACAGCTTTTCATTGAGCGAGGCAAGAGAAATGTTTGCGGCTACGGCACACCGTACGGTGCGATCATGCTTGGGGTGAGCGGCGGCACAATGAAAAGAAGCCTTGATAGCCGGGGGCTGGGTGAGTTGTCTTTTGGCTATGAGTTGGATGTTAACAGCGAGCTGTTTGGAAAAAATCAGCTGTTTATCAAGATAAGGGAGTGTACAAACTGATGGTAAATCTCATCGGAAAAGCAAAAGAACAAATTCGTGAGGCTCTTGTAAAAGCAGCCGCCAAAGCCGCAGAAAAGGGTGAGCTTTCAAGCGCACAGCTGGGGACTTTTACTGTTGAAATAACAAATGATGCTTCGCATGGCGATTTTGCCGCCAATGCGGCAATGGTCTCGGCAAAAAATATGCGGACAAGCCCTAAAACCATTGCAGATGCGCTCCTTAAAAATCTTGACCTTGCGGACACGATGTTTGCACGCTGTGAGGTTGCAGGTCCCGGATTTTTAAACTTTTTTCTGTCGGAAGGATTTTGTGCCGATGTTATTTCGGCAGTTCTCTCGGAGGGCGAAACTTACGGACGCACCGATTTCGGAAAAAATGAAAAGGTTATGGTCGAGTTTGTTTCTGCAAACCCCACCGGGCCTATGCATATCGGAAACGCCCGCGGAGGAGCGCTGGGCGATTGTCTTGCCGCTGTTTTGGATTGGTCGGGGCATGATGTCACCCGCGAGTTTTATATTAATGATGCAGGCAATCAAATTGATAAATTTGCGCTTTCTTTAGAGGTGCGTTATTTGCAGCATTTCTTGGGTGAGGCTGCTGTCGAATTGCCGGAGGACGCATATCACGGTGCCGACATTCGCGAGAGAGCAGAGCAGTTTGCGGCACAGTTCGGAGATAAGTTTGTAAATGCCGATAGCGGCGAGAGAAGAGCGGCACTTGTTGAGTTTGCGCTTCCCAAAAACATTGCCGCACTGAAAAGCGACCTTGAGAAATACCGCATTTATTATGATGTCTGGTTTCATGAAAGTGACCTTCATAAGAGCGGGCTTGTAAAAAAAGTTATCGGTATTTTAACCGATAAGGGCTTAACTTATGAAAAAGAGGGCGCACTTTGGTATAAAAATGCGCAGTTTATGGCGGAGAAATACCGCGCTGAGGGCAAAAGCGAAAAGGAAATCGAAAAGCTTGAGCTTAAGGATGAGGTGCTCATTCGTGCCAACGGTAATCCCACCTATTTTGCTGCCGATATTGCCTATCACTACAACAAGTTTGCCGAGCGCGGTTTTAACCGTGTTATTAATGTCTGGGGAGCCGACCATCACGGGCATGTTGCCCGCCTTTGCGGTGCTATGGATGCTGTGGGACTGGATGGCAGTCGCCTGAATATCGTTCTTATGCAGCTTGTAAAGCTCATGAGGGACGGGGAAATCGTAAAAGTCAGCAAACGAACCGGAAAATCCATTACACTTGCCGACCTTTTGAGTGAGGTTGATGTAGATGCGGCGCGTCTGTTTTTCAACCTGCGTGAACCTGCCTCCCACCTTGATTTTGATTTGGACTTGGCGGTTTCGCAAAACTCGCAAAACCCCGTTTATTATGTGCAGTATGCCCATGCAAGAATTTGCTCCATCTTAAAATCCCTTGAGGCGGACGGTATTTGTGTAAGAAACGCCGACAGGGAAGAGCTCTGCCTGCTTGCTGCTCCTGAGGAAAAGGAGCTTGCGGCGCATATTGCAAAGCTTCCCGAGGAAATTATTTTTGCGGCGAAAGCCTATGATCCCGCGAGAATAACTCGGTATGTTATCGATTTAGCAACGCTGTTTCATAAGTTTTATAATGCAAACCGTGTAAAGTTTCCGGATAACGAGCCGCTCATGCAGGCAAGAATTGCACTTTGCCTTGCAGTAAAAACAGTGCTTAAAAATGTGCTGACGATGTTCGGGATTTCTGTTCCCGAAAGCATGTGATAGCATGAAAAAGATAAAAGAACTGTATTTAAAATACCGAGAGATCATTGACTATCTTTTTTGGGGTGTTATGACAACAGCGGTAAGCTTTGTGTCCTATGCAGTGTTTGCGCTTTTATTTGAGGGAATTTTTAAAGAGAGTGCTCTGCCCTTTTTTGGAAAGAGCCTTTCGCTTACCGTAACGGTTTCCAATATTCTTTCTTGGATCTGTGCCGTTCTGTTTGCGTTTATAACCAACAAGCTTTTTGTGTTCCGCAGTAAAAGCTGGAGAACAAAAGTTGTGTTGCCCGAATTTGCAAAATTTCTGTCAGCCCGAATCGCTACCGGAGTTTTGGAAATGGTTATCGTGCCGCTCCTTGTCGCTGTCGGGCTTAGTGCGTCGGTATTCGGCGTTGAGGGAATGGTCGCGAAAGTTATTGTCAGCATCGCGGTCATTATTCTGAATTATATTTTCAGCAAGCTTTTCATATTTAAAAAATAAAGGTGCCTCTAGCGAGACTTCTCATAAGGAAGTCTCGCAATTTTATTCGCCTTGCGGCGCGTTATATTGTTTCGCAGTGATATTCGGCTAAAGCCGAGTGATATTGCCCTTCGGGCAGTTAAAAGGCGAATATAATATCACTTCTGCGAAGAAGAAATATCACATTTTGCGAAAGCAAAATATATCACTCCGCCAACAGCGGAATATCACTAAAATCTCCGTCAAGATGGATTCGAACCACCGAAACAAAATATAAAGGACAGATTTAGCAATTATTTTGCCAAGTCTGCCCCAAGCATAATGCCCTCCGCTTTCAAAATCGGCGCGGTATTAGTCGGATAAATCTCACCTGACTTCATGTTATTTTCCGGCTGCTTTTCCTGCACTTCCCGAATGATATTGCGGATATCCTCGGCTTCGTTATCTGTAAACAACGTGTATCTGCCGCACATACAACCGCCTCCTTGATAATTAGTGTAACAAGAATTATAGATAATATAAAGATAAGGATTTGCGATTGTCATAAATTACAGTAATTACAGTGTAATATTAGGTAATATGTGTATAGAAATAAAAAACAAAATGATATATAATATAATTAAGCAAGATGAACTTATCAACACATATTCTTTATATAAGAAAGCAGTCGAAAAGAATTTGTAAGGTAATCGGCTGTTTTAGTCGGTTGCTTTTTTATTTTAGCAGTAAGGAGGAGAGTCCAATGCAGTTTGAATCAATACATGATAATCGGCTTTGGGAAATGGCATGAGAAGAAAGAAAAATCAATATGAAAAAAATAGTTTCGCTAACTCTATCCTTACTATGCGTTTGTTGTTTTAATGTTTTATTGGTTTCAGCATCTGCTCAAACACCAGCTGAAGGGATTCAGCAAACAATTTATGAAACAGAAGAATCAGCACCAGAATTATTTGAGTATATTAACAGTGTAAACTGGATCGAGGAGGTATCACTCGCACGCAATATTCCTCAAGAAGAAAGGCGAGACTACACTGTTGATAACAAGATGGTTGCGGGTGTATATGATTTAGGAAACCGTTATGCCCAGCATTGGAGGACAAATAAAGATACTATTTTTAGCGATGAACAAAAAAAATGGGCATTTCCTTATTATCGCGAGGGAGAATTGGATGGCGCAGTTGTTATATTTAACACAGAGCCATTTAGTTATTCCATAATAATGGATAATTCAAATCGTCTGTTAAATTTATTGTTTGACGATGATTTGCTTAACACTGTATTGTCAAATAACAATATTGTACAAGTACAAACCTGTAAAGCCGTTTTAGGGACATATTCTGCCTCGCCATCTGTTATTTATCTTAATGGCGATACGATTCTTCCAGTTGATGCAGTAGACTATAACTCTATTGTTGCAGTTAACTGGTCGGAATTTGTTGAAAAACAGTCAGAGGAAGATGCAAAGAGTACAGAAAATGGGTTGACTGGTGGCGGTGGAAGCGCTTCTTTTACCAGTTTTACAAATAAACAAGTGCAGAACATCGTTTTTGTTACAACACTTTTTCTCTTTATAATCGCACTTTGTTTATATCGATTAAAAAGGCGTTCTTCCAGATCTGCAATCAAAATTAGAAGATATAGATTTGTGGTTGTTTCCATAGTATCTGTTA
This sequence comes from Oscillospiraceae bacterium, assembly GCA_045543635.1. Classification (GTDB taxonomy): domain Bacteria; phylum Bacillota; class Clostridia; order Oscillospirales; family Ruminococcaceae; genus SIG578. Next base: position 189 of record JAZQMT010000061.1, on the reverse strand, counting down.
TGTTATTTAATGTTTTGTATGCTGAAATTTCTTCGGTTAAAGCGGAGAGTATTGACGAAACGCTGACAATGGAGCATCTCCCAGATGCTGTTTATAATGCAATTAAAAGTGAAATTACAGAAGATACAGAACTGACTAAAGATGGACAAAGTGATTTATATTCCATTACTATCACTGAAAATGACGGAA
>JAZQMT010000060.1:0-3876 GCA_045543635.1 Oscillospiraceae bacterium | reverse complement strand
TGGTGTCGGTTCTTATCATGGTGTTTGCTGTTCGGGAAAACAGCCTGCCGCATGTTGAGGATGAGCCCGAGCAGATAGAGGCGGGAGGTAAAATGCCGGTGCCCGTTAAAAAGAGTCTTGTGCTTATCTTAGTATCGGTATTTCTGTGGTTCATGGCTTACAATGCGGTTACCACTGCGTTTTCCCGTTATTGTGTGGCAGTTTGGAAAACAGATCTCGGCACCTCATCGAGTTACCTTTTGTTTGCAACTATTGCAGCTATTGCTGCATTTGCCGCATTTGGAATTTTTTCCGGAATAAAGCATAAAAAACATATTGTAATTTTTAGTGTCACTGCTGCACTGCTTTGCTATGCGTTGTCGCTTTTAATCGGCAATGAAAAGGCTTCTAAAATCCTGTTTTTTATCAGTGGATTGTTTCTTCTTGTTCTGGTACTATTGGGATTAGGCTTTGTTTTTAATAAATACGGCAGAAAGAAAACGGTGCTATTTGGAATTGCATTGATGACTGCCTGTTATGCTGTTGCAATAGCAATCCGAGTGCAAACTCCCGTAATGTATCTTATTTTCGGACTTGTCGGTGTCGGCTGGGCGGCTATCAATGTTAACTCCTATCCCATGGTGGTTGAGATGAGCAGCGGCTCAAATGTGGGGAAATATACCGGGCTTTACTACACCTTTTCTATGGCGGCTCAAATTACAACACCGCTTCTCTCGGGTTTCTTAATTGATAAACTCGGCATCGGCTATTCGGTGCTGTTCCCTTATGCTGTGCTGTTCTCGGCACTGTCTTTTGTAACGATGTTATTTGTGCGACACGGCGATGTAAAGCCACAAAAGAAGGTTTCTGTTCTTGAAAGCTTTGATGTAGAGGAATGATACTATGCCGTTTTTGATTGTTGTTTTAGTTTTGGCAGCGTTTTTTCTGTTCTTGATTTTTCCTGCCTGCCGCCGCCATCCGGATAGAAAGCTTATGAAGGGCATGAATATTGCCCATAGAGGTCTGCACTCGATTTTTGAGAATACCCCCGAAAACTCACTTGCCGCTTTTGAGGCAGCGGCAGCGAGAGGAATTGCTATCGAAACTGATATTCATATAACAAGGGATGGCAAGGTCGTTATTTTCCATGACGACACGCTAAAGCGCATGTGCGGCGTCTCGGGCAGGATAGAGGATAAAACTTTAAAGGAATTAAAAGAGCTCTCCCTTGCGGGAACCGAGCATAAAATACCCACGCTGCAAGAATGTCTGGAGCTTGTAGACGGCAGAGTGCCGCTGCTTATTGAGTTTAAAACCAAAAGCCCTAAAACTTGTGCGCCGCTTTGCAGGGCTGCAAATGAGATACTGAAAAATTATAAGGGTAAATATTTTATGCAGTCTTTCTATCCGCCTGCGGTTTTCTGGTATCGCAGACATCGCCGCGATATTTGCCGCGGACAGCTTTCATCCGGGTATTTTAAGGAAAAGGGAATTCATATGAAGGCGCTCTCCTGCCTGCTTTTAAATTTTCTCTCCCGCCCCGATTTCGTGTCTTATGAGTATAAGTTTCCAAGGCATTTTAGCCTTTGGGTCTGCAAAGTTTTGGGAGCTCATATTGCCGGCTGGACCTATACCGAGCAAAAGCAAATAGACCAAACCAAAGCTACATTTTCAACACATATATTCGAAGGATTTATTCCTGAAAAATAACATAAAAAAGCCGCCTTATTTAAAGGCGGCTTTTAATTTTACTCTTCTGCTGTTAGCAGCGCTTGTTGCTTTTTCTTTTTGAGAACTATAGCAAAAGCGACAAGCTCTGCAATTATTGTAACTGACCATGAAATGGGATATGATAAGAACAAACACTGAGGTGTGTGCCACTGTGGAACTGCGAAAATAGTATATATCCAGGTGATTCTCAATACACAGGTACCGAAAACAGTTATTATCATGGTAGTGAATGATGATCCCATACCACGAATAGCGCCTGTTATCGTATCCATAATTCCGCATAGGAAATAGGGAGTGCAGATAATAGATATTCTCATAAGTCCGTAGGTAATGGCCTGCGGGTTGTCTGTTATGTAGATGGAAAGAAGAGTGTCTCCGAAAATGTAGGTTAGACCTCCCAAAATAAATCCGCAGATTCCTGTACATAGCGCACAAATTACAAGAGATTTCTTGATACGGTCAAATTTCTTTGCACCGTAGTTCTGTGCTGAAAAGTTAAGCGCGGCGTGGTAGAAAGCCGCCATAACCATATAAATATAGCCTTCAATGTTTCCCGCCGCCGAGTTTCCTGCAAGGAAAACGTCGCCGAAGGAGTTAACAGAGGATTGAATGAGCAGATTTGAAATCGAGAAGAGCGAGGATTGTAGTCCCGAGGGAACTCCTATAGAGAGCATCTTTTTAAGAACCGCTTTGTCAAAGCACATCTCTTTGAAATTAAAATGCAAGGCATCGTGGCGACGCATAAGTGCGCGGAGGATTAAAATTGAGGAAATCGAAATTGAAATGGTAGTTGCAAGGGCAACGCCTGCAACGTCCATGTGAAAAACTGTGACAAAAATTACATTTAAAACAACATTAACAACACCCGAAATTGAAACATAGATGAGCGGTCTCTTGGTGTCGCCTGCCGATCGTAAAAGGGCGGCGCCGAAGTTGTAGAGCATATTAAATGGCATGGCCGCAAAATAAATTCTCATATAAACGGTCGAGAGGGGAAGAACATTTTCGGGGGTTCCCATAAGGGTAAGAAGAGGCTTACAAACGACATTTCCAATTATGGCAAGCCCGATTCCGCCTAAAAATGCAGTTGGAATAGTGGTGTGAACGGTGCGACTTGTTTTGTCAAAGTCGCCTGCGCCGATGGATTGTGCCGCAGTGGCACCCGCGCCAACCGAGAGGCCTAAGAAAAGGCTGAAAATAAGGGTTGTTGCTGAACTTGTTGCGCCAACTGCACCAACCGAAACACTTCCGCAAAAACGGCCGACAATAACAAGGTCGGCTGTGTTAAAGAGTAGCTGCATAACGCTTGTCAGAATGACGGGAATGGTATATAAAATAATGTTTCCGAGCATAGGGCCGCTGCACATATCGCGGTTTCGAGCCTTCATATCCATCACCTCTTGCTTACAATTATATTCAATTAAAATTAAAATACAAGCCCAAAAGAGAAAATAAATTATTTTTTGATAAAATAAAAAAGACCGCCGTATTGGCGGTCTTTTATCTTGCTTATTTAAGGGCTGCTTTGAGATTTTCAAGCTGTTCTTTAAGCTGTACGGGAAGCTTGTCACCAAACTTCTTGTAGTGCTCTTCAATTTCAGCAACCTCACGGGTCCAGATGTCTTTGTCAACTTTAAGGATGCTCTTTAAGGTCTCAATATCGAAATCAAGATCGGTAAGATCAATGTCCTCAGCCTTGGGGACAAAACCGATTGCGGTCTCGGTCGCATCTGCCTTGCCCTCACAGCGATCAATGATCCAGTTGAGAACACGCATATTATCGCCAAATCCGGGCCAAATGAAGTTGCCTTCGTCATCGGTGCGGAACCAGTTAACATTAAAGATTTTGGGAGCTTTATCTCCAAGCTTTTCGCCCATTTCGAGCCAGTGCTTAAAGTAGTCGCCCATATTATATCCACAGAAGGGAAGCATAGCCATAGGATCGCGGCGAACAACACCGACAGCACCTGCAGCTGCAGCAGTGGTCTCAGAAGCCATAGCCGAGCCTACGAACACGCCGTTGAACCAATCTTTTGACTGGTAAACCAGCGGAGCGCACTTAGCTCTTCTTCCGCCGAAGATGATAGCTGAGATGGGAACGCCGGCACCCTTGTCAAACTCCTCAGAGATGCAGGGGCAGTTTACCGCGGGAGCAGTAAATCGGCT
>JAZQMT010000059.1:0-3987 GCA_045543635.1 Oscillospiraceae bacterium | reverse complement strand
CAATGCCAATCGGTTTCAAGATTAATCGAAATACTTTCAAATTCTGATTTTACAAAAAGTATATCCGCTCTCGAGTAGATAAAAGTCACACGCCAAAAAAGTTCACCTTAGAAACAGAAAAAGCTCCCCTTAAAAGAGGAGCTGTCAAAATCCTTAGTTTTGACTGGGGCAGTTTTCTCTTTCCCTGCGTTTTTCCCTCGCGGCAGCGCCTCACTGTTTAAGGACGCCGCCGCGGATGATTTTTTCTTTAAAGAATAATACAAATAAGCCCGCCGCAGCCTTCGTTGATAATTCGCTCGATGGTCTCCTGGAGTTTCATGCGGGCATCGGAGGGCATGCGGTAAAGCTTGTTGTGCAGTCCCTCATTGATAAGCTCATGCAGCGATTTTCCGAAAATGTTGGAATCCCAAATATCCTTAGGATTTTCCTCAAACTCATTTAAGAGATACATGACCAGCTCTTCCGACTGCTTTTCGCTGCCGACAATAGGCGAGACCTCGGCATTGATGTCTGCACGCATCATATGGATAGAGGGAGCCGATGCCGACAGGCGTACACCATATTTACCGCCCTGACGAACAATTTCGGGCTCAGCAAGTGTCAGCTCATCTATCTGCGGCATAACAATGCCGTAACCTGTTGCCTTAACCTCATCAAGCGCAGGTTTTATCTTGTCATATTCGCGTTTTACCTCCGAAAGCTCTATCATCTGCTGCATGAGGTCGCCCTCATTAGCGATGTCAAGCCCCGAAATCTCGCCGAGAATTCGAAAGAACAGCTCGGGACGCATCTCGGCAGAAACGGTCGCACTGCCCTTTCCTAAATCAATAGATGAAACCTGGGCACTCTCAATAAACTCGCAGTTAGAGAGAGCCGGAATAGCTTTTTCAATATCAGAAATTTTAGAAATGTCGCCCGCCGCATCCGAAACGGCACTAAAGACCGCATTTTTAATGGGATGCTCCTTGGGTAGTGAATTTATCCAAAGCGGCATTTGGAGATTAATTTCCTTAACAGGGAACTCAAACAAAATTTGCGAAAGAATATTGCGAATGTCCTCTTCCGATATTTCTGCACAGCTAACAGGAATAACCGCCACAGAGTACCTCTCCGAAAGCTCACGGGCAAGTGCCATGGTTTGCTCAGAATCGGGATTTAAGCTGTTAAGCAAAACAACAAAAGGCTTATTGATCTCCCGCAGCTCGCTGATAACCCGCTCCTCCACCTCAGCATATTCCTCGCGGGGAATTTCGGAGAAGGAACCGTCAGTCGTAACCACAAGTCCTATCGTAGAATGTTCATTAATGACCTTCTGGGTGCCGACCTCTGCCGCCATATTAAAGGGAACAGCAGTGTCAAACCACGGCGTCATGACCATGCGAGGCTGCTCATTTTCGATATAACCCAGCGAGCTGGGAACAATATAACCAACGCAGTCAATCATACGCACATTCAGCTCAGCTCCGTGGTCGAGTGTTATTTTTGCGGCATCCTCGGGGATAAATTTAGGCTCAGTCGTCATAATTGTGCGCCCTGCCGATGCCTGCGGCAGTTCATCGGTTGCGCGGTCACGCGAAAACTTGCTCTCTATATTGGGAACAACAAGCGTTTCCATAAACCGTTTTATCAAAGTTGATTTTCCTGTTCTGACAGGTCCGACTACACCGATATAAATGTCACCGCCGGTGCGGGTGGCTATATCCTGATAGATACTGCTGTTTGTCATCTTTTTTCCTCCGTCCACACATTCGTTTGTATATGATTATGAGGACAAATTGCAGTTTATGACAAACAAGCAATAAAAAAAGGAAAAGCCCTCTCAATAAGAGGGCATTTTTATCAGCCGCCGTAGCGAATCATCTGGTCAATACAATGTTTCGCACGAATACGGGTCTCTTCATCCATCTCAATAACCTCGCCCTCGCCCTTGCAGCAAGAAAGCACATCCGAAAGCGTTGTGAGCTTCATGTCATAGCAAACCAGCTCTTTTGAAAGAGGGTAAAATTTCTTGTCCGGACACTCATACTGCAAATGCTCAACAATACTATTCTCGGTCCCGATGATAAACTCCTTGCAGTCGCTTTTCTTAGCATAGTCCATAATACCTGTCGTCGAGCCGACATAGTCTGCCTCGCACACCACCTGTGAGATGCACTCAGGGTGAACCAAAAGCTGTGCCATGGGATGCTTTGCCCTCGCATTTTTTACATCGGAAAGCGATGCCTTCATGTGATAGGGGCAGCCGCCCTGTATAAGCTCAATATTCTTTTCGGGAAGCTGCTGCTTTAGAAAACTGCCGAGATTTATATCGGGAACAAACAAAATGTTCTTCTGCGGCATTGCTTTTAAAATTTTAAGTGCCGATGCCGATGTCACACAAACATCACAAAGGGTTTTAAGCTCAGCAGTGGTGTTAATGTAAGCGACCACAGCGTACCCCTCATGTTTTTTCAAAATTTCCTCTAACAGCTTTTTATTTATCTGCTCTGCCATCGGGCAACCTGCATCGCTGTTTGATAGCAGAACCGTTTTCTCAGGAGAAAGGATTTTCACCGTTTCTGCCATAAAGCGCACCCCGCACATGATAACGGTTTTATTGGCAACCTGCGCCGCTTTTTTTGCAAGGGCATACGAATCACCCACAAAATCAGCAACCTCTAAAACCTCATGCCGCTGGTAACAATGCGCCAAAATACAAATATCCTTTTCCTTTTTCAGCCTTCTAATTTCCTGTTGCATCTCTTTTATCATAAAAGTAATCCTTCCTTTGCGTTTTAAAACGATTTTTCAGAAAACAACGGCGTTGAAAGATACCGTTCACCCGTGTCAGGCAGAAGCACCACAATATTTTTACCGCGGTTTTCCTCCCTTTTCGCAACCCTTAAAGCCGCAGCGAGCGCCGCACCTGAGCTTATTCCGCAAAGCACACCCTCACTTTTACAAACAGCTCGTGCTTCTTCATAAGCTTGCTGTTCAGAAACGGTAATAACTTCATCATAAACCTGTGTGTCCAAAACCTTAGGAACAAAGCCTGCGCCTATTCCCTGTAATCCGTGCGCCCCTGCACAACCGCCCGAAAGAACAGGCGATGTATCAGGCTCTACCGCCACAATCTTAATACCGCTGTTTTTACTCTTTAAATAATGTCCGACTCCGGTAATTGTGCCGCCCGTTCCAACCCCTGCGACAAATATATCGACCTTTCCATTCAAATCAGCCCAAATCTCAGGACCCGTTGTCTCCTCATGTGCTTTAAAGTTGGAGGGATTTTCAAACTGGCTCGGGATAAAAGAATTAGGTATCTCACAGGCAAGCTCTCGCGCCTTGTCTATTGCTCCCTGCATCCCCTTTGCTCCATCGGTCAGGACAAGCTCTGCGCCATAGGCACGCATCATTATTTTGCGTTCTGCCGACATGGTCTCGGGCATAACGATAATCACGCGGTACCCCTTGGGAACAGCAACCGCACAAATTCCGATACCGGTATTGCCCGAGGTGGGCTCAATAATGGTTGCACCTTTTTTTAAAATACCTGCCGCTTCGGCATCCTCTATCATTTTTTTACCTACTCTATCCTTCGCCGAGCCCGCAGGGTTAAAATATTCCAGCTTTGCATATAGGTTTGCCGCCAGCTCCTTTTCGGCAGAGTAACGATTGAGCTTTAAAAGCGGCGTTCCGCCGATAAGCTCAGAAACCGATTGATAAACACCCAATCCAATTCGCTCCTTTTATTTCAGTGCGGCTATGCCGCTTATCCCATCCTTAAAAATATTGATACTGACTTTATTGTACTATATTATTCCTTCCCTCGTCAAGAGCTTTGAAATGTACTTGAGGTTTTTTCGCTGTAGGTTTGTCAATGATGTGTTACAAAATTGAGTTAAAAAACTTCGCCGGTGGTCAGGAAGTGGTTTAAGAACTCGTTAGGGGACTTCCAACCAAGCGGGCGCATGGGAAAATCATTGTATTTTCTGCTGTGAACAGCTA
>JAZQMT010000058.1:0-2961 GCA_045543635.1 Oscillospiraceae bacterium | reverse complement strand
CAGCGGAGGATGAACAAAAAAGATATAAGGTTTATCAAACTCAAACGCCAGATGTTGTAAATCGTCAAAATTTTGGAGAAAAGATAAAGAAATACGGTGGATATTTCGACTCAAAAACCAACTGAAAGAAGACTTTGTTTGTGGTAAAAAGCCATTCTCCTGTCTTCTTGTGCAAAAAAGGAGCCCAACATATGTTGGGCTCCTTTGTCTTTATTCGGCTTTGGTTTTCAGAAAATCAATAAACTGCTTTAAATTTCCGTAATACGCCTGCGTTTTATAGTAGCCGTAGACGGTATACCTATCGTCAAAATCAGTGACATTAAGATAAATCGTGCCGGCGGCGGGGTGGGGGTCCTGCGCTCGGGTAACGCCTATTCCTATGCCTGCTTTAATGCATCTCTCAAAGCAGAGAATATCGTTGCTTTGCACAACAATATTCGGAGTAAATCCTGCACGCTTGCAGGCGGTGACAAGGGTTTTCTGCATATCGTTTTGCTCGCCCATCGAAACAAAGGACTCGGAAGCGAGCTGTTTGAGCGTTAGCTTTCGGTTGCGCAGCGGGCTGTTTTGCGCCGCGCGAAGCTTCAGACGGGTACTGCACAGCTCAAAATTCTCATACTCTGACATTTCCTGAGATTTTTCTTGTATAATAATATCATAATCTTCAAAATCAGTTTCGCCGAAATTAAAAAAGGTTTTAAATGCAGCCTGCGGATATTTTTCCTTATACTCAATAATACAGTCGGTTATCTTGCTGCGCATGGCGCGCACAAGAATTTTAATTTCGCGGTCATCTGCCACTTCTCCCGACAGCTCATGCGAAACGCGGTCCAGCTCGTCAAAAATAAGACAGATGGATTTTTGCAGCTGCCTGCCCTTTTCATTTAACGTAATGCGATTACAGGACCTTTCAAAAAGCTTGCAATTAAGCTCCTCCTCCAGCCTCTTTATCGAAGCCGAGACCGAGGTTGAGGGGACCATATATTTTTTTGCCGTTTTGGCAAAGCTTTCGTTTTTTGCGCTTTCATAAAAATACCGCAGTTGAAGCATTTCCATAAGTAAATTCCCCCATTTTTCAACATTATTTGCAAAATCATTGTACCACATTTTTAAAAGTAGTGCAAGGGAAGTTTATAATATTATTTACAATTATGATTGCTTTCAGCCTGCAATTTGCTCTTGCAAGGCAAGGGGTGCTGTGATATAATCTTTTGGGCTACAAGCCATAAACACAAAAAGGAAGCGAATATTTTGGAGAAGTTTTATCTTACCCCCAAGTTTCTTACTACCATGAAAGAGGGCTACAGTAAGGCTCAGTTTATAAAGGACCTTGTTGCAGGCATTATTGTTGCAATCATTGCCCTGCCGCTCTCAATAGCTCTGGCACTCGCTTCGGGCGTTGAGCCCGCATGCGGCATTTACACCGCTATTGCGGCAGGCTTTATTGTGTCGCTCTTCGGAGGCAGCCGTGTTCAGATAGCGGGTCCCACCGCCGCCTTTGCCACCGTTGTGGCGGGCATTGTTGCCACGCAGGGTATGGATGGGCTGTTTATTGCCACCGTTGTTGCAGGCATCCTGCTCATTCTCATGGGTGTTTTTAAGCTGGGCTCGCTCATAAAATATATCCCCTACACCATCACCACAGGCTTTACCTCGGGTATTGCAATCACCATTTTTGCAGGGCAGATAAAGGATTTTCTCGGCCTTACTTACGCAGACGGTGTAAAGCCGATTGAAACACTTGAAAAAATCGAAGCCAACATTGCCGCCATCGGTACATTTAGCTGGCAGGCTCTTTTAATAGGTGCAGTCAGCCTGGCAATTCTCATTTTTTATCCCAAGCTTGAAAAGAGAGTGCCGCCTTCCCTTGTTGCGGTTGTTGTCGGCGCACTGCTGGTGGCGGTTTTTCCCGCATTAAATGATGGAGTTTACACCATCGGGGAACTTTACACCATTCCTGCGGGGCTGCCCACGGTTGATTTTGACGGCATGGACTTTAGCCTTCAAAAGGTTGTTGCCGTTCTTCCCAATGCATTCACAATCGCTGTTCTTGCAGGCATTGAGTCGCTTCTCTCCTGCGTTGTGGCAGACGGCATGATAGATGACAAGCACAACCCCAACGCCGAGCTGGTTTCACAGGGCGCAGGCAACATTGCATCGGTGCTGTTTGGCGGAATTCCCGCCACAGGCGCTATTGCGCGCACTGCCGCAAATATAAAAAACGGCGGCAGAACCCCTGTCGCGGGCATGGTGCATGCGGCGGTTTTGCTCTTGGTGCTTTTGTTTTTAATGCCTTACGCAGGGCTTATCCCTATGCCTACCATTGCGGCGATCCTCTTTATTGTGGCTTACAATATGAGCGAGTGGCGCAAGGTTGTTGACACCATTAAAACAAAGCCCAAAAAGGACATTTTTGTCATGCTGTTGACCCTTATTCTCACCGTTATTTTTGACCTTGTGGTGGCTATTGTTGTCGGCATGATTTTAGTCGGCATATTTGCACTTGCAGAGAAGATTTTAAAAAAATACAAATAAGAGGAGAATAATATGCACCCCAAAAGTGTTTGGCTTTTGGGGTGCATATCGCTTTGCAGAGAGGCTCTTCTTATTTAACTGATCGGAAAACCGAATCTATAATATATTTTTCTTTAGCGGCTTTGATATTTGCAATGTGTGGCTGATTTAAATGTATCTGCTGCTTCTCCTCACTCTCCCACTCCTCAAAGAGAAAAAGGGTGTCGGCTTCTTTGGCGCTGTAATAGTAGTCATAGCGAATACATCCGTTCTCGGCGCGAACTGCATCGGCAGTGCCGCTCTCTTCAAGCTCGCGAACAAATTGCTCGCGGCAGCCGGGCTTTGCATGATAGGTTACAAACAGCAAGAATGTTTTATTCATAAATGCTCCTCCCAAAATTATTTTATAACTATTATGACATATGCTTTGCCTAAAATCAATCCCGA
>JAZQMT010000057.1:0-5231 GCA_045543635.1 Oscillospiraceae bacterium | reverse complement strand
CCTCAATCATTTTGGTTGATAAAATAACAACAAAAAACCCCCGTTTCCAGCGCACTTTATAATGCGCTGTAAACGGGAGTTTATTACATTCACTAAAGCTTGATCGGAAAAGAGATTTTAACACATCCCCCTTCCTGTTTTTATTGCTGGTCTAATAGAGTGGATTCGTTAGCCGGTGGCTCAGATGCTTCTGTTTCGGAAGAAGTTTCCGGCGGTAACTGCGATGACGAGTCATCAACGTCTGCAGGAGGCTGGCTGCTACTCTCATTTGAGCTTACCTCAGAAGAAGTTGTTTGATTTGAACTTGTCTCAGAGGAGCTTTCCACAGAACTCGTTTCTTCCTCACTTGAGCTCTCATCTGTTACATCAGAGGAAATAAGTGTTTGAGAAGAAGATTGCAGCGATGAGGTTTCAACTCGGCTACTGTTTACACCTTGATTTCTGCTTGAATTTGCATTTGTTTGCGGATACCAAGGATAATTGGTACTATTATTCGATTGATTACTGGATATTTCATCGCTCTGACTATCTTGAGAGGAAGTCGGTGCCGTGTTGCCGCCACGATTATGGGTTGCGGAATTGACATCGACCACAGTGCTTTCGCCTTCTCTCAGCTTTCTTGCCATAACGACAAGCCGCTGCCCATCATACTCATAATAACAAGTGGATAGCGTTAAAATACGGTCATTAACATCAACGTCAACAGGGATATTAAATATAGACTTATTGCGTACCTCGGCTATAAACTCCTCAAATTCTTTACTGCTTGAGGGGTTGATAAAATCATAATATGGGAACACCTCACCGTTTCCTGTGTTGACATTGCAGGTAAAGACAGCGAATATCTTCCACTTCATTTTCTCATATGCCGTATCAAAGGTAATGGTCGGATGATGGCGATAGTAATTCAGCGCGTTACTGCCCTTGTAATATTTTTCCAGTTCCGAAAACATCTGATTATCGCTTTTCATATTATGCCCGTGCAAAATCGTGTTTGTATCCAGCGTTTGAGGATCATTGCGATAATCCATAAAGGGAACACCATGCCGCTCCTTCTTGCCATAGAAGTTATGTGTAAGGTAATAGTCATTATCATCACCCTGCACAACGGGGTAATTGAGCTCTGTTCCCTCAATTTCTACCCAACCAACAATATCGGGGTTTTCTTGATACAAAAGCCCGAATTCCTCAAGGTATCCTTCGGGATAGGTTATGGATGCAGAGGGTTTCTGCTCTTTTAGCTTTTCAAGATTGTTATACATATTTTTATTTTGCTGAATACTCAAGAAAAATCCGGCAATGTAGCAAACCGAAACTAAGAGAGCAACTGAGGCTGTCAAAAACACCGATTTACGCACCTTTTCGACACGATCATCCTGTTTGTTTGGAAACAGTTTCCAAGCAAAAGCAGAAAGGCGGGCGCGCAAGCTTTTCTCAAAAGCCTTAGGTTCTTCTGCACTCTCCGCCACTGCTTGTTGATTCACCTCATTTTGGAACAAGCGTTTTCCGCGTGCAGCCTCACGGCTTTCGTTACTATTGGAAACTTCGGCAACCGGCAGACGCTGGGAATTAAATATTGCCAATCCATTTAAGGTTCTGCGAATCATATCAAAGGCATGCATGGTTGCCATTTCACGAATTTGCTCGCGGGTCTCCTTTCCGCCGGGAGCAAGCTCAAAACGCTTTACCCAAACTGTTTCACGATTACAGACCGCAATAAACACGAGACCGACAGGCTCGCCAATCATAGATACAGGACCTGCATAACCTGTTATTGAGACGCCCAAATCGCTCGCGCTGCGGTTCATAGCACCAACCGCCATTTGGCAGGCGGTTTCAGCGCTCACTGCTCCAAACTGTTTCAGGCTTTCCTCATCAACACCTAAAGCGGTGTTTTTTGCACTTTCGGAATAGCTGGTAACACCAAATTCAAAGCAGAGAGAGGAACCTGAAATATCGGTTATTTTTTTAGAAAGCAAACCGCCTGTGCAGGACTCTGCGGTTGCAATAGTAACCTTGCGCGATACAAGATCACGTACAACTGCATGATGCAATGAAGGCTCATCAACACCGTAAACTACATCGCCGAGTCTACGCTGGATCTCCTCTACCGTTATTTCTACATCACGACTTGCTGCCTTAACATCCTCTGCCTTTGCAGAAACAAAAATATCCGTTTTTCCGCCGCTGGCATAGGTTGCAATAGCGGGATGACCTTTTGTAATAAGGTCATCCAGTGCCTCGGCAATCAGGGATTCGCTCATACCGAATACATTGACCGTTTTGGAAACAACATGAAATCCCGTCATTGTTTTAAGAAAGGGTTTTACACCATTCTCAAACATAGGGTGCATCTCAGAGGGTGGACCGGGTAGCATAACAATACACTGATTCCCGCTCTTTAAGATACAGCCGGGTGATAGACCGACATCGTTTTTCAGAACAATACTACCTTCCGGTAACATCGCCTGACGGATATTATTATCAGCCATTTTTTCTCCCTTACGGAAGAAATAATTTTCAATTTTACTGAGACTTGACTCATCGGCTTTCATTTTAATGCCGAGCAGATCACAAACAGCTTGCTTGGTTATATCGTCCTTGGTGGGACCGAGACCACCTGTCAGAACAACGATATTACTGCGGCTAAGAGCCGACGAAAGCAGCTTTTGCAAATCGTTTTGATGATCTCCGACAGTACTTTGCAGCGTGACTTCAATGCCGATATGTTTTAACTGTTCGGAAAGATACTGTGCATTGGTATTGCTCTGTTTTCCGCTTAAAAGTTCAGAGCCTACCGTAATAATTTCAGCATTCATATACTTCCTCCATTCTGCCAAACGGCAGCCTGATTTATTAAACTGCGCTAATAAACTCTATCTGTGTGTTTAAAACCGCATCCTCAACAAGTGCATCAACCTGCATATGGGATTCTACCTTTTCAAGCTCACTGAGAGCGGGCTTGGTTTTAGGATGTTTGGGAGTAAAAACGGTACAGCAGTCCTCAAAAGGCTGAACCGAAATGTCAAAGGTTTCTATCTTGCGCGAAATCAAAACAATTTCCTCTTTATCCATCCCGATAAGCGGGCGGAACACCGGCACCTGTGAGACAGCATCTGTACAGCATATCGCAGGCAACGTTTGACTGGCGACCTGCCCCAAGCTTTCACCTGTAATGAGCGCTTGCGCACCGTCCTTTTCTGAAAGTGCATTTGCAATACGCATCATAAAGCGGCGCATAACAAGGGTGGAATATTCCTCCCTTATGTTATCACGGATTTGTTCCTGAATTTGAGTAAACCCAACTGTATAAAGCTTAATTCTGCCTGTATACCTTGCAACCTGACGAAGCAGATCCTTCACCTTTTCAAGCGCTCGCTCACTGGTATATGGCGGAGATGCAAAATGCACAGCCGAGAGCTCAAGGCCGCGTTTCCCCATCATATATCCCGCAACCGGGCTGTCGATACCTCCCGATATAAGCAGCATTGCTCTGCCGCCTGTTCCTGTGGGGATACCCCCTGCTCCATCGGTTTGAGATGCATGAATATATGCATTTCGATCGCGTATTTCAATAACAACGGTCACCTCAGGGTCAATAACATCAACCTTAAGATTATGAAATTTTGAAAGCAGGTATCCCCCAACTTCTCTACAAATTTCAGGAGAGGTCAGCGGGAACTTTTTATCTGAGCGTTTTGCAATCACCTTAAAGGTGCCGGCAACCGACAACTCGCTGTTTAGATATTCTGCTGCCGTTTTACGAATAACATTCATATCCTTCTCAGTTTCGCACGCACGGCAAAACGCACTGACACCAAACACGCGGCTGACAATATCAACCGCTGCATCCATGTCAAAAAACTCGTCACACGGAGAAATGGTAATAGTAGATTGAGATTTTTTTGTTTCTATTTTTCCGAGGTGCGCCATTCTGCGTTTAATATTTCGAATCATCGCATCCTCAAAGGTGTTGCGGTTTAAGCCTTTTAAAGCTATCTCACCGTTTTTTATTAGTATAATTTCCTTCATTTAGGGTTTATCCTCCAAAGGATCATTTTATTTTTTGTAATGTTTCCATTGCCTCTTTCACCGAGGAAAGCAGTATATTAACATCCTGTTCTGTGTTTTGTGCACAAAAGCTTACTCTGACTGCAGTATCCACCGCTCGATCGGAAAGATTTAGCGCCGAAAGAACATGGCTGCGACTGCCCTTTGCACAAGCAGAGCCGCCCGACACATAAATTTTTCGTTGCTCCAAAAAATGCAACATGGTTTCGGATTTTACACACATGGTTGAAAAATTAACGATATAAGGACAGGCATTTTCGGGAGAATTTATTGTTATTCCCTCAATTTCAGACAAACCGCTCACAAGCCTTGCGCGCAGCGCCTTTACCTTTTGATAGCTTTCTGCCATATTTGAGATGGTTTCTTCTGCAGCAACGCCAAAAGCGGCAATACCCGCTGTATTTTCGGTTCCGGGGCGAAATTTGTTTTGCTGTTCGCCGCCGAAAATAATAGGCTCTATCCTTGTGCCTTTTTTTACAAACAGGGCTCCGCAGCCTTTAGGACCGTGAATTTTATGGGCGGTTATGGTAAGAAGGTCTACCCCTAATCTGCCGACATGGACAGGGATTTTACCAAAAGCCTGAACAGCGTCACAATGCACAACAACCTTGCTGTTTTTTCGCCTTGCGGCAGCGGCAGCAGTTGCAACATCCATAACTGAGCCCACCTCGTTATTTATAAGCATGAGCGAAACAAGCAAGGTTTTATCATCGACAACGGCGGCAATTTTATCAGGAGTCACCACCCCGTTTTTATCCGGAGACACCCGCACGACCTCAAAGCCGTTTTTCGAAAGGTAATCTGCGGCAGCTAAAACCGAAGCGTGTTCTATTGCGGAAATCACGATCTTATTACCACGCCTTTTTCCTGCATAGGCAGTTCCTAAAACGGCAGTATTGTTAGCTTCGGTTCCTCCGCTAGTAAAATAAAGTTCTCCTTCGCGGCATCCGAGCGCCGCGCTTAAAATACGCCTTGTATTTTTTATTTCTAACTCCGCAGAAAACCCGAGATTATGAAGTGAGGAAGGGTTTCCAAACTGCTCTGACATAAGAAGAAGCGCTTTTTCACAGGCCTTTTGGCTTACTGCAGTAGTCGCGCTGTTATCAAGATAGATCATACCATTCCCCTCCTTTTTTATAATCAAATTATATTATACAATA
>JAZQMT010000056.1:0-6258 GCA_045543635.1 Oscillospiraceae bacterium | reverse complement strand
GTTTTAAAAGCTGTATTTGGCGGTGCAGTGTTTTACGGCGGGCTTTTGGGAGCCATTGCAGTAGGGCTTATCACCATAAAAATGCGAAAACTTGATATTGTAATTTATTCCGATAACCTTTCTCCCATTATTCCGCTTTTTCACGCCATTGCCAGAATAGGCTGCTTTTTGGGAGGCTGCTGCTACGGTATAGAATCCCCCTTTGGCTTTACGGCACATGGCAACACTCTGGTCCCGCAGGTAAATGATGTTTCCCGTTTCCCTGTTCAGCTTCTGGAATCGCTTTTAAATTTGATTTTAGCATTTGTACTGTGGTGCCTTTTAATATACAGCGAAAAAAGCGGCAAACTGCGCGGGCGGCTCCTTTATATCTACCTTATGAGCTATGCTGTCATAAGATTTTTCGATGAATTTTTGCGCGGCGATGAAATTCGCGGCTTTGTTCTCGGGCTCTCAACTTCACAAGCAATCAGTATTCTGATTTTTGTTTCTGTTGTTGTGATTTGGAGTGTATCCTCCCTGCGCACCCGCAATCGCAAAATCGAGACACCGTAAATAAACAGCTCTCCTAATGTGGCACCCTCCGTAAGGAAGGGGCCACAGTTATATTCGCCTTACGGCGAGTGATATTGCTTCGCAGTGATATGATGCTCCGCATCGTGATATTGTCCTTCGGACAGTTTGAGGGGCGAATATAATATCACTTTTGCGTGAGCAAAAATACCACTATGCCGAAAGGCATAATAACACTGTGAGACCTGTCTCACAATATCACTCATATTCGTTCTGTTTGAGATAGGTGCTATTTAAAAGTATGAACCCACTATGACACTTTCAACTGATGAAAGTGTTTTTTCTTTATAAAAAACGATGGAAGACAACTTTTTTTCGAAGTGTCTTCCATCGTAGGGCTGTTTTTAGCATGAACTCCAAAAAATTCCACCGCGCTTGTATAAATGGAAAAAGGAGGGCGAAACTAAAAGCGAGGTGATAAAAATGAACAATTTAACTCAAAAAGAACAAGACCTACTCAAAGACCTGAAAGACCAAGAACAGCTTTGTATCGACAAATATACAAAGCACACAGGCGCCGCCTGCGACCCCCAGCTCAAAAACCTTTTTAGCCAGCTCGCACAGGTTGAAAGACAGCACTATAATACCATTGAGCAGATCGAACAGGGGCAGACCCCTTCCCAGCAGGGCGGCAGTCAGCAGGGAGGAAATCAGCAAAGCAAGCCCACCTTCAGCGAAGCATATTCAATGGCAGACGCACAAGATCAACAAAACCAGTGCTTTAAGACCGACAGCTACCTTTGCACTGACCTTTTAACAGGCGAAAAAAGCGTCTCCCACCTGTATGACACCTGTATTTTTGAATTTAAGGACGAAAACATCAGAAACACCTTAAATCATATTCAAAAAGAGGAACAAGAACACGGCAAAATGATTTATGACTATATGACCGCCAACAATATGTACTCCTAAAAAACAGTCACCCGATGGCATCAAACTATAACCGCACCCCCCGCCTGCCTGTTGTAATGCTGACAGAGGGCGCCGAAAAGCTCGCCGTGCGCCGCGAAACCCTTGATGACATCATCAAAAATGACTTATCGTGTTAATCTGCCATTATAGCAAGTGGCTCTCCCATTCCCTTTTATGCATAATATCAAAAGAAAGACAGACACATCTAAAAAGATGTGTCTGTCTTTTGTTTTAAGTTTAATTAAACTTATTTCATAGCCTCTTCGATAGCAACTGCGCAAGCAACGGTCATTTAAACCTGTGGGTTGTTACCTGCGCCGATAAAGCCCACCACTAAACGAGAGCAAAAATTCCCCACCGAAATGGTGGGGAATTTTTCAACATATATCCTATGTTTTATTTCATAGCTTCCTCAATGGCAACTGCGCAAGCAACGGTCATACCAACCATCGGGTTATTACCCGCACCGATCAGGCCCATCATCTCTACATGGGCAGGGACAGAGGAGGAGCCTGCGAACTGTGCATCGGAGTGCATTCTGCCCATAGTGTCGGTCATGCCATAGGAAGCAGGGCCGGCTGCCATGTTATCAGGATGCAGGGTACGGCCTGTGCCGCCGCCCGAAGCAACCGAGAAATAGCTAACGCCATTCTCAACGCACCATTTCTTATAAGTTCCTGCAACGGGGTGCTGGAAACGGGTGGGGTTGGTGGAGTTACCGGTGATGGAAACGCCGACATTCTCAAGCTTCATGATAGCAACGCCCTCGGGAACATTATCGGCACCGTAGCACTTAACATCAGCGCGGGGACCTTTGGAGAAGGCTTTTTCCTCGATAACCTTAACTTCCTCGGTGTAAGGATCGAACTCGGTTTCAACATAGGTAAACCCGTTAATTCTCGAAATAATGTAAGCGGCATCTTTGCCCAGACCATTTAAGATAACTCTTAAAGGCTTCTGACGAACCTTGTTCGCATTAAGAGCGATTTTGATAGCACCCTCTGCAGCAGCAAAGGATTCGTGACCTGCCAAAAAGCAGAAGCACTCTGTCTGCTCGCTTAAAAGCATTTTTCCGAGGTTTCCGTGACCGAGACCAACCTTGCGGTTTTCGGCAACAGAACCGTTAATACAAAATGCCTGCAAGCCGATACCGATAGCGGCAGCAGCATCCGCAGCCTTGGTGCAGCCCATTTTGATCGCAATAGCAGAGCCGACGGTGTAAGCCCAAACAGCATTTTCAAAGCAGATGGGCTGGGTGGTGCGGATAATTTTGTCGCAGTCAATTCCCTTTGCAAGAGTGATTTCTTTGCACTCCTCGATAGAAGAAATGCCATACTCTTTGAGGACAGCGTTGATTTTGTCTACTCTTCTTTCGTAACCTTCAAATAAACTCATTTCAGCGCACCTCCATTATTCTTTACGAGGGTCAATATACTTGACCGCCTCGTCAAATCTTCCGTATGTACCCTTAGATTTCTCATAAGCCTCGTTAGGCTCCATGCCCTTCTTAATAAAGTCGGTCATTTTTCCGAGGGAAACAAACTCATAACCAATGACCTCGTCATTTTCGTCAATAGCCATTCTGGTGCAGTAACCTTCGGTCATTTCCAGATAACGAACGCCCTTTGCACGAGTACCATACATAGTACCAACCATGGAACGCTCACCTTTACCGAGATCCTCCATGCCTGCGCCGATAACAAGCCCGTCATCCGAGAAGGCAGACTGGCTGCGACCATAAACGATCTGTAAAAACAGCTCTCTCATAGCGGTGTTGATGGCATCGCAAACAAGGTCACTGTTAAGAGCCTCAAGAATGGTTTTGCCGGGGAGAATTTCTGCAGCCATGGCGGCAGAATGAGTCATACCCGAGCAACCAATGGTTTCAACAAGGGCTTCCTCAATGATACCGTTTTTAACATTCAGCGAGAGCTTGCAAGCGCCCTGCTGGGGAGCACACCAACCAACACCGTGCGTGTAAGCCGAGATGTCCGAGATTTCTTTAGCCTGTATCCACTTACCCTCTTCAGGGATAGGTGCGGGGCCATGCTTAGGTCCCTTCGCCAGAGGACACATGTGCTGAACTTCCTGAGAATAGTTCATATTACGAAACTCCTTTCGGTTTATCTGTACGAAATTCACATACAAATTTATTATATATTTTTCTCCCCGTTTTGTAAAGAGGGAAAAACGCGAAAAACCGCATTTCTGTGAAAAAAATAACAGATTTGGGCGAATAACAAATTGGAACACTTTTACTCCCTTTTCCATATGATGATAATGACGCTGAAAAAGCGGGGCATTTGCCCCAAATGAAACAAAGGAGAATTAAGCCATGAATGTAAATCCCTATCCCTATGACGGTGCACTGATTCAGGACACCTACAAATCCGACAAATGTGACAAATACGAAAAGCCCGAAAAATGTGATAAGTACGAAAAACCCGATAAGTGTGATAAGTATGACAAATTTGATAAGCCCGAAAAATGCGACAAGTATGACAAACCCGAAAAATGCGACAAATATGATAAGTATGACGAATATGACAAGTATGGCAAGCGTGACGAGTGCGATAAATACGATAAGCACGACAAACCGCACAAGCACGATTGCGACCAGGATGCTTTTCAGTTTGTTGATATAAGCGTTCCCGTTGAGATATGCCCCGATGTTAAGCTCGGAAAAATAGAAACCGAGTGCTGCGGCGAGCCTTATATCCAGTGTGAGCACGAGCCTTGCGGTTCTAACTGCAGCATCATCGTTACCCAGAGCGTTAAAATTAAGATTCCCGTTAAATTCGATATTAAGACCATCGAGGGTAACGGCTTTATCAAATGCTGCGACTGCTGCGATAAGTAAAATTAAAATCCCGCAGGAATTTCCTGCGGGATTTGCTTATTATGCTCCAACAAAAAGCTGAACCCAATGATTGTTTTTTACTCCAATGGTAATTCCCGTAGCATTGGGGCTTAAAATATTGGCTCGGTGCCCCTCGGAATTCATCCATGAATTCATAACCTGCGCGGGACTTATTTGCCCCATCGCAATATTTTCTGCATACCATCGAAAGCCTGTGAGACCAAATTCATCAAAAACCGTAAAGCATGTTGTTCCGTTCGGTCGGGTGTGTGAAAACAAAGTCTGTATCTCATCGGCACGTTTATTTGCAGCCGCCTGACCGGCTGTGTAGTAAGTGAGCGCCGAAAGCCCTGCCTTGGCTCGCTCCTCATTTACGAGGCGGAATACCTCCTGACATAACTGCTCATTGCTCGTTGCTGCCGAGAGCTTACCAAGCGTTTCAACAGCTTCATATTTGCATCGCGAGCACACTCGCTTACGCTGCCCCTCAGAGGTAGCGGTAGGCTGCTTGGTAATTTTCCACTCACCAAGATCATGCCCAAGCGCATTTATTCTCTCATAACTGCTCTCTCCGCAGGCACAGGTTTTCTTAATATATCCTGAAACAATGCAGGTAGCCTCACTTTTTTCAGTTTTAAAGGTGTGCGTATGCACAGCAGTCGAACTGTTTTTCCAAGCCGCTTGCTTGGAAGCAGTGCTTTTGGAAGCTGTCTGCTTTGACGAATTGTTTTCCGAAACCATCTGTTTGGAAGAACTGCTTTGCTCAGTCTCTTTCCCTGAGCTTATACTCTCGGTTTTAGAGATATTCGAGCTGATTGTAACGCTATCGGGCTCTGAAACAGCAATTTCCGAGGATACTTCTGCCTTGCTTTGCGCTGTCTCAGAACTTGTGGAGCTGCTCAAAATCTCCGAGGAAGCCCCCTCATTTGTTCTGCATCCGCTTACTATCAAAACGAGGATAAACGCTGCAAGAATAAGCGGCAGAATTTTAAAATTCTTTTCTTTTCTCATTGTTTTCCTCCTGTTTTCAAAAAAATTGGGCGTTTGCCCGAAATTCATTATACCGAAAACAAAGGTTACCGTCAATGCAAGCTTTTTTCCATTTTTATTTCCAATGCACGCACCCTTTTCGTTTATAGCGAAAAGGGAATAAAGAAAAATTGACATCCTTCTCATAGAAGGATGTCAATTTCTGGTGGACGATAACGGGCTCGAACCGCTGACCCTTCGCACGTCAAGCGAATGCTCTACCAGCTGAGCTAATCGTCCAAAAGCCAGTATTGTTATCTTACTACATTTTGCATATAAAATCAAGTCTTTTTTTAAATTTTTTAAAATTTCTTTTTTTAAATAGGGGCAACAAGCCGCTCCTATTTATTTGGATAATTAAGTTCCCGGGGCAATCCAAGAACATAATCTGCTGATACCCCATAATATAAGCACAACTTATAAATATGTTCAAGTTTAAACTGCCTTTTACCGCTTTCATATAAGTGATATTGAGTTCGTGTTATCTTTAATACTTGTGCAATATCATTTTGTGTCTTATCTTGATCTTCTCTTAAATCTCTTAATATCTGGTAGCAATACTTCATAATTTTTGTTACTCCTTTTTGTTTATTAAGTAGATTATATCAAAGTATTTGAATAAACACTTGAAAAGTATTCAAACGAATACTATAATATGGTATGTATTCAAACAGAAACACAAAGGAGTGCAAAAATGTTTAAAATAAAAATAGAAGATATTGATGAAATTGATCAGTTAGCAGAAAAGCTTAAAATGCTGACCTATTTGCAAGGGCTGATATGCTTGGATATTGACCACAAACTGTGCCAGCAAGAATTTGATTCTGCCCGAATAGAAGCAACAATTTATTTATGGGAAAAGCAATGCCAATCGGTTTCAAGAT
>JAZQMT010000055.1:0-2717 GCA_045543635.1 Oscillospiraceae bacterium | reverse complement strand
GAATGACAATTTTCAGACTAACAGCATGCGACAGCTCGCAAAATGCTGTTACCATTACATTTTTCAATAACAAATACGCATTTGAAGCGCTCAAAACGGGTCAGGAATACATATTTTACGGAAAACTTTCGGGCACTCCCTTTTATCCCGAGCTTTCCGTTCCGCTTTTTATTCCCAAAAATGCCGCAACATCTATGCAGCCGCAATATCCCTTAACCGCGGGGCTTTCACACAAAATGATTGCGGCAAATATCCACTCTGCATTAGACGGACTTGGCAAAATTGATGCTACCTGCCTGCCGTCTGAGATTCTTGAAAAAGAAGGCCTTAGTAACAACTTTACTGCTTTTGAGGATATTCATTTCCCTAAAAAGCTTGGCGATGCAGATAAGGCGCGAAAGCTCTTTGTTTTAGAGGAGCTTTTATGCCTGCAGCTTGCTATGGCGGGAATGAAAAGGAAGGCAAGGCAGCAGTCTTCTTTTAAGCTTGAAGATACCGATATATCCGAATTTCTAAATTCCCTGCCCTTCACCCCTACAAACGCTCAGACAAAGGCGGTTGAAACAGCAATCTCTGATATGCAGAGTGAAAAATGTATGAACAGGCTCTTGCAGGGAGATGTCGGAAGCGGAAAAACCTTGGTTGCGGCAGCTCTCTTTTATATGGCTGCCAAAAACGGTGGTCAGTGTGCTTTTATGGCGCCGACCGAGATACTGGCAAGCCAGCATTTTAAAACACTTTCCAAACAGTTAGAGCCTTTTAAAATTACTGTTGCTTTGCTAACGGGAAGCACAACTGCAAAAGAAAAAAGAAACATTTTAGAGGCAACCGCGCGCGGCGACATAAAGGTTTTATGCGGAACTCATGCACTTATTGAAAAGGCGGTTGAATTTAATAATCTTTCTCTTGTAATTGCTGATGAACAACACCGCTTTGGCGTTTCTCAAAGAGCATCGCTTATTTCGAAGGGGAAATTTCCGCACACACTCATTATGTCGGCAACGCCTATCCCCCGCTCTCTCGCTCTCACCATTTACGGTGACCTCGATATTTCTGTTTTAGACGAAATGCCAAAAGGGCGAAAAAGCGTTAAAACCTATCTTATAGATACTAATAAACGACTTCGAGCTCTTGGATTTATAGAAAACGAAATAAAAAGTGGCAGACAGGCGTATATCGTCTGCCCTGCCGTTGAAGAATCAGAGCTTGAAATAGAATCGGCAGTCGAATACTATGAAAAGCTATGCGTTCATTTCAAGGACTACAAAATCGGTCTACTTCACGGCAGAATGAAGCCGAGTGAAAAAGATTCAATTATGACCGATTTCAGAAGCGGGAGCATTGATATTTTGGTTTCGACCACTGTTATTGAAGTCGGAGTTGATGTTTCCAATGCGACCATTATGATGATTGAAAACGCTGACAGATTTGGTCTTTCACAGCTCCATCAATTAAGAGGACGAGTCGGGCGCGGAAGCGAGCAGTCACATTGTATTCTCGTTTCGGACAACAGATCGGATAATGCAAAGGCTCGACTTTCTGTTATGACAAAGACGAGTGACGGATTTGAAATTGCAAAATTCGATTTACAGCAGCGCGGTCCCGGTGACTTTTTCGGCGACAGACAGCACGGACTTCCCTCTCTGCACACCGCTGATTTACTATCCGACTCTGTAGCACTCGAAAAAGCGCAGAAATACGCCGCCGAAATACTTGAAAAGGATGGCAAGCTCGCTCTCCCCGAGCACAAAGCACTTAAAGACAGAGTAAATTCAATGTACAAAAAATTAGGACATTCAAGAAGCAACTAAAAAACTCCTTCAAGGCTAAGCCTTGAAGGAGTTTTGTTTTTTTATTTAAGGGTTTCCATAAGCTTTTTAGCTTCATCAATGATGAGTTCTGCAACGCCAGCCTTAAATCCGGAAGAGCGAGCCTCGTAACCGCCCTGCTCATAAGCATCCATCATGGGGAAATATCCCTCATAGCCGTTTGTAATACAGGTGGGAAGAATGAGATCCCAGCCTTCAGCGGCTTTAATGCCCTTGCTGATTCCGTTAAAGGGCTCGCCGGGAATACCCGAGAGAACAACATTGCCGATTGCAATAGCGGAAAGTGTCATGGGGAAGGATTCGGGGCCGTCCTTAAGGCGAACCATTCTTCCTGCCTCAGCAACGATTGTTGTGAGCATCATACCCTCATAGGGAAGCTCGTCATCTCTGCCAGCCTTGTGAAGCTCATTGATGCGGATTGCCTCGGGAACTTCCTCGGGCTTAGGCATATTGGAAGGAACCTGAAGCACCTTCTGTGCGTAGCGGATAGAATCTACATCTGTATAAGCAACCTTGTCATAGACCTGCATAATTGCGCCTGCAACAACTCTACCCATATGTATTGCGTGACCGTAGCCGCGGGAAACGTCGTCAAAATCATTGAAGGTGTCGTTAAGGAAGCCAGGCCAGGGTTTAACATTAACATGGTTTACGTCGCCCTGACAGCCGTTGAAGAAGATGCAGCGAGTGTTGTCAACTGCTTTCTCAAAGGTGTGGCGGGTAAGACCGGGCCAGTCAGCAGAAATCTTGCATCCGCCGACAACGTCGGGGTGGTTACCTACGTTAGCGAGAACAAGGCTTTTTCCGCCTTCCTGATCAAATCTAAGAACATTAACTCTGTCGTCAATGTCGCCAACGGGGCGAACAACGTCAGGGTTATTTACACCG
>JAZQMT010000054.1:0-5295 GCA_045543635.1 Oscillospiraceae bacterium | reverse complement strand
TAAAAGTGATATAAAAGCCTTTGGCTTTTGTGATATTATATTCGCCCCAAACTGTCCGCAGGACAATATCACGATGCATAGCATCATATCACTGCGTAGCAATATCACTCGCCGTCAGGCGAATATAACTGAGGCACACTTTCTTACGGAGTGTGCCTCAACGGCTGCCTCTGTTTTTGTCTTTTAATTTGTTTCAAACATGGGTATTGCTATTGCAAAAAATAGGAAAAATGATATAATAAAAATAGATTTGTGTTATAAGCTCGGCGTGAAAAAATGTAAATAGGGAAATGCGGTGAAAGGAAATTGAGAATAGCAATTTATACCCTCGGTTGTAAGGTAAATCAATATGAGTCACAGGCTATCGGTGAATTGCTGGCTCAAAAAGGACATATAATTGTGGATTGTTCACACCCTGCAGATGCCTGCATCGTAAATTCCTGTACCGTTACTGCAACCGGGGACGGGAAAAGCAAAAAAGCTGTCAGCCATCTGCGTAAAAAAAATCCTGACGCAATTATCGCCCTTATTGGGTGTTTCCCACAAGCGTTCCCGGAAAAAGCCGAAATGGTTGCCGGGGCGGACATTGTGCTCGGAACAAAAGATAAGATGCGTGTTATTGAGCTGCTTGAGCAGTGCTTTTTGAAAAAACAGCGTTATGTTGCTGTGAAACCGCACGAGTCAAAAGGTGTTATGGAGCAAATGCAGGTAAGCTCATTTGCGGAAAGAACCCGCGCTTTTGTTAAAATTCAGGATGGATGCAATCGTTTTTGCAGTTATTGCATTATTCCTACCGCTCGTGGAAGAATTTGTTCTAAACCGCTTGAGGAGCTTGTCTCTGAGGTTGAGACTTTGGTTTCAAATGGGCATTGTGAAATTGTTCTTGTGGGGATAGACCTTTCCTCTTATGGAAAGGAGTTCGGTAAAACGCTTACTGATGCTGTGGAAGCGGTAGCTGCGGTTTCGGGTGTTAAAAGAATAAGGCTCGGCAGTCTTGAGCCTGAAATAATATCAGATGAGGATATTCGCCGCCTTGCAAAAATAAAAAGCTTTTGTCCGCAATTTCACCTTTCGTTGCAAAGCGGCTGTGATAAAACACTTAAACGCATGAATCGGCATTACACGATTGAGGAATATCGAACGATAGTAAAAAAACTGCGGTCCGCTTTTGAAAATGCAACCGTTACTACCGATGTTATGGTTGGATTTGCAGGCGAAAGCGAGGAGGATTTTTTACAGTCGCTATCCTTTGTTTGTGAAATGCGTTTTTTGAAAGTGCATGTTTTTCCATATTCGATAAGAGAGGGAACGCGTGCAGCAGGCTTTTCCGAACAAATCTCTGCCGAAGTAAAGCGTTGTCGTGCTCATCGCATGATAGAAGAGACTGAGCGTATTCGGAAAGAGCTTTTGCAAGAGAAAATCGGGAAAACGGCAGAAGTGCTGGTTGAGAGCCGTGAGAAAAATGGATTTGTTCTTGGTTACACCGCAGAGTATATTCCTGTTTTTATAGAAAATTGTAAAGAGGCAGAAGGTTCTCTTATAACTGTTCGGCTTTCCTCACTTATGGGAGAAGGCATGAGCGGTACTCTTGTGACAGAATAATTTATGCTTAAACGGAGGAATATAAAAATGAGTAAAACAAGATCTATCTTAAAAAGATTTGCGTTATTGCGTGAATATAAGGTACTTTCGGATGTTACGGTTTCGGTGGATGGCACAGAGCATCATTTTGACCATTTGTTAATCGGGTGTTTTGGCATCTTAAGCCTCTGTAGCTTTTCTAAAAAAGGGGAACTGTACGGTAATGACCGGGATGATGTTTTTATTCTTCTCAATGGTAATAAAACCAAACGAACAAAAACCGAAAACCTTATAAAAAAGGCACAGAATGATGAAATGGTATTGCGAAAATTATTGTCGCAAGCAAAGATTTATAAGATAAAAATAGATACAGGTATTGTTATTGAAAGCAAACTCTGTAATGCTATGATCCCTTCTGCAACGGTTCCTGTTTACACTCCGCAAACACTGAAAAAACAGCTTAATTGCGGTAAATATGACATGGATCATAATGTGAATGTTTCGGGTATTTTAGATGTCATCGCTCAAAGCAAATAAATTTTAGATTGAGGCGGCGTTTGCGTGAAAAAAACAGTTGTGATCATTCTTTGTAAAATTTTAACCCGTGTAGGGAAACTTATTGGAAAAGGCAGTAGCCTGCCGGGAAAAATAGCACTCAAGCTTTATCCAAATATTTTGAGTAAAATCTCGTTTTGTGACCATGTAATAGCGGTTACAGGAAGTAATGGCAAAACGTCAACAGTAGAACTTATTGCCCATGTGTTGTCTGCGTGCGGTTATAAGGTTGCCTATAATAAAGAAGGATCTAATCAAATTGAGGGTGTTACCACGCTTGTGTTAAATGATTGCACGCTGAGCGGAAAGGTGCGTTCACAGGTGCTTATTATTGAGAGTGATGAGCGCTTTGCCCGATACACCTTTTCGCATTTCAGCCCCACTCTGTATGTTGCAACCAACCTCTACAGGGATCAGCTTTCAAGAAACGGACACCCCGAAATGGTATTTGATTGTATTCTGGACAGCATAAAATCCCAAGATACTACCCTTGTTTTAAATGCGGATGACCCGCTTGTGTCTCTTTTGGGTAAAAACCATCCGAAAACGGTTTGGTTTGGTATAGAGAAAAACAGTCTTTCGCATGAAACGAATGACGGCGCCTATCATGACGGTGCTTTTTGCCCCAATTGTAAAGAGCGCATGGAATATGATTACTTCCATTATGCTCATATTGGCTCTTATCATTGTTCCTCTTGCGGGCATCAAAGAAAAGAGCCTCAGTATTGCGTTGATAATCTTGATTTAAATGAGGGCGTCGCTACCATTAACGGAAAATATAATATTTCACTTTTTTTAAAGAGCATTTATAATGTTTATAACAGCCTTGCCGCTTTTGCGGTTGCTGATCTTGTGGGTGCGGATAAAGAAAAGGCGGTTGCCGCTATCAGCAATTATGTCCTTAAAAACGGTAGACTTACCTGCTTTAAAGCAGGAGTGCGCCGCGGCGTGCTCTTAACCTCTAAGCATGAAAATTCTATTAGCTATAACCAATCTATCGAGCTTGCGCGCAGTGCAAAAGAGCCTTGCACGGTTGTTATAATGGTAGATGCCATCAGCCGAAAATATTTTACCGGTGAAATTTCTTGGCTTTGGGATATTGATTTTGAAAAACTTGATCATCCTGCCGTTAAGAATATAATTCTCGCCGGCAGATATGCCTATGATCTTGCCAATCGCTTTGAGTACACATCTATTCCCAGAGAGAGAATAACACAGGTTTTTGATGTAACAGAGCTTGCATCGGTGCTTGAAAAGGGCAAGGGTGATATAATCGTTATTACCTGCTTCTCAGATAGGGACAAGCTTCTTTCAGCAGTTGAAACAGCAGCGCCTGAGGAATGTGGATTGCCTTTTTAAAAGAAATGAGGAAGTAAAATGAAAATAAAGATTCTTTCTTTATATCCCGATCTTATGAATTTGTATGGTAGCAGCGGCAATATTCGCTGCCTTGTGCGCCATATTGAGGCTGTCGGTGCCGAGGTTAAGGTAATTTCTAAAAGTGTTGGGGACCAAATTGATTTTTCACAGGCAGACCTTGTATATATGGGCGCAGGCACCGAGCGCAGCAGAGACCGTGTTCTGCGCGATTTTCTACCTAAAAAAGAGGATTTCAATGCATATCTTGAGGCGGGTGGACTTGCTCTTTTCTGCGGCAACTGTTTTGAACTTTTGGGTAAAAAAATTACCGCTATCGGCGGTGAGGAAACAGAGTGTCTCGGAATTTGCGGCTTTGAGTCCTTTGAGGAAAAACGCCGCGTTGTTGTGGATACTGTCTGCACCTGTTCACTCGTCTCCTCTCCCGTTATCGGATTTATGAATAAACAAAGCCGCACCACAATAGTTACTTCTCCGTTTTTCAGAGTTTTGTCGGGTGCAGGTAACTCCCCGGATAGAAACGATGAGGGCGTGATTTTAGGCGGCCTTTTGGCAACACAGCTTGCAGGTCCTCTTTTGGTGCGTAATCCGCATTTGCGCGCTTATTTGGAACAAAAGATTTATGAAAAAAAAGGCTTGTCACACTTTCCCATCAGCTTTGCAAATGAAGAGCGGGCTTATCAGGAAAGCCTTGCAGGGCTCAGAAAATAAAATGTTGTGTGTCCCATTGCTGATAGGAGTTGGAGGAAACAATCATGCAGTCAAAAGCGCAGGATATTTCCTATAAAAAGGAAAAACTAAAACATATCGAGTGTTTCGTTCTTGATATGGACGGCACTATCTACCTTGGAAATGAGCTTTTTCCGTTTACACCCGAATTTCTTAAAACAGTAAAAAAAGCGGGCAAGGATTATCGGTTTTACACCAATAATTCCTCTCAAAATTCCAAAATGTATGCTGAAAAGCTTAAAAAAATGGGCATTGAGGGAGTTGGGGATAATGATGTAGGCATCTCCAATGAGGTTGCCATTCGTTACATAGAGAAAAATTATAAGAACCCTCGAGCCTTTGTACTCGGAACCCCCGCCCTTATGGAAAATTTTAAAGCCCGCGGAATAACGATTGATGAGGAAAACCCCAATCTAATGGTGCTCGGCTTTGACACCACGCTTTGCTATGACAGACTAAACCGTTTTTGCCAATTTGTGCGGGATGGTGTAGATTATATCGGCGTAAACCCTGACCTTAATTGTCCCTTACAAGGCGGTAAATTTATGCCTGATTGCGGTGCTATTGCAAAGCTTGTAGAAGCTTCGACAGGCAGATACCCTGAGTTTTTCGGAAAGCCTTCTCCTCATACCCTTGAGTTTATTAAGGATATTACGGGGCTTGAGGAGGAAAAAATTGCGTTTGTCGGAGACAGACTTTATACCGACATTGCTGTTACAGAAAATAGTCGTGCCACTTCAATATTTGTTATGACAGGCGAAGGAACTCTTGATGAAGCCATAAACGGACCGCATAAGCCTGATTTAATTATGCAGTCTCTTGCCGAAATAACAGAGCTTTTAAAAGAAATTTATGGTATTTAAAAAAGAGGATAAGGCTAATTGGCCTTATCCTCTTTTAAGTTTACCGGCGTGTATTTTTCACACTCTATCTTGTCACCAAGAAATTTTAAAAGCAGCGCGGGATTTTTAATATGAAATAGTCAATAGTTAGTAGACACTAAAAAGAATCAAGCTACCAGTTCAATTCTGTATTGAACTGGTGGTTTTCTTT
>JAZQMT010000053.1:0-10763 GCA_045543635.1 Oscillospiraceae bacterium | reverse complement strand
ATAGAAGCGATCAAGGCGGCTAAAGAAGCATAAAAAGGTTAAAATCACATAAACAAAAAGGAGCATCAATTCATCTACAATAACAAACAGAGCAAGAGTAAAAGGAAAAACGTCCTTTTATTCTTGCTCTCGTTCTTTTTTGTCTGTTAAGTGATATGCTGACTATCGTCAGCGTGATATTTTCGCTTTGCGAAAGTGATATTAAGCCCATTGGGCTTAGTGATATTCTATTCGCCTATAACTTGCGAAGCAAATAACACTCGGCTGAAAGCCGAATAACACTGCGTAGCAATATCACTCGCCGCAGGCGAATAGAGTTGCGTGATACTCCGTTTGGAGTATCACGCTAATGCCCTCCCGCCTTTTATTCTTCTTTATTTGCAAAGGGAACAGAAAGTAAAACTACTGCAAACGCGCCGGTTTGTATCCAGATAAGCGTTATATCGACCAT
This sequence comes from Oscillospiraceae bacterium, assembly GCA_045543635.1. Lineage (GTDB taxonomy): Bacteria > Bacillota > Clostridia > Oscillospirales > Ruminococcaceae > SIG578. Next base: position 10,312 of record JAZQMT010000053.1, on the reverse strand, counting down.
ACCGTGAAGCAGGACGCTTGCCAAAAGCGCCAATATAAGCGGCGCTGTTTTTTTACCCTTTACGGCGGCTAAATTACGAATAACAAACCAAAGGAGCGGAATACTGCCTATAATGCCGAAAGACAGCAGCATATCAATAAACAAATTGTGGCAGTGATTATTTTGAGGACCGCCGAAAGCATACCAAATCTGCTTATACCCCATCATTCCTCTGCCCAAAATCGGCGTTTCCAGAAAGGCTTTTATTCCCGCCTGCCATATATCCGCACGTTTCATAATATTTTCCCACGCGCCCGAAATACGAGGCATGATAAAGGTCAAATGCGGGAGGAAAATAACTGCGAGCAGTGCCAAAACAGTTACGAGCGCAGAGGATTTCCAACACTTTTTAAAAAGGAGCAACAACCAAACACCGAAAGCGATTGCAAAAAATGCAGATTGACAATCAGCTTGCAAAAGACCATAAATATTTGCCAAAATTGCTGCTATCAAAAAAAATCGGTTACCTTCTCTTGAAATAAGCCTGTATGTACAGAGTATGATAACAAAGGTTATCATCGCACCGTAATAATTCGGGTTAAAGAAAACCGCCGGCGAGCGCATATCATGCGCAGGATCGCTGATAAAAGTTGACACAGCGGCGCAGCAGATGCTCATAAAAGCTGATGTATCAGCTATTCGGGAGAAAAGATCCTCTGTCATAACGCTGCGCAGATAAAGTGCGAATATCAAAATAACACAAATACCGAAAAAGCAGGCAACCCCATAAAAATTCCGATAAAGAAAAGGGGTTATAGCATTTAAGACAAAAAAAGCCAAAAGCAGCTTACTGTCAAGCCCCGAAAACATCTTTTTACGCGTTTTATGCAAAATCACCGAGCGAGCAGTTACCGCAAGCAGTACAGCCGCCGAGATATAAAAAGGCAGGAAAATACTGATGACTGCGAGCATAACGGCAGTTTCTTCTGCACTTTCGCCTTTTACATATTTTGCAAAAAAGCTTTTGACCGCTGTCACCAAACTCACCGCCTTTTTATACTTTGTTTATGCTTGTTGCAGACTCAATATCAACAGAAATTTGCTCTTTAAGCGCCTCTACGCTTTGAAATTTCTGTTCAGGACGCAAATATTCCAAAAGCTCTACCTTAACTTTTTTTCCGTAGAGGTCTACCTCCGTATCTATGATATGGGTTTCGGCGGTAGGTTCTGTTTGTCCCTCAAATGTCGGACAAACGCCGATATTGGTGACAGCGGGCATTATTTTATCCTCCATGCACACCCTTGAAGCATACACCCCGAATTTGGGAATAACACTTGTCGATGAAAAGGACTGATTGATAGTAGGATACAACCTTGCCCTGCCAAGATGCTTACCGCCGACTACATCGGCTGAAATATTATAAGGTGTCCCAAGCAGGAAATTTGCTTTTTTTATATCGCCCTGCAAAAGCAGCTTTCGAATTCTCGTTGAGCTGACAGGGACATTATCTATGCACACCTCATCGAGCACATAGGTTTCAAAGCCTTGCTCTTTTGCTAAACAGATAAGCTGCTCGGCTGTGCCGGCAGCATTTTTGCCAAATCGAAAATCATTTCCGCAGCTAAAGGCTGTTGCACCAAAGCGGCTGCATAAAATTTCCACAAACTTTTGCGGGGAAAGGGAACAGAAATCGGAAAAATCGGGCATCACCACAAAATCAACGCCCATTTCTTCAAAAAGCTCACAACGGTGGGCAGGTGTATAAATTTCTCCTGCCTCTGCCTTTTTGCGTTTGCAATTTCCCTGCTCTGTAAAGGTGAAAACAGCAGAAAGAATGCCGCGAGCTTTTGCCTCACTCACAGCTTTTTCTATAACAGCACGATGACCCAAATGCACGCCATCGAAATATCCGAGTGCCATAACGCATGGGCTGCTGCTCTCATTTTGCAGGGTAAATCGTTTCATATTACTGCTTTTCCTCACTAAAAAACATTTTAATTGACCGAAATTCTCTTTTTTCATAATCAACATATCCGATCCCGATAAACTGCCCGTCCGCACCGAACACGCAGTATCGCATATAATCGGCTATTTTATAGGCACTGTCATAAATAACACCGCTTACCCTTTTAGGATCAAGCCCAACTCCGTTTTTATAAAGGCGGGTAAGCTTTTCATTTAAGAATATCGGCGGCAGATCGGAAAATAATTCCTCCACAGGGCGCACAAGTTTATCTGCTTTTCCCTCTTTTGCGAGTGCTTCGACCTCCTGAAGCGTTACACAGGCATCAAGATTAAACCCCATTGCCTGTGTTCTGACAAGTGAGGTCATTGCGGCTTTACAGCCGAGCTTTTCCCCAATATCTGCACAAATAGTGCGAACATAGGTGCCCTTGGAGCAATGAAGCGAAAAACGATATTCATCCTCATTTTCGGTTTTACCCTCAAAATCTATTTCATAAACAGTGATACGGCGACTATCGCGCGCGACCTGTTTTCCTTCTCTTGCAAGGTCATAAAGCCGCACGCCGTTTATACGAAGGGCAGAATACATAGGCGGCAGCTGGTCCTGCTCGCCTTTAAAGGAAAGCACTGCCTCGCGAATGAGCTGTATATCTCTTTCGGGCTCCCTTTGGTCTATCATTTCGCCCCATATATCCTGCGTATCGGTTTCGATTCCTAAACGAAAGGTAGCCGTGTATTTCTTTTCCTGCCGCGACACCAAATCAATAGCCTTGGTAGCTCTACCGACAAAAACCGGCAGTACACCCGTTACATTGGGGTCGAGCGTTCCTCCATGCCCGAGCTTGCGCTCCTTTAAAATACCGCGCAGCTTTGCGATAACATCAAAGGAAGTGAAGCCTGCAGGTTTATTTATTAAAAGAACTCCGTCTTTCATAAATACCGTCCTATTGTTTTTATAATCCGGTCTTTGACATCAGCTGCTTCTCCATATAAAGTACAGCCTGCGGCACCGACATGTCCGCCGCCGCCGAATTCAGAGCAAATGGCACTGGCATCGGGGTGTTTTCCTGTTCGCAGCGATACCTTAAATTCTCCTTTGGAGCGCTCTTTAATCACCACTCCGACCTCAACGCCCTGTATCTGCCTTGTCATTGCCGGCAGAGCATCTAGATCACATTCATCGGCACCGGTTTCTTCAAGAAGATCGAGAGGGATAACAACAAGAGCACATCTGCCATTATAATGAAATTCAAGATTATGGAGAGCTTTGCGCTCAATATCGAGCTGAGCGCGGCTCTTGCTCTCAAACATAAGCTGGTTTACACTGTAAACATCAAGGCGGCGTTCAATTGCCTGTGCGGCAATATTATGTGCCTTGGCGGTGGTGTTTGAATATTTAAAACAGCCGCAGTCGGTGCTGATACCGGTGTAAAGGCATAAAAGCGCCTGATCCGATACCTGTCCGTCCATTTGCATGATTACATCATAGACTATCTCACATGCAGCAGCTACATTGGTTCTCAAAAGCGTAAATTTGGCATAGTCTGTGTTTGATTTATGATGGTCGATACAAAGATCCACCTTATCTGCAAAGTGTTCAAGCCCCTTTCCGAAAAGTGAGGTCGAAGCAATATCGACTGCAACGATGCATTTAGGCTCAAACTCCTGTTTTTTATAGGCTTCATACAGAAATGCATATTTTTTGGGGATCGGTTTCTCATTCTCCACACGCACCCGCTTCCCATGCGCAGTAAGTGTTTCATACAGGGCAAAGGCAGAGCCGAGTGTGTCTCCGTCGGGATTCTGGTGGGTGAGGATAACAATATCGTCCCGCTCAAGCAGCAGTTCTGCTGCCTTTTTTATGTCTGACATGATTTCCTCCGTCTATCAATCATTATCCCGATTCAAATCGTGAATAATTCTGTTAATATGAGCACTTTGCTCGATAGAATTATCGGCAATAAAAATAACCTCGGGGGTGTTTCTGAGCTTTACCCGCTGTGAAAGCTCGCGGCGGACATAACCTGACGCCGATTTAAGCCCCTTGACCGACTCAAGCGTTTTCTCCTTACCCTCAAGTGCGCTTACATACACCTTGACCTGCGAGAGATCCCTCGCAAGGTCAAGATGAACGATACTTAAGAGCTGAGAAACACGGGGGTCCTTAATATGCCTGAGAATTTCAACCAAAGCATATTTAATATCTTCTGCCGATTGATCGGTTCGATAACTTTTTCCCATTTGTAATTAAAAATCCTTTCCGAATTAGTCTTGATACTCTTCGGTGATGAAGGCTTCAAAAATATCGCCTTCCTTGATGTCATTAAATTTCTCAAGAGAAATACCGCACTCATAGTTAGAGGCGACCTCTTTGACATCATCCTTAAATCTGCGCAGCGAGCCGATCTCGTCTTCCGAAATAACGATACCATCACGCACAACGCGAATTTTAGAATGGCGGGTGACCTTACCCGAGGTAACATAGCATCCCGCAATCGTTCCAACGCTGGAGAGCTTATAGACCTGACGGACTTCAATTCTACCCTGCTCAACATCGCGGAATTTCGGTGCGAGCATACCCTTCATGGCTGCCTCGATCTCCTCGATGCAGTCATAAATAATACGGTAGGTGCGCATGTCAACGCCCTTTTCCTTTGCCATTTCATCCGCAAGGGGGTCGGGGCGGACATTAAAGCCGACAACAATTGCATTGGAAGCATCGGCAAGCATAATATCCGATTCGCTGATAGCACCGACGCCACCATGGATAACGCGCACACGCACTTCCTCATTGGTGATCTTTTCAAGGGATTGGCGAACAGCCTCAACAGAGCCCTGAACATCGGCTTTGACAATAATAGAAAGCTCCTTCATTTCGCCCTCGGCAATATGGCTGAAGAGGTTATCCAAAGTAACCTTTTGGTAGGCGGAAAATCTTTCTTCCTTCTCGGTTTGTTTTCTTTCTTCAACCAGTTCTCTTGCAAGGCGCTCATCCTCAACTGCGTTAAAGACATCGCCCGCGCTGGGAACTTCACCGAGACCCACAATTTCAACAGGAGTAGAGGGACCTGCCTCAGAAACCTTTCTGCCTCTGTCATCAATCATGGCGCGAACCCTGCCGACGGCAGTTCCCGCAATAATAATATCCCCCGATTTCAGGGTACCATTCTGCACAAGAACGGTTGCAACAGGGCCTCTGCCCTTATCAAGCTTAGCTTCGATGACAACACCCTTTGCAAGACGGTCGGGATTTGCTTTAAGTTCCTTAACATCGGCGGTGAGAATAACCATTTCAAGCAGCTCCTCAATACCGGTGTGCTCCTTTGCCGAAACGGGCACGCAAATAACATCGCCGCCCCACTCCTCGGGAACCAGCTCATGCTCGGTTAATTCCTGCTTAACTCTCTCGGGGTTGGCTTCGGGCTTATCCATTTTATTGATTGCAACAATAATGCTGACTCCCGCTGCTTTGGCATGGTTGATAGCTTCGACTGTCTGCGGCATGATACCATCGTCCGCCGCAACAACAAGGATCGCAATATCGGTGATCTGTGCACCGCGGGCACGCATGGCAGTAAATGCTTCGTGACCGGGGGTGTCCAGGAAAGTGATCTCTCTGCCGCTTGCTTTTACCTTATAAGCACCTATATGCTGGGTGATACCGCCTGCCTCGGTTGTGGTAACGCTGGTGTTGCGAATAGCATCAAGCAGCGAGGTTTTACCATGGTCAACATGCCCCATAACAACGACAACAGGAGAACGAAGCTTCAAGCTCTCCTCGGAATCGGTAGAATCATCAATGAGACGTTCCTCAATGGTAACAACAACCTCTTTTTCCACCTTGGCATCCAGCTCCATAGCCACCATGGAAGCGGTATCAAAATCTATGGTTTGATTATTCGTCGCCATAACGCCGAGAAGCATAAGGCGCTTAATGACCTCTGCAGCGGTAACCTTAAGGCGCATAGCTAACTCGGAAACAACAATTTCCTCAGGAATGGTGATCTTAAGCTGATGTTTTTTCTGCTGCTGAGCCTGAATACGGCGCAGCTTATCAGCCTCAGTCTCTCTCTTGGAGGATGCGGGTTTACCCCTCTGCTGGGATTTCTGAGTCAGCTTCTGTTTTCTCTGCATATGGTCGGAATTATAGGAGCTGCTGGGAGCAATACGCTCATATTTCTCATTATATTTGTCGAGCTCCACAAAGTCGGTACGTGTGTTGACCTTGCGAACATCCTTTTTGACCTCCATGGTCTCGGTGTTGCGGGTGCGAATAACATTCTCAAACTTTTCTTTCGGCTTTTTCTGACGAGGTTCCTCTTTTTTCTGAGGCTTGGCCTCCGCCTTTTTCTCCTGCGGTTTTGGCTCCGTCTTCTTCACCTGCGGCTTTTGAACAGGCTTTTCTGCTTTCTTTTCAGGCTCCTTGAGTTCTACCTTCTCTGCCTTCTTTTGGGGAGCCTTTTGTTCTGCCTTCTTTTCTACAGGCTTATCTTGAGTCTTTTGCTCTGTTTTATTTTCAACAGGCTTTTGCTCTGATTTTTGTTTTGCATTTTTAAGAGCAGCACGCTCTTTCTTTTTCTCCTCGCGCTTTTCTCCCTCGGCAAAATAGGCATCCAGCGTTTTGAGCGCAAATTTTTTGGTGAAATGTTCAAAAACAATATTGAGCTCTTGCTCATTTAATGTACTGCCTGTCTTTTTGGGCTCTTTGGAATTCTCAGAGAGCAGGGCAATAATTTCCTTACTCTCAACATTTAAATCCTTTGCAAGCTCGCTTAATTTATATTTTACGATCATTTGATAGCCTCCTGATTACCAAGTTTCTGTTTCAGCATAGCGGCAAAGCCCTCATCGGTAACAGCAATGATGCCTGTCATCTTTCCGATACTGCCGCCCAGCGTTTTCATATCATACGCTGTGGAAATAAGCTCGGTTTCCATTTTTTCACAGAGGAAACACAGCTCTTTTTGTGTTTTTTCCGAAAGGTCTCTCGCGGAAATAACAAGAATCGCTTCGCCCTTTTGCATAGCGGTTTTAACGGTTTCAAATCCGAAAACAAGCCGTTTTGCACGCTTGCAAATGCCAAGCGAAAGGAGAAATGCATCATTCATTTTTTTCGATTTCCCCCTCAAGCTTTGTGTAAACCTCATCAGGGATCTCACATTCAAGAGAACGTGCTAAAGCTTTGCTCTTGATTGCTTTTAAAAGGCAGGTTTTGCTTTGACACAGATAAACGCCGCGGCCGGATTTTCTCCCCGTTATATCAAAGGAAACCTCTCCCTCGGGTGAGCGAACCACGCGAATGAGCTCGCGCTTAGGCTTCTTTTCTTTGCAGCCGCAACAGCTGCGCATGGGCACCTTTTTCACTGCCATATCAAAATCCCTCCAAAATGGTTTAAGTTTTAGTTTTCGCCGTAAAATCCGCTTTCAGGACGAATGTCTATTTTATATCCTGTCAGTCTCGCGGCAAGGCGAACATTCTGACCTTTATTGCCGATTGCAAGAGAAAGCTCATTATCGGCAACGGTAACGCGGCACGCCTTAACATCTTCCTCATCATTTTCCAGAATTTCGACCTTGGTTATATGTTTTGCAGGTGAGAGGGCTGCCGTGATAAACTCAACAGGGTCCTCACTGTATTTCACGATGTCTATTTTCTCGCCGCCCAGTTCGCTTACCACATTATCGATACGAATAGACTTTGCACCGATACAGGCACCGACAGCATCCACATTTTCATCGCGGCTGTAAACTGCCATTTTGGTTCTGGAACCTGCCTCACGCGAAATGGATTTGATTTCAACCGTTCCATCATAAATTTCGGGAACTTCCAACTCAAACAGGCGTTTTACCATACCGGGGTGGGTTCTGGAAATCATGATTTTAGGCGGACGCGAGGTCTTTTCCAAATTGCGTTTAACATCAACGACATAAACCCGAACAGTATCACCGACCGAAAAATTCTCACCCGGAATCATCTCGGTTCGGGGCAGCATAAGCTCACCCTGACCCATATCCAGAGTGAATGAACCGCGAGCTGCATCCTCGCCTACAACCTTAGCGGTGATAAGCTCATGCACCTTGCTTTGATACTCCTTAAAGGTGTTCATGCGCTCCTCTTCTTTAATGCCCTGACGGAAGACATGCTTTGCGCTCTGTGCAGCAATTCTGCCCATATCCTTGGTTTTGATCTTGATGTCAACGTGACCGCCGATTTTAGCTCTTTTGCTGTAGGTAAGTGCTTCATCAAGCGTAATCTCAGCTTTGGGATTTTCAACCGTTTCAACGACCTCTTTGCGAATAGCAACAGTAAATTTTCTGGTTTCGGGGTTAATATCAATAATGATGTTTTCAGGCTCGCCGAAATCCTTCTTGACCGCGTTCTCAATAGCAACCGTTATCTTTTCAAGCAAACTGTCCGCATCAATACCCTTCTCCTGTTGCAGAATACTGAGTGCCTCAAAAAATTCGTTATTCATTTTTCCGTTCTCCTCCAAAACATTTTATTATTCTTTATCATCGCATAGTCTTACAAAAGCCGTGTCTGCAAGGCGGACCGTTTCTTGTATATCTTCAACTTTAACCGTTATCTCTCCTCCGCCAAAAGCTGCAAGCACTCCCTCAAGCTCTTTTCTGCCTGCACTGTCAGGGCGAATGAAGCGCACATAAACCTCGTCGCCTACATATCTTTTAAAATGTTCATCTGTCCGAAGCCTTCTTCCCAGACCGGGTGAGCCAACCTCTAAATAATAGCTCTGGTCAATAGGATCTTTTTCATCAATAAGCGGGTCAATGCGGCGGCTGAAAGCCTCACATTCATTAATATCAATGCTTTGCCCCTCTTTCTCGACAAGGACCTTTAAAAACCAGTCCGCCCCTTCTTTTTCGAAGGTAACATCCCAAAGTTTCAAGCCCATCTCATCGCAGACCGGCAAAACAATGTCCCGCACCGTTTCAGCGGTATTACCTGTGCGTTTTCCCATAGTTTCCTCCTTACAAAAACAAAAGAGCGGGGCGACCCACTCTTTAACCTTTCATGATATTACGCATATAGTATACCACCGACTTACAAAAAATGCAAGCACTTTTTTATTTTTCTTTTCCCACACAATTTGCCGCCTCTCAGCGTATAAGACCATATTGCAAAACTATTGACTATTGTGCATTTTTTTGGTAAAATACAGTTGTAAAGTACTTGTGACCGACAAATGCACCACCCCATATCCTCTCAGTCGCAATAAAATATTTTTCGCTTTTATGCGGCTGAAGTTTTTCAGCCGTTTTTGTTTTTTCAAAGGGAGTGTAATACTATGAAGCAAATTATTTCTGTTTTCCTTATTCTTTCTATATGCCTTATTATTACAGGATGCACCAAGGCAAACACAAACAGCACAAGCTCCCTCTCGCAAAAAGAAACCCAAGCCGCAGCTTCCGTGAATTTAACTGCGTCCGAAACCTCGTCTAAACTATCCGAATCCTCCGAGTCCGTTTTATCAGAATCCGCCCCCTCTGATGCCACCGAAACATCATCAGCCTCACGGGGCGATAACAGCACACAAATTTCAAGCCAAAATAAATCAGAAACATGTCCCTTACACCCGAATATGTGGAGCAACTCGGTTCATACCCGCATAAAGGCAGGAAAAGAAGTTCTCATAGAAATAAGTGATTTTGCAAAAGGCATAAAAAACATCACATACAGGCTCAGCAACCAATTTTATGCAGAATTTGCAGAACACAATGATAGCGGCAGGCTGAAATGGACTAATGAGGGCTGTTATATTATTGGCATAAGTAAGGGACAGGTGGAGCTGTATATCGAAGCAGAAGATGAGCACGGGCATAGGTGGTCTGATAAACTCTACCTGTTTGTTGAAGAAGATCCTTCTTACTTTTCAAGCAACCAAAGTGTTTTTTCCTCTTCTTCGGACATTCCGCAGTCCTCGGATAACTCTTTTGTGGATCACAGACTGTGGAAAAGCACCGAAACGGTAGAAATAACGGTAGGAAAAGAATCTTTTTTAGAAATGTCTGATTATGGAAAAAGCTTAAAGGAGCATACCTATTTTTTTGACTATACCTTAAACTTTGATGCAAAAAACAATCCTATGGCAGCTTTTACCCGCGATAAAGAAACAGGAAAATACAAAAAGAGTCATAACGGATGCTATGTAATAGGAAAACGCCCCGGTTCCTTTGTTATATTTGTCGGTGTTAAAACCCCCTATGGAACCACTATCCATCCCTTAAAGGTCCGTGTTGTTGCATAAAGTGCCTAAAAAACATCTGCTGAAAAGGGGTTGTATCCGTAAGGACACAACCCCAGTTTTATTCGCCTTGCGGCGAGTTCTATTGCTACGCAGTGATATT
>JAZQMT010000052.1:0-3052 GCA_045543635.1 Oscillospiraceae bacterium | reverse complement strand
AGCTTTCAATTGAAAAGGCGGCGTTTGCTGGGCTTGTGGATGGCAGGGCAGTTGCCGCAATTTTAATTTTCGGAAAAATATATTTGTTGTAGTATTTTTCAGCGGTTTTTCCGTTGACAAAAATCCTTTTTACACGGCTGCCGTTTAAGACAACCGAAATATCATTCGGTACAGCGTTTTTAATGCTTGAATCCGAGCTTCCAACGATCTCGCAGCTTGCAATAACATCCCACAGTGCAATGCGGTGTGAAAGCAGCAGCTCCTGTTTTTCGGCTATCGTTTTTGGGACTTCACAGCCCAAAACCGCTGCCAAAACGCACCAAAAACGGTTTTGCGGGTGCCCGTAGAAAAACTGTGCCTCCCGCGATTTCACAGAAGGGAAGGAACCTAAAATGAGAATTTCGGAATTTTGGTTATAAAGCGGGGGAATGTTGTGCACTACCATGTTGTGTTCACCTTTTATTTACGCACTTTTTTCGCACTCAGCAAACAGGTCTGCGATTGCCTTGGTATATCGTTCCCGTTCAATCAAATAGCTCATACCATGCTCGGCATTTTCTGCAAGAACCAGGTATTTCGGCGCAGTGCAGGCATCAAAAGCTTGCTGTGTCATTCTGTAAGGCACAAGGTTATCTGCTGTTCCGTGTGCAAAAAGAATGGGTAGACGGTTTTGTTGCATAGCACGTGTGGTGCTCATTTCATAAAGCGAAAATTTTGCGAAAACCCTACAAAATATATCGGTGCTTTTTAAAAGAATGGTGGGATTAATTTTTATTACTTTGCCGGTAATATCACCTAAAATATCCTCAGGAGAGGTGAAGCCGCAATCCGCAATAATGCCTTTTACATTGGGAGGAAGCTCTAAACTGCTTGCCAGGAGAACAGTAGTGGCACCCATAGAAACCCCATCTAAATAAACGGGATGATCGGCTCCTTTTTCTTGTAAAAGCCATTGTGCCCATGCTTTGCAGTCACGACATTCGCGAACACCAAAGGTAATATATTTGCCGCCGCTCTTTCCGTGTGCCCGCTGGTCAATGAGTAAAAGATCGCCCGACTCCAAGAGTTTTTCCACCGCGGCACCGAAATCATGTGCAGGACCGCTATGGTATCCGTGAACACAGATGATGGTCCGATTGTGATTATTTCCGCAAAGCAGATAGCCCGTCAATTGCGTGCCGTCATAGCTTTGTATCGTGATTTCACGCTTTCCGAGGCTTGTAAGTCTGTTGCGCCCTTCGGCTATTTCAGGATATTCTTTGTATACTTTTTCATATCCGGATGAAATGATTTTTGAAACCAGCTTGCCGTTTCTCGAACAGGCAATGCGGAAAACAATTGCTCCGCATGAGAGGAATATCAGAAGGATAAAAAGCAGAATGGCACAGATTAAAATAATAAAAGTTTCCAAGAATAGCATCTCCGTTTCGCTAAATGATAATCTGTGTTTTATTTTGCCCGTTTAAAAGCGAAAATCATTATAAACTTAACTTTATTTTAGCAAAAAAATATGAATTTTTCAACATTTTTTGTTTTATCTATGATAATGCAGGAAAAAGAACAAAATAAAACACAAAAAATTGCCTGAAAATCGAAAAAAGTCCAAAAAATACTATTTACTTTTTAAAAGAAAAATGCTATTCTATTATATGTAGTATCATGCCTCTTTGCGGGCATATGATGCTGTTATTATCACTTGTTTTTATTTATATTAAGGAGGATATAAAATGGCAAGAAAAATGAAAACTATGGACGGTAATAATGCCGCCGCGCATGTATCCTATGCGTTTACAGAAGTAGCGGGCATTTATCCTATTACTCCGTCCAGCCCCATGGCTGACTATGTTGACCAGTGGTCTGCAAGTGGCCTTAAAAACATTTTCGGAACAACGGTAAAGGTATCCGAGATGCAGTCCGAGGCAGGTGCAGCAGGAACTGTTCACGGTTCACTTAACGCAGGTGCTCTCACCACTACATACACCGCATCGCAGGGTCTTCTTCTGATGATCCCCAACATGTATAAAATTGCCGGTGAGCTTCTTCCCGCAGTTTTCCATGTTTCTGCTCGCTGCGTTGCCAGCCATGCTCTTAACATTTTCGGTGACCATTCTGACGTTTATGCTTGCCGTCAGACCGGTTTCGCAATGCTTGCTGAGACCAACACTCAGGAAGTTATGGACCTTGGTGCCGTAGCACACCTTGCCGCTATTAAGAGCCGCGTTCCTTTCTTAAACTTCTTTGATGGCTTTAGAACCTCTCACGAGATTCAAAAGATCGAGGTTTGGGATTTTGATGATCTCAAAGAGATGGTCGATATGGACGCTGTTGAAGCTTTCAGAAAGCGCGCTCTTAACCCCGAACGCCCTGTAATGCGCGGTTCTCACGAAAACGGAGACATTTTCTTCCAGCACCGTGAGGCTTGCAATAAATATTATGATGCGGTTCCCGCTATCGTTGAAGAGTATATGGATAAAGTTAATGCCAAACTCGGCACAGATTACAAGCTCTTTAACTACTATGGTGCTGCTGATGCAGGGCGTGTTATCATCGCTATGGGCTCCATCTGTGACGTTGCAGAGGAAGTTATCGATTATATGAACGCCGCAGGCGAAAAGGTTGGTCTTGTTAAGGTTCGCCTTTATCGTCCCTTCTCGGCAGAAAAGCTTGTTGAAGCTATTCCCGAAACTGTTAAGAAGATCGCTGTTCTTGATAGAACTAAGGAGCCCGGTGCTCTCGGCGAGCCTCTTTATATGGATGTTGTTACTGCTTGCGCTACTATGGGCAAGAAGTTTGAGATCATCGGCGGCCGTTATGGTCTCGGATCTAAAGATACTCCTCCCTCAAGCATCTTCGCTATCTTTGAAGAGCTTAAGAAGGATGCTCCTAAAACACAGTTCACCCTCGGCATCGTTGACGATGTAACAGGTCTTTCCCTTGAGGAGAAACCCTCCCCCAACACTGCAGCAGCAGGCACAATCGAGTGCAAATTCTGGGGTCTCGGCGGCGATGGAAGTCGGATCGTAGCCATGTCGTTCTGTGGGCCAAGGAGTTG
>JAZQMT010000051.1:0-11711 GCA_045543635.1 Oscillospiraceae bacterium | reverse complement strand
TTCTCAAAGCATGTAACCCACTATGACACTTTCACGACCTCTGTGCAAAGTGTCATTTATTTTGCCAATATAAAAACTGTGAGAGACAACTTCTTTACGAAGTGTCTCCCACGGCAGCCTGTTTTTTCTGTTTCTCACTTTCTTATCTTATCCCAAATTTTCATAATAGCGCTGTAAGGCACGATTTTAGCCAAAAATCTGTGCGCATTATTCTGAAAGCCTAAAACGGCAATATCGCTGCCTGCGCGGCTTTTCTTGAGCGCTTTTTCAACCATTTCCTCAGCGGTTCTCATTCCGGTATACTTGGTAACCTCCTTTTTGGTTCCGCCGTTTGTTGCGACATCGAAGAAGGGGGTTTTGGTCCAACCGGGACACACCGCCGTAACGGTGATTCCGCGGTCTCTAAGCTCGTAATTTAATGCACGGGAATAGTTTAAAAGGAAAACCTTGGTTGCGGCATAAACATTCAGATAGGGAATGGGGTGGAAGCCCGCAATGGAAGCTATCTGCAAAATGCGGGCGCCGCGCTGCATATAAGGCAGAGCATATTCTGTGAGCGCAACAGGAGCGCGGGCATTAAGATCGATCATTCCGAGAGCATCAGCAACAGGAATATCATCATAACGCCCGAACTTTCCGTATCCCGAGCAGTTTATAAGAACCTCGACTTGAGGATTTTCCTGCTCAAGCAGCTCTTTAAATTTATCATAGCTTTGATACTCGGTTAGATCAAGGGGAATAACCCTCGCAGGCGAGCGCAGCTTTGAAGCAAGCTCTGTAAGCCTGCCTTCACGGCGGGCAATAAGCCAAATTTCATCAAACGTTTCTTGCTTATCGAGCTGTATTGCAAATTCCCAACCTATTCCCGAGGAAGCACCTGTGATAACAGCAATTCTTTTCATGTTTCCCTTTCCTTTCAAAAATCCGCTCAAAAATCAAGCAGCTTTTGATCATTGTGCCATGCTTTTCGCACAAGCCGCAAAGCCCTTGCAAATTTCCTCTGCCTTTTGCTTACTATCCGAAACAACGGTGTAATAAAATTTGATTTTGGGTTCAGTGCCCGACGGACGCACAATAAACGAACAATTATTTTCAAGCCTAAACTCCAAAACATCGGCAGAGGGAAGCGGTATTTTTGTTTTTTCTCCGCTTAAAACATCGGTAGTAACCGAGGTTTTATAATCGCTGACCGAGAGGGTTTTATAACCGCACAGCTCGGCAGGCGGGTTTTGCCGCAGAGATTCCATAATGCCCTGCATCTTCTTCATGCCGCTTGCGCCTTCAAAGGTAAAGCTATCTACCGCATGATGATAAACACCGAACTTATTTTCAATCTCGGCATAGACATCAAGCAGCGTTTTCCCCTGCATCTTATAAAAGCTTGCCATTTCTGTGATAAGAAGGGAGGCGATAACAGCATCCTTATCTCGGACAAAGCTGCCCGAAAGGTAACCATAGCTTTCCTCAAAGCCCAATACAAATCGGTTCTGCTCGCCTTTTTCCTCTAATAGCCTTATCTGCTCGCCGATATACTTAAAGCCTGTGAGAACATTTCTCATCTCAATGCCAAAGGACTCGGCAACCCGCTCTGCAAGGGCGGTTGTAACGATAGATTTCACGGCAACAGGATTTTCTGGCATGGTGCCGCTTTCTTTTTTGCGCGATGCAATATAATTTAAAAGCAGCACGCCGACAGCGTTACCCGTCATGAGCTTAAGCTCTCCGTCCTTTGCCAAAACAGCAATTCCGACTCTGTCAGCATCCGGGTCGGTGGCGACAAGCAGGCCAGCACCCTTTTGCTTACAAAGCTCAAGACCTAATTTTAGTGCCTCTTTTATTTCCGGATTGGGGTAGGGGCAGGTGGTAAAATTACCATCGGGCATTTGTTGTTCGGGAACAACGGAAATGTTCTCAATCCCCATTCTTGAAAGCATTTTTCTAACAGGCTCATTGCCGGTTCCGTTTAAAGGCGTGTAAACGATATTAAGCCCCGCCTTGGCGATAGCATCTCTCTCGAGACAAAGGGCAGCAACCTTATCATAATAATCCTCATAAGCCTTTTCGGGCACATATTCAATTATTCCCTTTTCAAGCCCTTCTTCAAAAGAAAGTGCACAGTTCGCTCCGAATATATCGGTTTTCTCAGCAAAATGCAAAACCTGTGCCGAATCGCTCTCGTTCATCTGGCAGCCGTCCGCCCCATAGGCTTTATAACCGTTATAGGCGGCGGGATTGTGGCTTGCGGTTATCATAATTCCCGCGTCACACCCAAAATAACGAACGCAGAAGGACAAAACCGGCGTAGGCATAAGCCTATCGGTGATATAAACCTTAATTCCGTTAGATGCCAGCACACAAGCAGCTGTGCGCGCAAAAAGGTCCGACTTTATGCGCGAGTCAAAAGATATGGCAACAGAAGCGCCTTTTTTCTTTTGGTTAAGCATATCCGCAAGCCCCTGTGTGGCACGCGACACGGTATAAATATTCATGCGGTTGGTTCCCGCCCCGATTACCCCGCGCAGACCCGCTGTTCCAAACGACAGGTCACGGTAAAATCGGTCATATATTGCGTCATTGTCTTTTTTTATGCTTTCAAGCTCTGCCGAAAGGTCAGCATCTTGCAAAGGATAGGAGAGCCAGCTTTGATAGCGTGCAAATTCCTTTTCCATAAAATCCCTCCTTTTTTCTTCTTAATTATATGATACCCCAGCAGTAAAAAAATGTCAATGCACAGTACAGGGACAAATACTGCTCCTTTCCGATTTTATTTATCGTATTTTTGCAAAATATGCCCAAATGCTTGCCACGAATGTAAAAAAGTGGTATCATAATAACAGAAACGGAGGCAAACGAAAATGGAAATAAGCACTCTTTATTTTCTCTCGCGGCTACACGCGCTCTGCAATAGTCTTTTAGAAAAAGAGGTCGGTAGCTTTTCGCGGCTGTACCGAAAAATCATAGATAACACAGAAGCTGACATCGTGGCAGCAGTTCCCGCAGAAATTCTGGCTGCAGCAGAGGAGCTTTGCACAGAGCCTTCACAGCAAAAGCTTTCCTCCTTTATTTTACAGCTTTCTCCTTTTGAAAAAGAATGCCGCGCCTATTTGCCCGAGCTTTCTGAAGCAAACCTTATCTTTACAAATGCCCTGGCAGACGATTTTTGTGATAACGGATATTTTATCAAAGGCGGCGTGTTTCGAAAAAGCCGCCGCAATCGTTTGTTTTTAATTGAAGCCGAGCTCACTGCCGATTTTGCAGCAGACAAGCGCGGCAATGTAACCGCTGTTAGGATTTGCCCGCTTGTTCGCATTGCAGATGCTCCCTTAAAAAAACACAAGGACAAAACCTATCGTACACAAAGCGGAATTTTGGATGATGATGCCACTGTTTCTGACATTAAGTTTTGTGAAAAACAGGCATTTTATAAAAATTTGCGGCACTTACAATCGATCCTGCTGCCGATTGAACATTCGCGGCTCTCAGAGGAGCAGATAAAGGAAATTGCCGAGTCTGCAAAGGTGGCATCGGCAGTTTGTGAAAATCGCGCTATCCCCGCCTATTACAAACGCCTTTGCAAAAAGGATTTTCCGTTTAAAAAAGCCCTTACGCTTTCCTTAATCACCGCTTTTATCTCCTTTGTGCTGCTCACCGCTATCATCGGAATTGCATCAGGGCTTATCGTTTTGGCAGTCCTGCGCTTTACCCGAATTTTTGGCTTATTTACAGTTCCTTATTTCTATCTGGTGACAGGCATTATCGCTCTCATTTATGGTTATATCACATTTCGCAAGCTACGCAGCGGCAGATTTTAAATCAAAGAATAAAAAGCCGTGCAAGCGCGCAATATAAAAGAAACGGAGGAATACACTATGGCAGTTCGCTTAAACGAGGACAAGGAGATTGTTAAAAAAATTCGTGAGGGGCTAAAGCAAAAGGGAGGATACTGTCCCTGCCGCCTTCCCCGTACCGAGGAATTTAAATGCATGTGCAAGGAATTTCGCGAGCAGATAGCAGACCCCGATTTCGAAGGTTATTGCCACTGCTTGCTCTATTATAAATCCAAAGACTGAAAGGAAGATAAAAATGGCACTGAAAGTTATCACTGCGGACAATTTTAAAAACGAAGTTTTAGACAGCACTACCCCCGTTCTTCTTGATTTCTGGGCAAGCTGGTGCGGGCCCTGTCAGATGCTCTCTCCTATTGTGGATGAGATTGCAGAAGAAAACAAGAGCATTACCGTCGGTAAGGTTAATGTGGACGAGCAGCCGGCTCTGGCAGAGGCTTTCTCAATTGTCAGTATTCCGACGCTTATAGTCATAAAGGACGGCAAAACCACCGCCCAAATGGTTGGTGTGCGCCCCAAAGAGGCTATCCTCGCAATGATAAACGAATAATAAGAATGAAAAGGCGGTGCGTTTTATAAAACGCACCGCCTTTTCTTCTTTATTTCTTCGGCTTTTTGATTTTATTAAGCTTGGCATTTAAATCAAGCAATTCTTCTTTGGTGAATTTAACACCGGCAGTGCCGATAAGACCGGTAAGTCTCAAAACGGTGAAGCCGCCCATCATCTGCATCATGCCCTCGCTGACCTCAAAACCGGCAACCTTTCCGTCCCCTCCGCGACCGAGCGCTTTGGACATTTTAGCTGCAAGCGTGGCAAACAAAAGTTTTCCCTTAACGGTGGCAAGAATGTCGGAAAGCTTATCGTTTAAGGAGAAATATCCCTCAGGAGCGGTAATATCAAACCAGTTTAGGATTGCTCCCTTTTCTTTCAGGCGGTATTCGTCATTAAACTCCTCGACCTTACGAATTTTTCCCTCGTCACTAAGAGAGCCCGCAACAGCGGTGAGAACAGTCTCACCCTTGTTGGGAACGTCAAAATAGAAGAAATGGTCGGGAGCGCTCTTCTTGCCCAGGCTTTCCCCGTTTGCAAACAGCTCAACCTCGCTCTGATTGGAGTAAACAGTCACTTTCGTGACATCCTCGACACGGTCAACATAGCGTTTGCCGCAGAGGTGGACAAAAGGCTCATCCGAAAGCCATGCCTTGTAGGCATAAAAAGCATCTTTTTTATATTTGCGGTCGATGGTTACAAGTCCCTTGTGATTTTGTCCGTTTTCGCCGCCCTCGCTTCTGGCATCGGCACCGAAATCAAACATATTCCAAACATGGGTCGCCCACATATATTTACGGGTAAAGAACTGCTTTATCAGCTCTTCATGATAATATGCCTGATATTCCTCGGTGTAGTCACCCTGAACGGGATCGGAGGTGTGCCAGTTTAAAGCCTCACAGCCATACTCGCTGCAGCCAATGGGAATATCGGGGTGTTTTTTGTGGAATTTGTCAAACCACGGGCCGTTCATATCGGTGTCGCCGCCGTACCAGCCGAAATAGTGGTTATACGAAACAACATCGGGAATGGTGATAATTTCGCTGTCCATATCACACATGGTAAGCGCCGCCATGGTGGTAAGTCGGGTTTTATCCATCTCATGAACAAGATCGTTTAAAATTCGGTGATTTTCGAGAAGATCGGGATCAGACTCTCCCTGCATGGTTATCTCGTTGGAAAGTCCCCAAACAACGATACAGGGATGATTATAGTTTTGAACAATCAGCTCCTTCATCTGCGAGATGGTGTTCTCACGGCCATTGGGCATATGCTTGGAGATGTAGGGAATTTCTGCCCATATAACCAATCCGCGCTCATCGCAAAGGTCATAGAAATACTGGTCATGCTGATAGTGTGCAAGGCGAATGGTGGTTGCTCCCACCTCGCAAATAAGGTCAATATCCTCCTTATGATGCTCAGGCAGCAGGGCATTTCCGACTCCCCATCGATCCTGATGGCGGGAAACACCGCGCAGCGGATATTCCTCGCCGTTTAAGATAAAGCCGTTTTCGGGGTCTATTTTAAAGGTACGGCAGCCAAAGCGGGTGCTGATATTGTCAACAACCTTGCCATCCTCCAAGAGGGAAAGCTCAGCTGTGTAGAGATAGGGGTCGCGTTTTCCATGCCAAAGGTGGACATTTTTGATGTAAAGATCAGCCTGTGTGTCAGCAGTTTCTGCGCTTGCAATAACCTTGCCCTCAGCATCCTTTATTTTATAACATATACTTTGTCCCATTTTGCTGTTGGTAACAAAAGCTTTAATGTTTACCTTGGCATCCTGCCCGCAGATTTCGGGAGTAACCATAAGTCCCGATGTTCCGAGATAGTCTAAATCAAAGTGCGATTCGGAAACACAGATAATGTTGACATCGCGATAAAGTCCGCCGTAAAAGGTAAAGTCTGCCATTTGGGGATAAACTCTGTCATTTTCAGAGTTATCCACCGCAATAACAAAAAGGTTATCCTTTTGTAAGCTCTCGGTAATGTCAACACGCCAGGTAGAATAACCGCCGTCATGATGGGCAAGGTGTTTACCGTTAAGGTGCACATCAGCAGAGGAATTTGCACCGCGAATTTCGAGATAATAACGGTCTGCCTCAGGCAGGTCAAGCTTATCAAGCGATTTTGCATAGTAGCAGGTGCCGCGGTAAAAATCGTTAGCTCCGTCTTGCCCGTCAATCGCGTTCCAGCTATGCGGAAGGTTTACCCAGTTCCAGTCCATCGGAAGGGAAGCGGGTGGCTCGGTTGCCTGCTTAGTAAATGCCCACTTTGCGTTAATGTTTAAAACAGTTCTCATGAAAAGTGCCTCCAAAATTTCTTATTAATAATTTTAACCGATACAAAATTAAAAATTTTATATGAATACACCCTGCCGATTAACTGGCAGGGCATATTACAAATTATTATCCGGCCATTACCGGAATATAAGAGATTTTCACGCTCTTATCTCCCGTTACACTGTCCTGCGCAATATCCGTAAACAGGGACTCACCCTTTATAAGATTTTTGACAATTTGTGCAGCTGCAGCCGAGATACCGTCACGATTTTCAACAACGGTTCCCGCGATTCTGCCCTGTCCGATAATCTCTGTTACAGTGAAGATGAAGTTTTTCTTATCTTCCTCAGTCAGCTCTTCTTTATCATAAAAATCAAAAGCTTCGGCGTTGGAGCCCACCGTAAAGAGGGGAATAAAATGGGTTACAAGCTTATCTTTATTATATCCTTTTTCCCACAAATCAGAAAGAATCTCTAAAGCAGTGGTATCATTATCCGTAACAATAATTTCCACCCTATCGCCATTCTTTTCGGGATCTTTAACAAGTTCTAATTCTACTCCCGAAGCCTTTACACTTTCTTCTACCTCGCCGTAAGCAGCATAGGAAAGCTTTCCGTCTCCGTTACGGTCAAGTGTATTCTTGCCGGTTTTCTTGTCAACCTTACTATTGACATAATCGCCGATAAGCTTCCCCTGAACATCAACAACAGAGCTTTCATCTGCCGCAACCCAAGCAACCTTATCGTATCCTGCAAGTGCACTTTCATCTACCTCGCAGCCAAAGAACACAAGCGGAATATCCTTTTGTTTAGCAATGCTGATAATATCTTTTGCAGCAGCGGAATCAACAAGATTTACCATCAATGCGCAGCAGCCGGCATCAACCGCTGTTTGCGCCTGTTTGATTTGCTCTTGCTGATCGCCTTGAGCGCCATAGTGTTTATAACCGATATTTTCTGTATACATTGCTCTTTCCATCGTGTCAATAAGGCTGCCGGGAAGGGTAGCCTTGTCGCCGCTCTGCCAAAGAATGGCTACCTCAGCATCATTAATCGGAGCACAAGACGCCATGGAAAATGCCATAACAGCAACCACCAAAATTGCGAATAACTTTTTCATAAGTCATTTTCCTCCTTGTAAGCTTTAAAAACTTACTGCTGCACAGCAGCATGTCTTTGTTCAAGTTCTGCGGTCATCTTTTCCAGTGTCTTTTTATTCAGGTTGTAGACAAGGGCAAGCCCGACAAACTGCATAAACGCACTGAACAGATAAAGCGCGGCAACAAGATAACGCATATTGAGCGAAACCGCAAACAACTGGTTGCCGCCGTTGTTTCCGACATAACCCAGAGCATACATAATTAAGATTACAAGGGACGGGCCTGCACCCTGTGCCAGCTTGCGGAAAAAGGAGTGCAATGAGTAAACAACGCCCTCTTCACGTGTACCGTTTTTCCACTCATTATAGTCAATCGCATCACCCATCATGGACCATGAAACGGTAGAGTAAATGCCCATTCCCAGAGAATTAATCAGCTGGCATATAATATATACTACGATACCTGTTGTGTCCGGAGTGATTCTGACAATTAACATGAAAGCACACGCAACCAGTGAACAGATGGCGCCTATAACAGAAAGCTCTTTTTTGCCATACTTAACAACCATCTTGCGTGCAAGCGGGGTAAATGCAAGAATGGGGATCATCGCAAAGAGCTGAACAATACCCGAAATCTGAACGTTTTTAAAATAAGATTGGAACAAAACGGTAACTGCAGTATTGGCCCCCTGCATACCGATAAACATGCCCATAGCCGCAATCGTTGCACCGACAGCAGGGCGGTTCTTCATAAAGTTACCCATGGCTTTAAAGACATTAAATTTGGGCTGCTCCTCGCTAAGCTTAACATCATCCTCAACACGAATTTCGGTGTTGCGAATCATAAACTGGAAGCAGATGAACCCAAAAAATCCCATAATAAGGGCGGCAAAGAATACCCTCTCGCCGATAATATTATTGTTTGCATCATAAATGAGCATGGGGAGAATCACCATCGGCAGCATATTACCAACCATTGAACCAACCGAACGCCATGCCGAAAGGGAAGCTCGATCAGCAGTTTTATTGGAAATAAGAGAGAGCAGCGAACCGTAAGGCACATTGGCTACGGTGTAGAATGCATCCCAAATAACATAACCCGCAATAAAGATAATGATTTGAGCCCACAGCGGAGCGTTGGGAGCAGGAATAAAACAAAGCGCACCGCCTACAATAAGCCCGATAGAACCTGCCCAAATGTATGCTAAAAATTTATTTCTCTTATATTTCCGCTTATCAGCATCAATGATCGAACCGATAAGTGGATCGTTGATGGCGTCCCACACCTGAACAACGATGAGGAGAAGTGAATACCAAAGCTCTAAACCCATAAACTGAGTCCAGAAAATTGCCATAGTGCCCTTGAGCGCAAAGCTCATATTGCAGCCTAAGTCGCCGGCGGCATAGGAAATACTGTCTCGAATACCGAATTTGCGGTATCCTTTTTCGTCCAACTGGACTTTTTTAGCCATGATTCTCCCTCTTTTCAAAAACTTTTGATCGTTTTGAGCATATGCTCTCCTACAAAATTATGATACCAAACTTCTCGCTTTTTCAGTTAGGATAATTTTTCGTTTTTTTTGCATTATTTTTTTTAAAACCATTGAAAAAAAGAAAATAATATACTATAATAAAAAAGGATAATAGGAATATTTGTAGAAATTCACCAAAAGAACGAGGGAGAATTAAACATGTTTTACAAATCTGAGCTAAATTTCTTAAAAGAGGCCTTTGCAAAGTGCCGTTTGCGCACCTTTTTGCTGCCTTGTGCAGACATTCCGGAAAAGGTATCCTTTTCAGAAATAGCGGAAAAACTAAACTCCTCTGAGGCGGAACACATTTTTTTGTTGCAGGAGCATCTGGTAAAAGCGCAACCCAACACCATATACAAGCTTTCTGATCCCTTTGGGTGCTATTACCTTTTTCTTTTGCTGCCAAAGCAGAAAAACGAGACAATTTTGGTAATCGGTCCGTATCTTACTGCCGAGCAAACTTCCGAAGCATTTTTAGAGCGTGCAGAGCGGCTGGGGCTTGCGCCGCGTGCCGCCAGTCTGCTGAAGACCTATTATGCGGATATTCCTTTGATAAGTGATACTGCCCCCATTTTTGCCATATTAGATACCTTTGCCGAGCACATCTGGGGTGGTATAGATAATTTCAGCGTTGTAGACATAGACATCGAAAATTCCTCCTCCCCTTCTCCAATTTCGGTTTTAGAGCACCGTTCCATTGAAAACACGGAACGTAACCGCAAGCTCATGGAGCAGCGATATGCTTATGAAAATGAGCTCATGCAAGCCGTTAGTCATGGACTTGCGCATAAAGCCGAGTTGCTTCTCTCGGGATTTTCTCAGTTTTCTTTTGAACAGCGTCTCACCGATCCTGTTCGTAACCTGAAAAATTACTGCATTATCATGAACACCCTGCTGCGCAAAGCTGCCGAAAACGGCGGTGTGCACCCGCTTTATCTCCACAGTGTTTCCTCCGATTTTGCCAGAAAAATAGAACAGATCTCCTCTGCTGCCGAGGTGTCGAAACTCATGAGTGAAATGTTCCAATCCTACTGTCGGCTGGTGCGGAAACACTCGATGTGTAATTTTTCGCCGCTTGTCCAGCGAACCATTATTCATATCGACACCGACCTATCCGCAGACCTGAGCCTTTCAACACTCGCTCAGGCACAAAAGGTCAGCTCCAGCTACCTTTCGGCGCTGTTTCACCACGAAACGGGACAAACCTTGACTGAACATGTTAACCAAAAGCGCGTTAAACTTGCCATGCAGCTACTGAAAACAACATCATTACAGATACAAACTATCGCACAGCATTGCGGTATTTTAGACGTGCACTATTTTTCCCGTATCTTCAAAAAATATGCCGGTAAGACCCCAAAAGAATACCGCGAAAGCTGATTTGGTCAAGAAACTCAGTTTGTATAACCGAAAACGCCAAACAAGGGTTGTATTTTTCAGCAAAATGAAGTATTATATTAAAGTTAATTCTCGGCGGCAATATGTCGCCGCGTAAAGGAATGATTTTGTTGAAACAAAAGCTCAAACGATGCTGGGTGCTTTTTTTAACCTTTTTTAAAATAGGCGCCTTTACTTTCGGCGGAGGCTATGCGATGATCCCGCTCATTCAAAAAGAGGTGGTGGAAAGTAAGGCATGGATAACCGATGAGGATATTCTTGATATTTTTGCCATTGCCGAGTCCACGCCGGGGCCTATTGCCATAAATTCAGCCACCTTTGTCGGTTATAAAATTGCAGGCGTGCTTGGCTCATTTTTTGCTACCCTCGGCGTTGTTCTTCCCTCTTTTGTTGTGATTTCGCTCATTTCGCTGGTGCTCCGCGAATTTTCACAAATTAAGGCTGTCCAATTTGCATTTCGCGGCATTCGCGCAGGTGTTTTGGCACTTATTATAAAAGCCCTCATTTCTATGTATAAGCAATGTCCCAAATATGCCTACACCTATGTTTTGATGGGGGCGGCATTTATCTTTGCGGCATTTGTAAACATCAACGCCATATACATTATCTTAGCCTGCGGCATTTTAGGGCTTGTCGCCTCTCTTATGGCAGATAGGAGGGCAAAGAAATGAACATTTTTCTTGACCTCTTTTTCACCTTTTTTAAAATAGGTCTCTTTACCTTCGGCGGCGGCTATGCCATGCTCCCCCTCATTTTAGAAGAGGTGGAGAGCCACGGCTGGATGGAGCAGCAAGCGCTTATTGACTTTATAGCGGTAAGCGAGAGCACTCCCGGACCCTTTGCTATCAACATCTCAACCTATGTCGGCTCGGAGATGGGTGGGCTATTCGGCTCGTTTTGTGCCACCCTCGGCGTGGTGCTGCCATCCTTTATAATAATTCTTATCGTTGCAAAATGCTATGAAAAATTTAAACAAAGCCGCTATGTAAAGGGTGCACTCAACGGATTG
>JAZQMT010000050.1:0-15727 GCA_045543635.1 Oscillospiraceae bacterium | reverse complement strand
CTGGATATACGGCGCGGATGCGAAAGGCGAAAGCTATTGCGACATGAAGTTTGATGGGGCAGCTGCTCTCGTAATCGGCTCGGAGGGCAGAGGAATTTCCGAGCTGGTGCTCAAGCAATGTGATTTTTTGGTTTCGCTGTTTATGCGTGGTAAAGTTAATTCGCTCAATGCATCGGTGGCAGGCGGAATTCTAATGTATGAAATTGCGCGGCAGCGCCTGTGATAGAAATAGGAACGGAGGAATAAATTTGGATCGCAAATATTCGGTCGATGATATTCTGGGTGAGCTTGAAAACAAAAAAGCAGATATTTCTTCGCAGAATGATGATTTTGACAGAATCATGCAAGAGGTGCTGGGTAAAAAGCCCTCGGGCGAAGTTACACCTGCCGCCCCCACGCAGCACAAGCCTATCAATGAGAAAAAGCTGCAACCTGAGGGAGAAGCTGCTCACCCTATTCAAAAAGAAGCACAACCGAAAACCGAGTTGCCTAAAACGAAGCAGCCTGGCCCTGCGGAAACAAAAGCTGCCGGCGATACCATCACCTTCCATAAAGATGATGTAATAGCTAAGACCGAAGAGAAGCCTCGCTTTCAGGTCAAGATAGATTATGAGGAGGATATTCCGACACCTCGACAGGAAAAGGAAAACAAGCCTGTTAAACACGATTTTGAAGAAAAAACCATTCAAATGGAGCCTTTCGGTTTCACACAGGATGCTCCGATTGAGCCTGAACCCATAACTGTTAATAAGGAGCTTGCCGAGTTTCGCGAAAGCCGTAAACAAAAGGTTGAAAGATTTGTGCTTTTCGGAGATGAGGAAGAGGATAATGACCCTGAGCCCCAACAAGAACCCGTTGAGGAAGTTAAAACCATTGAGGATTTTAATGATTATTCCGAAACGACGGCAATTATTAAAGATCTTTCGGGAATCAAAGCAGGGCTTACCCTTCGTTTGATAGTCCTTTCTGCATTAACGCTGCTTTCTGGTTATATTGAGTTCGGCACTCGCCTTAAAATTCCCGTTTTGGATATGTTTAACCGCGATACACAACCCCTCTCTTATCTTATCGTCAGTGCACTTGTTTTTGTTGCAGCAGTTTTGGTTTCTGCTCCGGCTGTATTTGGGGGATTTTCGTCACTGTTTCGTTTTAAACCGGATGGGGATTCGCTGCTTGCAGTATCTACACTCGGGTGTGTTATTCAGTATATTGTTCTGTTTACATCACCGCTTTATATAGTAACCGCAAAAAACACGATTTTTATTTACAGTTTTATTGCAATCGTTCATATGCTTTTAAATACTGTTGGAAAACTATCCATTATAAAAAGAGTGCGAGTTAATTTTCGGTTTGTTTCGGGCGGCTATGAAAAATATGCCGTCACCTTTCCCGAAAGCGAGAAAATTGACACCTTTGTAAAAGAACAGTTTGACGCTCCTTATGCAGGCGTTGCTGTTCCGAAAAAAACTGATTTTATCGGCGGTTTTCTCGGTTATTCCTATCGCGAGGATGTTTCCGATAATATCAGCAGGCTGCTCTCTCCGCTGCTTGTTGCAGGTGCTCTTGTTCTCTCGGTTGTTAGTGCAGTCTTTGTAAAAGATATTCAAAAAGCAGCATGTACTTTTGCAGCCGTAACATCCATCTGTGCACCTATTTCGGTTATGCTTTCTGTAAATCTACCGCTTATGCGTGCTGCGAAAAAGCTGGTTTCCCGCGGTAGTATGGTATCAGGGCTAGCTGCCTGTAATGAAGTTTACGATACAAATTCTGTCCTTGTGAAATCTGCTGATCTTTTCCCAAAAGGTTCTATTCAACTCAGTGCCATTAAAACCTTTGCTGCGGGTAGAATAGATGAGGTTATTTTAGATGCAGCAAGTGTTGTTATTCGTGCTGAAAGTGATCTTTCCGAGGTTTTTCTTTCGGTTATTGGCGGCAGGAGGGACCTGCTTCGCACAGTAGACAGTATTGTTTATGAGGAATCAATGGGACTGAGTGCTTGGGTAGACTCTAAGCGCGTTCTTATTGGAAATCGAGAGCTTATCCATCATCACGGCATTGATGTTCCTTCCAAGGATTATGAGGAACGCTACCTCAGTAGCGGTATGGATATGGTATATCTTGCCGAGTCAGGTGAGCTTGTAGCTGTTTTTCTTATTCAGTACAAACCCGGGATACAGATTAAAAAGGCAATGAAAGCACTTAAAAACCTTGGTATTGGTATTGTTGTTGCATCGACAGACCCAAATATTAACGCGGAAAAGATTGCCCGTATATTTGATGTTTCTAGCGAAATGATAAGGACCGTTCCTGCTGATAAACAGGGGGAGACCGAGCGTGTTATGCGCCAGAGCCCCCGTGAAACGGTTGGTGTTGCCAGTATTTCAAGCTTTTCTGCCTTTGTGCAGAGTATTTATGCCGCTATTCGTTTAAAGGGCATTGCGGCATTGTCGGTGTCCTTGCAAACTGTCGGCGTTATTCTTGGATTTGCAATTATGGCATTTTTTACCGTTATGTCAGGAAGTATCAGTATTCCTCCCGAAACCATTTTGCTTTATCAGCTTTTCTGGCTTCTGGCTGTCATTATTATCCCTACATTTAAAAATATCAAAATTTGATTTTCAGTAAATTTTTACCCTGCCGATTCATATAAATCGGTGGGGTATTATTTTTTTGTAAAATTTGAAATTTTTTATTGAAATCATAAAATAAATATAGTATAATATAGAAAATTGCATAAAACATTTTAAAAAAGTTAGCAATTTTTATTTATTTTTTATACAATGTAAGGGGCGTAGATAGCAATGAAACAGTATTCAACCGAACAAATCAGAAATATCACTTTAGCGGGACACGGCGGAAGCGGAAAAACAACCTTTGCCGAGGCTTTGCTTTTTAAAGCGGGCGCGACCGATCGTTTTGGAAAAATTTCCGAGGGTAATACCGTCTGTGATTTTGATGCAGAAGAAATTAAAAGAAAAACTTCGGTATTATCAGCTGTTGCGCCTTATGAATGGAAGGATTGCAAAGTTAATCTTATTGACACTCCGGGTGCCTTTGATTTTGAAGCCGGTGTTATTGAGGGTATTGCTGCCGGTGATACTGTGGTTATAGAGCTTTCGGGAAAATCCGGCGTTACTGTAGGTGCACAGCGCGCGTGGGACCTTGCGAAAGAGCAGGGTAAATCAATTATGTTTTTTATTTCAAAGCTAGACCGTGAAAGCGCAAATTTTATGAAGGTTTACAATGAGCTTCGCGATCTGTATGGTCACGCAGTTTGTCCTGTTGTTGTTCCTCACGGAAAAGAGGGGCATGTCGAGTGTTATATAGACATTGCAAAGCATAAAGCATTTGCTTATGATGATAAGGGCAATGAAACCGAAACACCGGTCCCGCAGGATGATTTTTTGGAGTCTGCACATGATATGCTTGTTGAAACCGTTGCAGAATCCGATGAGGCTCTTATGGAAAAGTATTTTGCCGGCGAGTCTTTTACTGATCAAGAGATTATTATGGGGCTCCGAAAGGGCGTTTGTTCCGGTAAGGTTGCTCCTGTTTTCTGCGGCAGTGCACTGTTTCTTTCCGCTATTGATATGTTTCTTTATGCTATAAAGCATTATGCACCATCTCCTGCAGATAAAAAAGCTATTGCTTTGGATAAAGAGGGAAATAAGGTTGAGGTAGCTTGCGATGAGAGTGCGCCGGCGCTTGTTCATGTGTTTAAAACAGTTGCGGATCCATTTGTTGGAAAGCTTTCCTATTTTAAAGTTCTTTCCGGAAAAATCGCCAGTGATGATACCCTTGTAAATTCCATAAATGGTAATCAGGAAAAAATTGGAAAGCTTGTTCTTATTCGGGGCAAAAAACAGGAGGATGTTAAAGCGGTTGGAGCAGGTGACATTGGCGCAGTTGCAAAACTTGGAAATACCGTAACAGGGGATTGCCTTTGTGCTGCTTCGCGCTTGCTGCATTTGCCGCAGCTTCCGTTCCCGCATCCTACCTTGACGCAGGCTGTCGTTCCTAAGAATAAAGGAGACGAGGGAAAGATCTCTCAAAGCATCCAGCGTCTGCGTGAAGAGGATCCAACTTTGGTTTTTGCAACCAATCCCGAAACCCGCCAGCAGGTTATTTCCGGCCTTGGAGAACAGCATCTTGATGTTGTTGTTTCTAAGTTAAAAACCAAGTTCGGACTTGAAGTTAAGCTTGAAAAAGCTCGCGTTCCTTACCGTGAAACTATTAAGAAAAAGGTCAAGGTGCAGGGTAAATATAAAAAACAATCGGGTGGACATGGGCAATATGGCGATGTTTGGATCGAGTTTGAGCCCTGTGCAGGCGATGATATGATCTTTGAAGAAAAGGTGTTCGGTGGGGCTGTCCCCAAAAATTTCTTCCCAGCAGTTGAAAAAGTGCTTCGCCGTAGCATGGAAAAAGGCTTCCTTGCCGGTTATCCCATGGTCGGCGTCAAAGCAACACTGGTTGACGGTTCTTACCATCCTGTTGACTCATCGGAGATGTCATTTAAGCTTGCCGCAAATGTCGCTTATAAAAACGCTATGGCAGAGGCTTCTCCTGTGCTTCTTGAGCCTATCGTTAAGTTGACTGCTAAGGTTCCCGAGGCGAACACCGGTGATATTATGGGTGATCTTAATAAACGGCGCGGTCGTGTTCTCGGTATGAACCCGATAGGTCATGGAATGACGGTTATCGAAGCTGAAGTCCCCATGTCCGAAACCGGTGATTTTACTACTGTGCTTCGCTCTGTAACACAGGGTAGGGGCAGCTTTGAGCTCGATTTTGAGCGTTATGAGCAGCTTCCCTCCATGCTTGAAGAAAAGGTTATTGCTGATAATAAAGCAAATATAGCAGAATAAAATGAGAAAGCCGCAAGATTTTCTTGCGGCTTTTTGTGTGCTTTAAAAATAGTTTTATTTTAAGGCAGGGAAAATGGTTATAGAGATTTTGTTATTAACCTTTTCGGCTTGAATGTTTATCGGATTTTGTATTGCCCAATTAGGATCAGCCGCAGCTAATTTGCTCCATTGAATATAATAATCACAAATCTCTCTTCGCAACGCTTTTTCAGCACTTTTCCGAACTTGAGCAGCCTCTTCAAAGGTTTTATATGTACCAAGATGATAGGATTTTTTCTGAAAAACTATCTTGGCAACGTATTTACCTCTTATCAAGTAAACTCCTTTTGCTCCGGTAGTGTTATTTATCCATATTTTTTTGCTTTTTAACATATCGAGAGAAGTACCGTCAATGCGTGTAAGAAAGTCTTGCAGCATTTCATTGTGTTCTTCTTTTTTGCAACCACAGCTTTGGAGATGGGTATAAACCAGCTCGTTATAGGATACATCTATTTCATTTCCGCAATCACAACGGCAATGCCATATCATTTTGCCTTTCGACGCTCTTTTGGATGTAGGATATAAAGCAGTCAGACGGTTAAATTTTTGTCCGCTAATGTCTTTGTAGTAATATGCTTTGGGTTTGGTTTTACATCCGCAATGCGTCTTTTTGCCGGTTACAAGCAGCGAAGCCAATACCTCGCATTCATTACCGCAAACGCATTTGCAGTTCCACCAAACACCTGTTCGTGCATCTTTTTTGTGATTTTCTGCCTTGTGCAAGACAGTTAGATCGCCAAATGTTTTCCCTTTTAAATCGTAGCAAATAGCTTTAAGCCGGTTTTCAAAACTCGCACAGCCACAGCTTTTTGATTCTCCGTGTAATAAACTGCGTTCCAATACATATCTTTCTGTTCCGCAATCACAGCGGCATAGCCATTTTCTTTCGTTTTTATTTGATGAATTTTTAAATGTAATATAATCACCGATAACCGTCCAGCGACCATATCGTTGATTGATAAGAGATGTAATATTGTTTATCATGTCTTTTACTTTAACTTAATATTGCGGTAAAGTTTACAAGCAGTTAGTGCATTGAATGGTGGGTGTGACACTTGTGAACAAGCTGTTCAATTGTTTTTGAATTGATTTCGCTTTCTTCTACTTTCTGATAGCATTCGCTGCATAGCTGTCCGGCTCCAATAATGTAATAGTCTCTGCTTTCAATAGGGGTATCCTTTGATACAGAGGTTATTTTGTTACACAGTACACATAGTTCGTATGAGCTGGTATCTGTTTTTTTGCTAAAGTGTTTTGTAATATGTTTCTTTAGGGCTTGTATTACAATGTTAAAATGAACGGACATAATTACTCCTAATTCATCAAAAGCATTTGTATATAAGCCCATTCACAATAAACGTATGAATGGGCTTATCGGTTAATATTCTTTTGGCTTTCTGCGGCGTTTAAGCATTGGAAAGAAAATCAAAACAAGTCCACTCACGCCCCCTAGAGCGATGTAAAGGTGCAGGTTGCTTGTATCGCCTGTCTGAGGGGGCTTTGGATCGTTCGGTTCAACGGGTAATTCCTCAACCTTGAATTGCCAATCAAGATAACCAATAGCTTGCTGATATTCATTGCCGAGTTCTATCGGTACCTCAAGTGTGACATTTAAATCAATTTCTGCCCCGGAGTAGAATGTGCCGAGATATACCCACTCACTAAGCTGTGCCGTTTGGTCGGCAGGAGCATCAAAAAGGTTTGAAGCTTTGTCCTGTGACACTTTTAAATTAAGCTTTGAAAGAAAGTCCTTTGAGTTTTCGTGAGCGCCCAAAGAACGCATATACAGCTTAATTTTCACATTGTTTGAAATATCATTTTTGATGTATACCTTTTGCGTGATGCTGTCACCGGGCATAACGCCTTTGAAATCGGTAAATAGGTCTGTCGGTGAGTGTTCACTTCCGGGTTCAAAGATAAATTTTTTTGCGTTGCCATCATAAGTAACGCTTCCGGCAGCAAATGCATGAACCGACATGCTCATCATCAAAGCAATGGCAGCAAGAAGAACAAATATTTTTAGCATATTTTTTTTCATATTCATCCTCCTTAATTTTTTGTCGGCACGCTTACAATCGTTCCGTCATTAATTGTTACACCCCATTGTTCGCTAGCAACAGTGTCGGGCGATGATTGTATTGCAGATGCAACGATTTCAACCGAAAGATAAAAACCTTCAGGAACTTTCTCCTGCACTACAGAACATTCTTTTATCAGCTTTGCTGTTTCTCCGTTAGCATCAACGGAGTGTTTGTAATAATAAAATTCATTGCCGTCTTTTAGCCAATGGTCGCTAAAATCATCTGAGAAAGTAATATTGTAATCCTCTCCGGCAACAGGGAAAAGGGCAGAAACAATGTTTTCGCCTGAAGCTGAAACCCATGTAGCAACAATAGCAACACGGATAAACGCATCGGTGTCACCGGTGTTTTGAATTCTAACATCGGTCTTAACATTGTTCTCGAAGTTTTCAAGCACTTCGCAGGAGACTTGAGCAGGAGTAAAGGTGTTTTTTATCGGGTCGGTGTGGGTGAATATGTATGCAACCGTTACACAAGAAATTATAGAGCAGAGAATTGCAGCAACAGCAATAATAAAGGTGTGCTGTTTTGAGCGCCTTGCTCTATGCAGGCGGTGAGCAGGAACGAAATGTTTTGCTGAATTGTTTTGTCTATACATTTACTTTTTCCTCCTCTCTTAATCGGCAATTCCGTCAAATACATTCACTTTATAGGAATTACCGTCAAGCCATTTATCCTCGGCTCTTGTGTTTTCAAAGGTGACAATATTTTCCTCGGTAGGGGAAAGCGATATTGTCTGTGATGTTTTACCTTCTGTAGGCTCATAACGCCAAGACCAATCCGTTTGCTCTGTGACCACATAATTGCCGATTGGCAAATCGGTAATGGTGATCTCTCCGTTTCCGTGAATGGTAACGGTAAGATCAATGCCGGTGGTCAAATCATCCGTACCTTTAACAGCAAAAATAAAGGTTTGGTTTTCATCAATAGAGTAATCTGCCTTGGCAGGGTATGATTTTTTGATGGTTAGATCTGTGTTATCAGCTACAAACTTTGCGTAATAAATATTTTCTTCGTAAAGTCCGTCAGCATTTTTCTTTGGTGTTAATTTGCCTGTATTGCTATCAATCCACGATGAATCTACAGGACGACTTGTGCAAGTCTCATCCAGATACCAACCAACAAATTTGTAACCATCATTAGGTATCGGGGTAGAGCCGTTGGCAGTACCACTTTTTACAAGCACATTTTCTGAACCAATGCTAACTTTACCAGTGTCTTTAGGCACAGGCACATACTGAATGGTAACATTCTTTTCCTGATAATAAAATTTGATAACATTTCTTTTAGAATCGGCTGCAAGGGTAAGTGTTCGGGTAGGTGTGCCGATCAGCTCATATCCATCAATGTTAAGATAGGTTTCGGGTGATATTTGCTGACCGTAAATTCCGCTTCCAGTCTTTTCGGGTGCTAAAACCTTGTCTGTACCGTTTTCAAGATATTTAACCGTATAGTTAACTTCGATGCGGTCATAGAAAAGTTCTATTAACAAACCATCTGCTGTCAATTTACCTGATACAGTTATTCCTGTAACAGGCTTTACTACATCATTAACCTCTGATTTAGAGCCGATAAACTCAAAACCCGAAATGGTAAGAGCCTCGGCAGAATATTCGCTGTTAATATCGCCAACCGATTCTATAGAACGGTATTCGCTATATCCGTTGCCTGAAAGATTTTGAACATAGTGGACGATACGGTAGTAAGCATGGTTATCATCTTCGGTATAATAGAAAGTAATAACATTTTCGTCTGCGTTATTTGCAGAAAGAACAAGGCGCATTTGATAAGCGTCAGGCATATAACCTGAAATCGGCTCAAACACTTCCGTTACAACAGCCTTTTTGTTATCTGTTACAACTTTAGGATTGGATGCAGTAACATCATCAGGGGTAAGCAATTCGTTAGTTTGAGAATCAACATATCGCACCGTGTAAGGTACGGAGTCTTTTTCCACATACCAAAATGTAAATATATTATCACCGTCAACACTCATTGTTACGGTATGGCTATTTGTTGTGGGGAAATAACCCTCTTGATAATTTGAATAAAGTTCAGAACCGCCCTTTGCAAGAAATGTTTTATTCATTCCGGCAAGGGTACTGCCAATGGTCGGGTCGGCTATATCTGTATCAGTAGCTTGTAATTTGTAATAAACCTCATATTTAACTGCAACCCTTGAACTCCACTTTGCGTAAATGTTCATATCTTGATGGATGGGGATGCTGTTAAATACAAATGCTTTTTCAGTACCATCCTCATCAAAATAGAACCATCCTGCAAAGGTATAGTTTCCGTTCACAACTGCTTCGTCAGGTGCAGATGCCAAATCGTTATGATCGACAAGCTGCGTTGTTCCTACTTGTTTCGACAAAGTAGCATCAAGATAAATCTTTACTTCGTGCTGAACAGGCGCCCATTTTGCGTAAAGCGTTAAATCTCCGGCAGGCATTTTTTGTTTTTCAAAATCACACTCCGTACCCTCAAAACATTCAGGGGTGGTGTACCAACCTTTAAATTCATAAGCATTAGGCTCTAATGTTGATGGATATTCGAGTTCATCAAAGTAATAATCTTTTATTGAAGCATCAAACAAAACGGTTTGTTGCTTGTCTGTCAAATATTCGTTATAATTGTAAAATTTGAGTGTGTAACTATTTCTTGTATAATACAAATAGTTATCTTCCTGCGTATTATCAAAGATATTGCTCGGATAGAAGTTTCCTTTTGAAAAACCTTCAATGTTATGAAATTCTTCGTCTTCGGTCAAATAACCACTTTTAACTGTGATAACTTCTTTATACAAACCATAGTTTCTATCATCCGAGCCGGGCAAATCACTCACATATTCATCACCGGGTAGCACTTCGGTATAATACCAAATAGTCGCATTATCTCCTTTGTAATCACCCTCAAATGTGATATTTGCACCGGGCATAGTATCAAGGCTTACAATCCAATGTGAAAAAATAGTATTATTGGCATCATCCCACCAATAGCCAGTGTAATCACCGCCAACGGAGTTTTTAATAGCAAATTCGTCTTTGATTTCTGCTTGATATTTTGCAGTTATACTGTAAACGGTGTTTTCTCTATTTTCATTAGTACAATTTGTACTGTGCGTATGAACTACTTTGGTACATTCACTATAACAATCTGTTGTATGAGAATGTTCAATGCTACCGCAAGAATATAGATAACAACTATCGCCGTGGGAATGTATAATATCCTTATAGCAAGTATCAGAATGGGTATGTATAGTGTCTTTATAACAAGAAGTATTATGTGTATGACAAACCCTCGGTGCTATAGAGCCACTTGATGTTGAACCGGAATAGTTATACCAAGAGCCGCCAATATAGATGTATTTACCAAGACGACCTTGATAAACTTTTCCCTCTACTTTATCGCCACCAATAAGACCTTGCATCCAACCATCTACCTCATTGCCAACATCACTATAACAAGATACCGTATGTGAAGTACATTCGGTTTTGGTGCAAGTCAAACAATCACTTGTGTGTGCTGTATGTACCGTAAGACCACATACTAAACAACTATCAGTATGTTCCGTATGTTCGGTCAAAGCACAATTAAGTGATTTCTCGCAGCTATCATTATGAGTATGTTCTTTAATAGGGCAAATAAGAAAACTATTGCAATTAGTTTCGTGTGTATGTTCCTCTAATCCACACTTTCCAGTTGCCTTAAATGTCAATGTATATGTATTTCTCGTATAATAAACATTGACAACGGTTGAACCGTCACCCTCAACGATTATTTTCTTATCGGTTAAAATATCATTGTAAGTAAAATACTGTTTCTCATTAACGGTTTCACCGTTAATTGTGGTTGTAGTAACGGTATTAGGTACATCATCAGAACCACTAACTTCCGAACCGGAATATATGCCCGTGACTTCCTTTGAACCCCAATAACTATACCCGTATGTTCCATCTGTGTTAGGCTCTGCATTTTCGCGCCAATAAACAACTGTGTAAGTAGTTTCCTGTGTAGTCCAAAGGGCTTTATATGTAAGATTTGCTTGAGGAATAGTAATTTGTTTGCCGTTATTGATGTCATACTGTGCTTTTTGTGTTTCTGTAGGCTCAACACCGTCAACACCAACTAATTTCCATCCGGCAAAGACATATCCGGCGCGGGTAGGATTATTAGCACCGATTGTTGCACCGTAACGGGCATAGATAGGTTCTACACCATAACCGCCGCCTAAGTCGAAGTCAACAAGGTAATAATTACGGTCATAGTAAACCTCTATAACGGTGCTGCCGTCCGCTGCAACCGTTAATCTCTCATAATAAAGGGCAGAAAAGCCGTCAATATCAATTTCACATTTTCCAACTTGCGAACCTGTGAACTGCCGTCCGTCAGTTTCGGTGTGAAGCTCATAATTATCGTCCAAAATATTCTGTGTGTAATGGCGAACTGTATAATCCACCAATACAGGACGGTAAATAACATCAATCACCTTATCCTCGGTAAGGCTTGCATAGTTAAGTTCAACATTTTTTGCATCAACATAAGTATCGCCTTGCAAGATATAGGGAGCGTATCCTACAACGGTAGGGCTAACTGCCGTAAATTTAAAAGCGCCGCCATATTCAATGGTTGCCACAAAAGGTTCAAACGCAAGCGAATTATCCTCATATGTATAGTTGATTACAATAGTACAGCTTTTCAGTTCTTCATCAGTAGCTGCCAAGGATATATTGTTATTTGCTGTTCTTAAACTGTAACGTGCCATAGCCGGAGCAGAAGTTTCGGAGATTTCTTCTGCCTTTTCATATGTAATAGGTGCATTATAGGAAACATTAACGGTTAATGTATTGCTCAAATAGTCATTTGCACCATCTGTAGCCTTACATCTTAAATATGCGTTTCCGTTCGTATCAAGCAAGCTGCCGATCAGGGCATAAGACACAATACAGGAATCCTTTGTATAGCCCTTAATGTTTACCCATTTATCGCTTTCCTTATCAACACGAACCTGCCAACGATACGAAAGAGAATCAGAGCCGGATGCAGAGGTTGTTAATGTAATTTTTTCATCTTCCATCAAAACCAAATTATCAACCTTTTGTCCGTTATAAAGGATGTTTATAGGTGTAGCTTCTGTTGCGTTTGCTCCAACACTACTAATGGGCATTGCAGTAAAAATCATAGTTAGCGCAAGGAATAAGGACAATATTTTGTTTTTGCTTAATTTTTTCATAGTAATATGTATCCTCCTTATTCAGATTTAGGCCAGCCAATAGCCTCAAACACGGTTTCTCCGTTATGTGCAACCTGTGTTGCTTGTGCATTAACTTTAATCACAGCTTTACTATGCTGATACATATTGCTCATATCGGGTGAAAAAATCACCTTTGTAAACAATGGTTGTGTTGTTTCACCAGGTTTTAAAAATGCGTTATAGTAATAGTAACCATCTTGTTCTGTCCAAAATTCGGTATTCAAATCGTAGGAGATAAGGGAAAGGTCAACATTCCCCTCAAGCCCTTCAGCAAGAGTAATTGCCTTATTGACACAAATACGAATCCACGCGGGCTGTGCGCCTGTATTTTCAACTTGAACAATTTTGGAAATTTCCATACCTGGCATAACATCAAAAGCATCCTCAAAGGGAAGGGGAGCACCGCCGCCATCGGTAATGGCCCATTCTTGCAAATCTATCTTAATGTTTCCGGCAGTTATGACATTGGTTGCCGTATCATGGTGGGTGAAATATGCAGTTGTGCCATATGCTACTATGGATGCACAAATGGCAATAATTGCACAGACAAACATTTTTTTCTTCATGTGGATTTTCCTTTCGCTGGGGGTATAAAAATGTTTCGGTCTATAACTGCTCTGTTATGAAACAGGGCATATATGGGTATCTCAAACTTTGTCTGAGGTATCCATATATACCCCGCTCCCCGTAGGGAGCAGAGTATAACGGGGTAAATAAATGAAAGAATTAGTCATGTACAAAAACAGAGATACTAAGTTTTATCTATATTAAAAACTGCTTGTTCTTCTCTGCTTATTTATTCCACGGTGCCTCATAGCCCTCAGAACCGGGAGTGCCGAATGCGGTGTTGAGTGCATCATATGCATCGGTAAAGGTTGCAGTCTGTGCTGCCTCGGCAAATACTCTAATATGAACATTGCCGTCTTTTTCTGTAAACTGTGAGGGAGAAACAGTATTTCCTTTTGTGTCGGTATAAACAAAGCTGTTTGCAGTCTCATCCCATTTGCAATCAACGGTAGTATCAACATAAACCTTGTCAAGTGCCTTTGTAGCGGTCTGCTTGCCGGCAGCAAGAGCGGTGCGATAGGTTACAACATAAACAGCATAATCAATGCCTTCAATGTTGGTGGTGTAATAGTTCCAGTTTTCGGCACCGTTGCCTCTGTAGCCGGTTTCTTGGTTCATTTCAGGTGTCCAGCTCCACTGTCCGGGAACAACAGACTCCTTTTCAAAATTGAAATGGAGGAAGTTGTTGTAAGCCGCAAAAGAGGGATTTCCATCATCAAGGGCCGCAGGGATGGCAATATGTACTCTAACATAAGCATCCGATGTTCCGGTATTGGTAACATAAATATCCTTATTGATGTCAAGACCGGGGATAAGCTCAGAACCATCTTCAAATTCTTCGTTGATTTCTACTTTAATGCCTTTCATTGTAAAAACATTGTCTGCGGTATCTTCGGCAGTAAAATAAGCCAAAGATGCACCGGTAATTGCCATTACGGCAAAGCAGGCAATAAGGCAAAGTGCAACAATCTTCTTTTTCATTTTGCTTTATTCCTTTCTTCGTGATTATTTGGCCCAGGGATTATAATCTCCGGGAACACCGAAGGAAGTATTCAGTGCAGTATAAGCATCAGCAAAACCTGTAGCTTGAGTGCCTTCAGCTATAACTTTAATTTCCCAAGTTGTACCTAAAGCATCGTTAATTTCCTTGATCTGTGCTTGATCCACACCGCTATCCAGATAAACTTGATCCATAGCTTTTTCAGCGGTTTCTTGACCTGATGTAAGAGCAGTGCCATAAGTTACAACATAAACATTGTATTTAATTTCTTTAGTTCCATTAGAAATGGTGGTTTCATAATAGTTCCAATCGCCTTGATACTCTGCACCGGAAGTCTTGGACCAATCCCATTTTCCTTCACCAATACTATCTTTGGAGTAATTAAAGTGAAGAGGATTTTTTGATGCATTAAATTCTGGATCTCCATTATCAAGTACATTAGGAATAGCAATATGTACACGAACAAAAGCGTCCTCAGAGCCTGTGTTTTTTACTGAAACTTCCTTTGTTATACCATTTTTCAGAGTACCATTTTGAGCACTTCCGGTAGCAGGCAAAAGCTTTTCAGGAGTTTCAGGGTTATTGTCGCCAAAATTCTCAATCAAGTTTATGTCAACATTTCCGACAGTAAATGTGTTATCTTTTGCATCAGTATCTGTAAGATACGCAAGAGATGCACCGGTGATTGCCAGAACTGCAATAACCGCAGAAAGGCAAATGGATAAAATCTTCTTTTTCATAGGTTAAAATCCTTTCAGGTAAAGTGGAGTTATTTTTTTGCTTCAGCCCATGCTAAAGCAGCATTATCAGCCTCTGTTTTTTGGGAATCATTAAATCCTTCCATTTGTACAGCATAAGCGGTAAAGGTAAGGGTGGGTAAAGATTTCTGTTCTTCAGCACTTAATGTTCCGTCTTTATTTGTATCAAAGGCATTGAGCATAGCTTTTGTTACGCCGTCCTTAACTGTTACGGTGTTGTTTTTAATAACATTGAATTCCTGGGCAGCATCTTTTGCGGACACCTGACGATAATAAACAAGCTCAGTACTGCCCGTTAATTGAGTCCAACCATCGGCAATTTCATAAGTCATAAATGTATCAAAGTTGCTGGATTTCTCAATCTCTACGAACAACCAGCAAGCCTCGCTGTTTGCTTTGACAGTAACCTTCGGGTCTTTTGTGATGGTGTTACCGGGAACCATCTTCAGATTGAGATTCTCAGACTCGGAAAGGCTTATGTTTATATCGCCGTATGTAAAGGTATTTACTACTGTGTTAGACTTAGCTACCAACCAAGCAAGAGTACCTCCGATAGCAAAGCAGAGTAGAAGAGCAAAAGCAGTAACGCCAATTACAAGTTTCTTTTTCATCGTTTGTTTCCTCCTTTCCTCAATTTTTTGATAAATAAAGGCAAAAAGCCGTTATCGCATTATTTTGTTTTGCCAAAGGCTGCATTCCAAATTTCAACGGGTGTTTTTCCATCGAAACCATCAGCTTGTACTGCATAAGCAGTAACAGCAATGATGTTACTTGTTTTGTCGTTGTTTGTTACATAAGCTTTTAAGGCGTCATTGGTAACGCTGTCAGCAATCTTGAATGAATCGAAAACCGATACATCGGTATTTTTGGAAACTGCAGTCAGTTTTCCTTCTTCTGCATTTAAAGCGTAATAATAGATGTTATTGTTTTGGTCAAGCTTTTTCCAACCTTTAGTTTCCATCTGAGCGGCAATGGTATTTTCCGAAGCTTCAATAGCTGCAATGTCATTTTTTATTTCTACAAACAGGTAACTTTGTTCGCTGTCGCTAGAAACATGAATGATGGGGTCTTTGGTGTAGGTCTTGCCGGGAATAAGTTTGTACTCATTCGCTTTGTCACGGACAACTTCTTTCCCATCTACTGTATAAGTTTTGTTGTCG
>JAZQMT010000049.1:0-7338 GCA_045543635.1 Oscillospiraceae bacterium | reverse complement strand
AGGGGTAGCCCGAAAAAGTAATGCAGTCGGCAAACCTTTCGGCGCCCCTTTAGGGGTTTCGTCTGTAAAATGCCCTTGAAGGGCTATTCAAGCCTCCGGCTTAGCCGGAGGTCCTGACTTGTTATTATTTACAAAAAACTTTTTTGCAGGTTTGCTTTTGTTTTACATATTGGAAAGCCGAGCTTTCAGTCCCGCTCTGTCAAAAAGAACGCCTATTGCGATAAATAATACTGCGCTTGAGGCTGTCTGTATCAGATTAAAGGGGACGGAAGCGAGCGGTACTACAAAACCGCACTGATAAATGATAACCTCGGCTATGTAATATCCGCCGCAGCAAAGTACTGCACCGATAATTAAGGCTATAAAGTTTCTTGCGCAGAGAATAGTCTCTTTTTTAGAGGTGAGGCACAGCGCCGAAAAGGCTTTTATCAAAATAGTGGGTATAACCCAAAGAGGCGCGCCGCTTGCAACATCGGCAAGTGCGCCACCGATGGCAGCTGCAGAAACAGCATATGGTGTCGGCAAAAAGGCGGCACATAAATAAACCATGGTGTCGCCTAAATGAATGTATCCGCCGTTTCCGCCGATGCCGATGTGTATCATTGTCGCTAAAAAGATAAGTGCGGCAAAAACGGCAGCCAGAGACAGATTAAGAACTTTTTTGTTTTTCACTTCTAACATCTTCTTTCATTTTGATATTAAATTTAAAAAAGGTTCAAATGCAATGCCGTCATTGGGGTCTGTTTCAAACTGCGCGGTGTATGCAGTGGTCTTTTCTACAA
The DNA here is from genome assembly GCA_045543635.1 of Oscillospiraceae bacterium. Classification (GTDB taxonomy): domain Bacteria; phylum Bacillota; class Clostridia; order Oscillospirales; family Ruminococcaceae; genus SIG578. Next base: position 6,556 of record JAZQMT010000049.1, on the reverse strand, counting down.
AATCTGCGGCGCACTGCGTTGCTTTTAAAAGAGAGAAACCGTTTGTAACAGCGCCGCACAGTACCGATGCAAATAGATCTCCTGTTCCAGGATAAATCTTTTTGATGCGTCGGTTTTTAACAGTGTAGAATTCTTTTGTGTCCTTGTCAAACACACATGTGTTTATGTAGTCTTTATCAATAACACCGGTGATGAGAACCGAGCGACTGCCGCCCAGACTTAAGATCTCCAAAAGCTCACGCACATTTTCTTCGCTTATCTCTTCGCCTTTATATTCTTTTTTTGCCAAAATGCAGGCTTCGGTGATATTGGGAGTGATAATATCTGCAAGCGAGGCAAGATGCCGCATTTTCTCACAAAGTTCATTTGTGTAGGTGGAGTATATTTTCCCATTGTCTCCCATAACGGGATCAACAATAATGTGACAGCCTTCGGTTTGAAAATCTTTTATAAAATTTTCAACTATCTCGATCTGCTCCTCGCAGCCGAGAAATCCCGAGAAAATCGAATCAAATTCGAGCTTGAGCCTTTTCCATTCTTCTATGTAGGCGGGCATTTTTTGGGTATAGCTGTCAAAAAAATAGTTGGGATAGCCTGTGTGATTGGAAAGGATAGCGGTAGGAATTGCGCAACATTGTACCTGCATTGCCGAAAGAACAGGCAACGCAACGGCAATAGAACATCTGCCAAAACCGGAAAAATCATTGATAACGGCGCAACGTTTTACAGGTGGCTTCATAAGTTTTTCTCCTTTCCGCTTTCATTGGGATAATGATTGTTTTTTATTATAGAACTATTATTTTAAAAAAGCAATAGCACCGAAATAGAAAATTTACAGAATATATTTGATTTTTACATTGAAATAGACTATAATATACTGCAAGAGAGATTTAAGCTATGTTTGGAGGACATATATGGCTGAGTATAAAGATCTTACATGCGTGTGTTGCGGCAATAAATTTGGGGAAGACGATGATATTGTTGTTTGCCCTACATGCGGCACGCCGCATCATCGTGAGTGTTATAAAAATCTTGGGCACTGCGCCAATATTGCTTGGCACAGTGAAAATAAAACCTATGATGCCGAGAATGAACGAGAGAATATTGAGGAACAAAAAAGAAAAGAGGAAAGCCAAGCTAAAGAAAAAGAGCTGCAGCAAGCTCCGGACATAACTTGTGCCCGTTGCGGACATAAAAATAATTCGCAAGCCTTGTTTTGTGATCGTTGCGGAGCTCCTATTTCTCAAGGTTTCGGTGCACCCAATGTGCCGCCCTTGCGACAGGGTGAGCCGCCTTTTCCGTTGCCTGTTAATCCCTTTGCTGCAGTTGATCCCAACGAGGAAATAGATGGTATTCCCGCGTGGAAGCTTTCTGCTGTAGTACGCGAAAATTCCATGCGCTTTCTTGCACAATTTAAAAGAATTTTTAGCCTAAAACGCAAGACGATCTTTAACTTTGCCGCCTTTATGTTTACGCCGTTTTATTTCTTTTATCGAAAACTGTATGGTGTTGGCGTTTTAACGCTTGTGTTGTCTGTTTTGTTTAATCTCCCTGCACTTATCTTAAACAGCAGCAATGAAACTCTTTCTGAGCTTCTGGGGATGACAGTGAGCTTTGGTATTGACCTTACGCAAACACAGGCTCTCTGGCTCGCAAAATTTTCATTATTTGGCAACCTTGCAATTATCGCTATGCGGTTTTTGAGCGGTCTTTTTGCTAACTGGCTGTATTTTAAAAAATGCAAAAAATTATGTGCTGTTATTGACAAGACTGCACAGTCACAGCAAAACTTTAAAGAACAGGCATATAAAAAAGGCGGTGTCAACCGCGCAGTTATTATTGGTTTTATTGCTTTGTATATCATAATGGTTTGGGTTGCAACATTTTTTATGATCAGCCCCGAGTTTTTCGGAGCATAAACTTTGCAAAAGTGAGGGTCAGTAATATGAAAATCAGAAAAGCAGTTATCCCGGCGGCAGGTCTCGGAACGAGAGTTCTTCCCGCATCTAAGGCATGCCCCAAAGAAATGCTCAATATCGTCGATAAGCCGGCTATCCAGTATATTGTCGAGGAGGCTGTCGCTTCAGGCATTGAGGACATCTTAATTATTACAAACCGCGGCAAGGGCATTATGGAGGATCATTTTGACCGTGCACCCGAATTGGAAGAGCGTCTTTTGGCTTCGGGTAAAAAAGAAATGTATGATGAGGTTGTTGCTATCTCCAAGCTTGCAAATATTACTTTTATGCGCCAGAAAGAGACGCGCGGTCTGGGACATGCTATCCTTTGCGCTGAGTCCTTTGTGGGAAATGAGCCTTTTGCCATTTTGTACGGTGATGATGTAATCATGGGCGAAGATCCCGTTTGCGGTCAACTTTGCCGTGCATACGAGGAGTTTAAAAAAGGCGTTGTCGGAATTAAAGAGGTTTCAGCTGCCGACATCGGAAAATACAGCTCAATGAAGGTTGATGCCCTGCATGATAACCTTTATTCAATCACTGATATGATAGAAAAACCCAAGCCGGATGAGGTTTTCTCTCTGTTTTCTATCCTCGGTCGTTGCGTTTTACCGCCTGAGATTTTTGATATTTTAAGAGTTACTGCTCCGGGAGCGGGCGGTGAAATCCAGCTTACCGATGCTATGCGTGAGCTTGCCGTAAAAGAGGGAATGGTCGGCGTTGATTTTGTCGGCACTCGCTATGATATGGGTAATAAGCTCGGTATGATGAAAGCTATCGTTGAAACCGCTCTTAAACATAAAGAGATAGGTGCATATTTCCGTGAGTATCTTAAAAACCTTGAGTTTTAAGTCTTAATTTTCTCGCATTTCCGAAAAACCCCTCACATACAATTTAGTAATTGTATGTGAGGGGGATTTTTATGTCTAAAAAATTTCGATGTCTTGCACTGGCAGTTATTGCAGCACTTTTCTTCAGTATCCCTGTTAGTGCAAATGAAGTGCTCTCCGTATCGGATTACGTTACGGCACCTACTTGGGCAACATCAGACAGCGCCGTTATCGCCGATGCATCTGCTTTAAATCTCGGCGGACGCTCTATCATTCTTGTGGAGGAAACCACGGGGCAGGTGCTTTATGAGCGTGATGCCGATATTCAGATGCCGCCTGCTTCTATCACTAAAATCATGACATTGCTTTTAACCATGGAGGCAATGGAAAAAGGGAAGTTTACTCTTAATACCATGATAACCTGCTCGGCTCATGCTGCATCTATGGGAGGCGCTCAGATATGGCTTGAGGAAGGCGAACAGATGAGCGTTGATGATATTATCAAGGCAGTTTGTATTAAATCGGCAAATGATGCCGCGGTCGTTCTTGCTGAGCTTGTAGGAGGAAGCGAAGAGGGGTTTGTCAATATGATGAATGCCAGAGCAAAAGAATTGGGCATGAAAGGAACAACCTTTAAAAATGCTTCGGGGCTTGATGCTGACGGGCATGTATCAACTGCACGTGATATAGCCATTATGTCCCGTGCGCTTATGCGTCATGATAAGATTTTCGAGTATACCCGTATCTGGATGGATAGCCTTCGCGGCGGTGAAACCGAGCTTGTTAATACCAATAAGCTCATTCGCTTTTATAAGGGTGCAACCGGACTGAAAACAGGAACCACCGACGGAGCAGGCAGCTGCCTTTCGGCAACCGCAGAACGGGACGGACTTTCTCTTATCGGCGTTGTTATGGGATTTGACGATAGTAAAAGCCGAAATGCAGCTGCAAAAAAACTGCTTGACTTTGGTTTTGCAAACTGGAAGATCATTACCCCCGATGTAAGTGCGGATATTCCGAAAACATTGCCTGTCAAAGGTGGAATGAGTGAAAGCGTTTTGCTTAAAACAGGGAGTGTACCTTCCATTCTAGTTGAGAAAAATAAAGAAGGAGCAATAAGTGAAAAGCTAAGTTTGTCAGACGAATTAAAAGCTCCTGTTTCAGAGGGGCAAGCGGTAGGTAAGGTGGATATTTATATCGATGGTAAGCTCCACTCTTCTTATGGTATTGAGTCTGCGCAAAATGTAGATGAAATGACCTTTTTTCATGCATTTTTCATGGTTTTGCGTACCGTTTTTTAACACAATTACAGAAAAATAGAAATTTTTGTTATTTTGTCCCTCGGTTACTCTTGAAAAATCGTTGCAAATATAGTAAAATATAATCAAGAAAAAAATCCTTGGAAAGGAAATAAAAAATGGCAATAAAATTCAGTGAAAAATATGCTGGCGGATTTGTTGCTCCTCATGAAATGGAGGGCATGAAAGAACAGGTTCTCGCTGCTCATAAAATTGTTCATGAAAAAAGCGGTCAGGGGAGTGATTTTTTAGGTTGGCTTGATCTTCCTGAAAAATATGACAGAGCCGAGTTTGCCGCTATTAAAGAGGCAGCAGAAAAAATTAAAAAGAATACCGATGTTTTTATAGTTATCGGCATCGGCGGTTCTTATCTCGGAGCGAGAGCTGCAATTGAGTTTATTCGCTCACCTATGTATAATTCTTTGAAAAAGGACACCCCTGATATTTATTTTGTCGGTAACAGTATCAGTGCCGATTATATGAATGAGATTTTGGAGATCTGCGAGGGTAGAGATGTTTCGGTCAATGTTATCTCCAAATCGGGTACTACAACCGAACCCGCTATTGCATTTCGCATTTTCAAAAAGCTTTTAGAGGATAAATATGGGGTAGAGGGTGCTTGTGAGCGCATTTTCTGCACTACCGACAAAGAGAGAGGAACCTTAAAGGAGCTTGCTACTCGCGAAGGGTATGAGACCTTTGTTGTGCCTGATGATGTCGGTGGCAGATATTCGGTTCTCACCGCGGTCGGGTTGCTTCCTATGGCAGTCGCAGGGATTGACCTTGACAGCGTTATGAAAGGCGCACAGGAGGCGCAGAAAGCCTGTGCTGATGAGAATTTTGAGCGTAACGATTGCTATCGTTATGCCGCTATGAGAAATATCCTCTATCGCAAGGGCAAAACCACCGAAATTATGGTTAGCTATGAGCCGAGATTTGCAATGATGAATGAGTGGTATAAACAGCTTTTCGGCGAGAGTGAGGGCAAGGACCAAAAGGGCATTTTCCCCGCCTCGGTTATTTTTTCAACCGATCTGCACTCTATGGGCCAATATATTCAGGACGGTGTAAGAAACCTGTTTGAAACCGTTGTGAATATAGAAAAGCCTAACCGAGATATTCAGATAAAGGCAGACCCCGAGAATTTTGATGGGCTCAATTTCCTTGCAGGAAAAACCATGTCCGAGGTCAACGGTAAAGCCTTTGAGGGAACGGTTCTCGCTCATAACGAGGGCGGTGTTCCCAATCTTATCTTAAGCATCCCCGAGGCGAATGCCTATGAGTTTGGCTATATGGTCTATTTCTTTGAAAAAGCCTGCGCTGTTTCGGGTTATGTGCTAGGTATCAATCCCTTTAACCAGCCCGGTGTCGAAGGATATAAAAAGAATATGTTTGCACTGCTTGGTAAACCCGGCTATGAGGATATGCAGGCTGAGCTTGTGAAAAAACTTAACTAATGTAAATTGTCTTTTCCCCGGCGGGGAAAGGGTCAATATAAATAAATAGGAGGACGAAACAACATGATCAAACTTATTATCGGAAACAAAGGAACCGGAAAGACCAAAAAATTAATTGACCTTGTTCACGATGCTGTTAAGGATTCGAAGGGCAATGTTCTGTGTGTCGAAAAAGGTGCAACATTGACTTATGACTTAAAGCCTCAGGCAAGACTTATTGATACCGATAGTTATGATGTCAAGGGTTTTGATATGTGCTATGCATTCCTTGCAGGTCTGCTCGCAGGAAATTATGATATTACCGATGTTTTTGTGGATTCTATTCTCAAAATCGGAGGCAGAGATTTCGAAGCTCTCGCAGCTTTCCTTGAGAAAATTGATAAGATTTCGGCTGATACTACCTTTGTATTCACCGTTTCTGCTGATGCAGCAGAGCTTCCTGCAGGCGTCACCAAATATGAAGCAATCGCTCACTAATCAAAAATAAAATTGTGCACAAGGCGCGCTCCAAAAGGGAGCGCGCCTTGTTTTTTGTTACTTATCTAAAATAATGCACCAAGCAGAAATTAAGCTTTCAATTGAAAAGGCGGCGTTTGCTGGGCTTGTGGATGGCAGGGCAGTTGCCGCAATTTTAATATTTGGAAAAATATATTTGTTGTAGTATTTTTCGGCGGTTTTTCCGTTGACAAAAATTCTTTTTATACGGCTGCCGTTTAAGACAACCGAAATATCATTAGGTACAGCTTTTTTAATGCTTGAACCCGAACTTCCAACGATCTCGCAGCATGCAATAACATCCCATAGTGCAATGTGGTGAGAAAGCAGCATCTCCTGTTTTTCGGCTATCGTTTTTGGAACTTCACAGCCCAAAACCGCTGCCAAAACGCGCCAAAAACGGTTTTGCGGGTGCCCGTAGAAAAACTGTGCCTCCCGCGATTTTACAGAAGGGAAGGAGCCTAAAATGAGAATTTCGGAATTTTGGTTATAAAGCGGGGGAATGTTGTGCACTACCA
>JAZQMT010000048.1:0-4666 GCA_045543635.1 Oscillospiraceae bacterium | reverse complement strand
CGCTTTTCAATAATTTTTTCAAGCCCGTCAAAAGCGCCGCCACAGATAAAAAGAATGTTCTTGGTGTTTATCTGAATAAATTCCTGCTGCGGATGTTTTCTGCCACCCCCGGGAGGCACATTAGAAACTGTTCCTTCAATGATTTTAAGAAGAGCCTGCTGAACACCCTCACCACTGACATCACGAGTAATCGAGCGATTTTCCGATCTTCTGGCAATTTTATCAATTTCATCAATATAGATAATACCGCTCTCTGCCTTTGCAATATCAAAATCTGCAGCCTGAATTAAGCGGAGAAGAATATTTTCAACATCCTCACCAACATATCCCGCCTCAGTTAATGTTGTTGCATCAGCAATTGCAAAAGGAACATCCAGAGTTTTAGCAAGAGTTTGTGCAAGTAAAGTTTTTCCCACGCCGGTTGGGCCCAACAAGAGAACATTGCTCTTTTGGAGCTCCACATCACTCGCAGTAGTTTTATTCACATTATTCATTATGCGTTTATAATGATTATAAACAGCAACAGAAAGGGCGATCTTAGCCTTTTCCTGCCCGATAACATACTGATCGAGAACCGCTTTAATTTGTGCAGGCTTTAATACATTTATCTCAATAGCATGTTTTTTAGGGGTAGATTTCAGCGCGGCGCGTCTGCCCTCGGGATTAAGCATATTATTGCAAAGCTCAACACATTCATTACAAATTGCCGCATGAGGACCTGTAATCAATGTATCAACCTGATCCTGCGTTTTACCACAGAACACACAGCGTTTATTATCAGCGTCATTGCCGTTTGGCATTTATATCACCCGTTTTCTAAAAGACTTTTTCTTCTCTTATCTATGGTCAATTACTTTATCTACCAGACCGTAATCACATGCCTGCTGCGCAGTCATAAAATTGTCTCTCTCGGTATCCTTAACAACAACATCAAGGGGTTTACCCGTGCGTTCGGAAAGGATTTGATTTAAACGAGATTTAATGCGAATAATATGCTCTGCATGGATCATAACATCGGTTGCCTGTCCCTTTGCACCGCCGAGCGGCTGGTGAATCATAATTTCACTATTGGGAAGCGCAAATCTTTTACCTTTTGCACCCGCCGCAAGCAGAAATGCACCCATGCTGGCTGCCATACCAATACAAATGGTAGATACATCAGGTTTAATGTAATTCATGGTGTCAAAAATAGCCATACCCGCAGTTACTGAGCCACCGGGGCTATTAATATAAAGGTGAATATCTTTATCGGGATCCTGTCCCTCAAGATAGAGCATTTGAGCAACAACAAGGCTTGCCGTTGCATCATTAACTTCATCACAGAGCATGATAATTCTATCATTTAAAAGCCGAGAAAAAATATCATAGGAACGCTCTCCTCTGCTTGTCTGCTCTACTACCATAGGAACTAAACTCATAATAATTTCTCCTTTCTATTGGGAAATTGATTGAAAATAACCGTTCCGAAGCGAAGATACAACTTATATCACCGCTTCGGAATCGCATTTAACACTATTTTAGGACAAGCGGCGCAATATTATTCAGCGTCCGATTCCTTTTTTGCAGCGGTTTTCTTAGCTGCTGGTTTCTTTGAAGCCGTAGATTTAGCTGAAGTAGTTTTCGCTGCAGTAGTCTTTTTAGCAGCAGGTTTCTTTTCAGCCTCTTCCGTGTCAGCTGATTTTTTTGCAACAGAAGCCTTTTTTGCAGCGGGCTTTTTCGCTGCTGTCTTCTTCTCTTTTACTGTAATTTCAGCGTTATCCCTTACAAAGTCGATAGCTTTCTGCATAGCAAGATCTTTCTGAATCTCCTCAGCAGGAATAAGACTCTTTATCTGCTGCACATCAATGTTATAGCCTTCAGCGACCTTTTTATACTCAGCATCAAGCTCATCATCAGAAGCAGAGAGATTTTCAAGTTTTGCGATTTTCTCAAGAGCAAGACGAATCTTAACCTGTCTCTCAGCCTGCTCGCGGAAGGATTTACGGAAAGCATCCATATCCATACCGGTGTACTGAAGATAAAGATCAAGCTTCATGCCTTGAGACTCAAGACGACCCGAGAAATCTCTAACCATCTCGTCGACACTATTCTCATACATACATTCAGGAATTTCTGCCTTCAAATTTGCAATAACGGTATCGATAAGCTTATCCTCAACCTCGGCAGTTGCCGCATTCTCATAACGCTCTGCAATCTTTTTCTCAGCATCCTTTTTAAATTCATCAAGCGTATCAAACTCGGTAACATCTTTGATAAACTCATCATTTACCTCAGGCAGTTCACGTGTTTTGATCTCATGAAGCTTACACTTAAATACTGCTGCTTTTCCTGCAAGCTCAGGAGCATGATATTCTTCGGGGAAGGTTACATTAACATCAAACTCATCACCGATATTTTTGCCAACGATCTGCTCCTCAAAGCCGGGAATAAACTGACCGGAACCGAGAACTAAAGGCTGTTTCTCACCCTTGCCACCCTCAAAGGCAACACCATCAACAAAGCCCTCATAGTCAATAATTGTGTTATCGCCATTCTCAGCAGCTCTATCCTCAACATTAATTATACGCCCATTACGGTTACGAAGCATGTCGATTTCTGCGTTTACATCCTCATCCGTTACTTTTTTTACTTCTTTATCAGCTTTAATGCCTTTATAATCAGAAACCTCTACCTCAGGTTTTACTGTGACTTTTGCTTTAAAAGTGAAACCATTTTCATCAACAGAAACGATTTCAATATCAGCGCGATCAACCGGCTCAAGCTGGGCTTGTGTAATAGCATCGCTGTATGCAACGGGATAAAGCTCATTTACAGCATCCTCAAAGAAAATTTCTTTGCCATACATTTTCTCAATAACGGAACGAGGAGCCTTACCGGGGCGAAAACCATGCACATTAATTTTGCTGACATTTTTGCGATATGCGTTTGCACATGCTTTTTCGAATTCCTCTGCTCCTACCGAAATCTCAAGCTCATACTTGTTGGTTTCGATCTGGTTTTTAGAAACTAATGTCATTTTTACTTCCTCCTGATTTTACGCTTACGCGCTTTGAAAATTTAAATTTTAAATAACTTTTACTTATCTGGCTAATTATAGCACAAACAATTTGAAATTACCACCATTTTTTCAACTTTTTTTACAATTTTTAAGCTTTTTCTTTTAAATAATCAGCATTGGAACAAACTCTAGATAATCACAAGACACAAGACGGAAATCTATACCGTCATAAATACCGTCTATCGCATACCGATACCCATTTCCATGAATATGTCCGTAAAAACATTTTTTAATATTATATTGCTTTAGGACATCATAAATTTCATTACAAACCGTTTCGCCATATAACGGAGGATAATGAAGAAACACAATCGGTTCTCTCCCGCTTTGGATACAAGGCAAAATTGATGCCTCAAGCCGCATTGCCTCTCGGTTTAATATTTTTTTGTCCTGTGTTTTTCCCGCCTCGTTTATCCAGCCGCGAGATCCGCAAATACCATAATTTTCGCCGTAAGGAAAAAAATTATTATGCAATATCTTTAAGGTTGTAAGACCATTTTGCTCAAAAAAATCTTCCATTTTTGAACGCGAGGTCCAAAAGTAGTCATGATTTCCTTTAAGGATTATCTTTTCCTTTCCCGGAAGGGCATCCAAAAATGCAAAATCCGCAAGCGATTCTTTTAAATTCATCCCCCACGAAATATCTCCCGGAAGCACAATGGTATCATCCGAACTTACAAGCTTAGTCCAGTTGGTTTCCAGCTTTTGCACATAATCCTGCCAAAGACCGCCGAACACATCCATCGGCTTATCACACGAAAGCGAGAGATGCGGGTCTGAGATACAGTAGAGTGACATTGTCGCTCCTCCGTTAATCTATTTTCAAGGTTTGAAGCACGATGTTTTCCATATCCTGCTTTTCGCAGACATTGTTAAAACGCACTTGTTTATTCTTAAGTTCTTTGAGCTGAGTGGGAGCAGAAGTTTTACTTACCTTTTCAAGCATATCAATAACAGCAAATTCATCCTCTGCCTGAGACTGGGGTGCAACAGCCGAAAGTACATCACTTGCAAACTTATAAGGACTTGCAGTAGAAACGATGACTGTTTTTGTGAGGTCACCTGTCTCTTTAAAGTAATCCTCATAGACTTTAACAGCAACTGCTGTGTGAGTATCACAGAGATAATTATACTTTTTAAAAGTATCATCAATGGTTTCAAGCGTTTGCTCATCGGAACAACAGCCACCGACAAACAGCTCATTTATTTTCGTGAAAATACTCTCGTCAACAGTATATTTTCCCTCGCAAGCAAGAGCCTTCATATACTCATTTAGCTTTGTATCATCTTTGCCGCTCAAATCATAGATAAGGCGCTCGAGATTGCTGGAAATAAGAATATCCATTGAAGGAGAAACTGTTGTATAAAACTTGCGATTTTTGTCATATGTCCCTGTTTTTATAAAGTCAGTAAGAACATTATTGGAGTTGGAGGCACAAATCAGTTTACCAACCGGCACACCCATCTGCATAGCATAATATCCTGCAAGGATATTACCGAAGTTACCTGTAGGAACAACAAAATTAACCTTATCCCCTGTTTTTATCTCACCGTTTTTAATAAGACGGCAGTAAGATGCGACATAATAAACGACCTGAGGAACAAGCC
>JAZQMT010000047.1:0-3518 GCA_045543635.1 Oscillospiraceae bacterium | reverse complement strand
AGGCGCTGCTCAAGTGTGGGGGGATTCGTTTTTTCTGAATATGTATAAACGATAAGTCCGCCGGGCTTGGTTTGTTCCTGAAGCAGTTGATTGAAGAAGTTAAGATGTCCCAGCCAATACCCTTCATCAATTGTTTCACCGGTTATGGCTGTTCTTGTATATGCCGCGGGGAAGAACCAAACATTAACATTGTGATTCATCTTTTCCATCATTTCGCTGTGAACCCAACGGTAATATTCCTGTGCGTTTGCACAGTTAATTCCATATTTCTTATTATTCGAAGCAATAGCATTATTCTGTTTGGTATTCGTAAGAGCAGAATCACGAACATCATAAAGATACATATCCCAGCCTGCATCGGTTACATATTCCATATACTCAGGAGCAATGGTGGTATATCCCTCGCCGTATCCGTCTATAAATGAGCCTGCTGCAAAGATGGAGAAATTGCGTTTTCCCCATTTTTCATAGAGAGATTTGGTCATAGTTAAGAAATCTTCATTACTCATTCCATTCAAGATGGGTTCATCCCAGTCAAAGCCTTGGAACAGATCCCATGCACCTGCTTCAATAATTTTATTGACCTTAAGCTCAATATTTGCCATATAGCTCTCAATGGTTTGATATTTGGATTTAAACGTACCGGGTCCGATCCAGAATGTGCAGCCATATTTTCTGCAAAGGGCAACCTTTTCTTCAAATAACGAGTCCACCTCTAAAAATATGGTGTTTACATATCCCTGTGCCAAAACATCTTCTATTTCAGCAAGCTTATCTGCATCGGTATTAACACCGTCGGTCAAATAGTTGTCCGCATCTGCAGTAAAACGTAACATGCCAAGCCCCAATTTGCCGTTAGCGCCTACCAACGGATCGGTAACAGTAACCGTTTTGGAAACGACATATCGGTTAATACCGTTATTATCTTTTACTCTTGCAATGATATAAAAATTATTTGCGTCTTCAATACTCTTAACGGTAATATTCGTTTCTGATGTATGTCCGATTTGTGTTACCTTTCCCTCTGCATCAACACGTTTTATCCAATAATAATCTGCAGTTGCCGCGGTAACACCCCAAGAAAGCGAAACCTTAGAGCCCTGCATAATAGCAGAAATATCTATGCTTGCATAATCTTTGGTTGAAATAACTGTAGTCTTTTCGTAACCGGTATATTTTCCAACACCGAGTTTTGCGTTAATAGAAACCGTATATTCCGTGCCGCTTGCAAGACCGTTAACTTTAATGGACGTATCGGTGGTGTGCTTATGGGTGGTCTTCCCATTACCGCTGATTTTTATAAAGTATTGCTCCGCACCTTCAACAGCAGCCCAATTAACGGTAAAACCCGTTTTTGTTACACTCTGTGCAGCAACAATGGGAGCTTCGGGCAGGAGTGATGCAACCGTAACCTTAACCGCATCCGCATCCGAAATTTTGAGATACTTGCCATTAAACCTTGCAATCACCTTTACGGTGTAAACACCGGGCTTTCCAACATATAATGTGATGCCTTTTTCAACAGTTGCCCTTGCATTTATAACCTTGTTTCCCTCACTGTCATAAATATAAGCGATATAGTCGGTAGCGCCTTCTTTCGCATCAAAAGTTATTTTGATGTTATAGCTTCCAGCCACCTGCTGTGCTTTTACGTTTGCAATTTTTTCAGTTGCCGGTTCAGTTACTGCCAGTGCCGAAAACGGCAAGACGCCGAAAACAATTGCAAGAACCAAAGCAAAAGCTAAGATTCTTTTTTTCATTTTATTTACCTCCGTTTAAAAAATTAAAACATTCGCTATTATATTTATTATACATTAAATAAAAATAAATGTAAAGAATTTTTATCAAATTATAACAAACATGCATACTCTCAGATAAAAATTACGCTTATTAAAACAGTGAAAGCTCCTCCGACAAAAGCGTGTTGTCCTTAACGGAGAAATTGAAAATTCTTCAATTTCGGTTAAGAAGAACCAGCATCGCATTTGTATGTACAAATACTTTTAGGCAGTAGCCCAAACCCACTAACAACAGAAAAGAGAAGATTCGTTTATCACGAGTCTTCTCTTTCTTTTTTGTCTGTTAAGTGATATGCTGACTACCGTCAGCGTGATATTTTCGCTTTGCGAAAGTGATATTAAACCTATCGGTTTAGTGATATTCTATTCGCCATAAACTGTCCGTAGGACAATATCACTATGCGTAGCATAATATCACTGCGAAGCAATATCACTCGCCGTTAGGCGAATAGAGTTGCGTGATACTCCGTTAAGAGTATCACGCTAATGTCGGAGGAGCTTTTTTGTTAAAAGAATATGGATACCGCAATCAGGCGGCAGGTGCTGCATGCACACTAATAAAGGCATCAATATTTTCGACATACATCACATCGCCCATATACAGTTTCTTTCCGTTATCCCAACTACTTGCGGATGCATTATGACCACAATTTCCCTCATGCATCCAAGGCTGAATGGTTTGTATATTATTAATAATCCAGTTTTTGTTTATAACCCAATAGGAAGCAAACGGTATAACGATCCAGCCATCAATATTTCCCGTAATATTCAGTCCGCTCTGGTAGGTCATAGTGCTGACATGTCCTGTCGCTTTATCAATATATTTTACAGGATATTTACTTGCATTAGCCGTTCTATTTCCACCAATATAAAAATCGAAGAAGGAGAGCTGGTCATCTGTTCCGCCTGTTGTTTTAACGCGAAAAGCAAATGCGGTAAGATTTGCAGTATCAATACCCTCGGAAATTCCTGTTGCAGATGTCGGTCTGCCGTTATCACCAAAGGCTAAATTGATACTGGAGTTGGCGTCGCCGTTATTGTTCTGAAGCTCAATAAACCGCTCACCGTCAATTGTTTTCAGGTGCAGATATTTGCTGTCACCGCTTGCTGCAAATGCCGTATCATCCTTTGTTCTTCCCATTCCGGTTCCTACCGAGCCATAACTGCTGCAGAAAATATTTAGGTTTGTAGGTATCTTCATGGCATAACTTGCAGTATCATTCAGTCCGCTTGCATAAGGCTTAACAGCGAGGGTGGTTACTGCAAAATTCTTCAACGCGCCGCTCTGGCTCTCTTTCACGCAAATGGTATAGTCTGTTTCGGGGGTAAGATTTGTAAAAGAGCCTGTTGTTTGCCAGCTCGTTCCTCCGTTGATAGAATACTCAAAACCGGTTACGGGTAAGAAGTTGATATAATCAGAGCCGATCTTAGTAATATTCAAAGTACCGGAAGGAGCATATTTTGCTATGGTAATCGGAGTATTGTCATACTGTGTTTTCAACTCGCGCAGTCTTGCAGCGTAGGTCGTATACTTTTCTACATCCGTAAACATAATTTGTTCGCCGGTTGTAATATTCGGCACAGGCAGGCGCTGCTCAAGTGTGGGGGGATTCGTTTTTTCTGAATATGTATAAACGATAAGTCCGCCGGGCTTGGTTTGTTCCTGAAGCAGTTGATTGAAGAAGTTAAGATGTCCCAGCCAATACCCTTCATCAATTG
>JAZQMT010000046.1:0-5068 GCA_045543635.1 Oscillospiraceae bacterium | reverse complement strand
AACTTTTCCATTCGGGCATTATGCCTGCTATTAACCCCGGAATCTCGGTCAGCCGAGTCGGCGGTTCGGCTCAGCTAAAGGGTATGAAAAAGGTTTCGGGCGAACTAAAGCTTCTCTATTCGCAGTACCGTGAATTACAGTCCTTTGCCCAGTTCGGCAGTGACCTTGATGCAGACACCAAGGCAAGACTTGCGCTCGGCGAGAGAATCGTTGAGGTTCTCAAACAGGGCAGAAATGCCCCTGTGCGAGTCGGCTGTCAGGTTGCAATTGTTTATGCCGTAACCAAGGGATACCTCAACGAGGTTGCAAATTCGGATGTACATGAATATGAAAAGAGACTTTTTGCAAAGCTTGAAAATGAAAACAGCAAGTGGCTTGAAAGAATAGAAGCAGGTTATTTTGATGAGCAGGACGAAGAGACACTCAAATCCGTTCTTGCTCAAATGAGGTAATTTGTTATGTCACAGAATGCAAAAACACTCAGAGTGCGCATAAAAAGTGTCAACTCAACAATGCAGCTTACAAATGCAATGGGTCTTGTTGCTTCTTCAAAAATCCGCCGCGCAAACGAGGCAATGATGATGGGCAGAGAATATGCGGCTGCACTTGAAAACACGGTTTCCGTTCTTGCTGCTGACCGTGAATGCCTTAAAAGTCCCTATATGAAAGAAAGAGAGCCTCTTAGAACAAAAATAATCGTTATTGCGGGCGACAGGGGCCTTGCAGGCGGCTACAATGCGAATGTTTTCCGCCTTGCAGCGCAATATCCCGATGCTGAGTTCATTCCCATAGGTAAAAGAGCCTGTGAAAGATATGAAAAGCCTTATATTTCATCAGAGCATTTCTCATTTGATGAGGCAGCAAGGCTTGCAGATGAGCTCTGCACCGATTTTGCAGAAGAGAAGTTTGACCGTCTCGGAATACTCTCAACAAGATATTATTCGGTTATGAGTCAAGAAGCCTTTATAAAATGGATATTGCCTTTTGAAAAGAGCGAAATAAGCGATGCGGCGGGCATTGTTTTTGAGCCTGACCATCTAACCGTGCTCAATAATGTTGCAAGAGAATATGTCGCGGGTATAATCACCGTCTGCGCAAGAGAAAGCTTTGCAAGCGAGGTGTCTGCTCGCAGAATGGCAATGGATTCAGCGAGTAAAAATGCCCAGCAGATGATAAATGATTTACAGCTTGAATATAACCGAGCAAGACAGGGTGCAATAACTCAGGAAATCACGGAAATCGTAGCCGGAAGCGGCAATTGATAAGAGGTGGTAAATTTGGATTTACGTATAGGAAAAGTAACTCAGGTAATGGGTCCTGTTGTTGATGTGCGCTTCAACGAGGGCGAATTGCCTATGATTCATAATGCACTCACAATTCCCGTTTCAAACAGAGTGCTTACCGTTGAGGTTGCTCAGCATATAGGTGATAACACCGCAAGATGCATCGCCATGGCATCGACAGACGGACTTCAGAGAGGCGTTGATGTAACCGATACGGGTGCGCCTATCAGTGTGCCTGTCGGCAAAGAGACTTTGGGAAGAATATTTAATGTTCTTGGTGATGCTGTTGATAATCAGCCCAACCCCGAAACTGCAGAAAGATGGAATATTCATCGCAGTGCGCCTGATTATGACGAGCTTGCAACAAGCGCTGAGATTTTTGAAACAGGTATTAAGGTTATTGACCTTATCTGTCCCTATTCAAAGGGAGGTAAAATCGGTCTTTTCGGCGGTGCAGGTGTCGGAAAAACCGTTCTTATCATGGAGCTTATAAATAACATTGCAAAGCAGCACGGCGGCATTTCCGTTTTCACAGGTGTCGGCGAGCGAACAAGAGAGGGCAATGACCTTTACAATGAAATGAAGCAGTCGGGCGTTTTGAGCAATACCGCTCTTGTTTACGGCCAAATGAACGAACCTCCGGGAGCAAGAATGAGAGTCGGCCTTTCGGGGCTTACAATGGCGGAATATTTCCGTGACACCGAGGGTCAGGATGTGCTTCTCTTCATCGATAATATTTTTCGATTTACACAGGCGGGTTCCGAGGTTTCGGCACTTCTCGGGCGTATGCCCTCGGCGGTTGGCTATCAGCCTACCCTTGCAACAGAAATGGGTGCTCTGCAGGAAAGAATAACCTCAACAAAGAAGGGCTCAATTACATCCATTCAGGCGGTTTACGTCCCTGCTGATGACCTTACCGATCCTGCACCTGCAACAACCTTTGCGCACCTTGATGCAACGACGGTTCTTGCAAGAAGCATTGCCTCTCAGGGTATTTATCCCGCAGTTGACCCACTTGAGTCAACAAGCCGTATCCTTTCCCCCGAAATCGTAGGAAAGGAACACTATGAGGTTGCAAAGGAAGTTCAGCGAATTCTCCAGAGATATAATGAGCTTATGGATATTATTGCAATCATGGGTATGGATGAGCTTTCAGATGAAGACAAAATGCTTGTTCAGCGTGCAAGAAAGATTCAGCGTTTTCTTTCTCAGCCGTTTGATGTTTCGGAGAAATTCACGGGATTTAAAGGCAAGTATGTTCCCATTGCAGAAACAATAAGAGGTTTTAAAGAAATTATTGAAGGCAAGCATGATGATTTGCCCGAATCAGCATTTCTCTTTGTCGGAACTATTGACGAAGCCGTTGAAAAAGCAAAGAAAGCGTGATTAAATGAATACATTTAAACTGACCGTTGCATCGCCTGACGGAAACAAATTCTGCGGCAATGCGATTAAGCTTGATGTCAGAGGAACAGAGGGCGAACTTGCCATAATGGCGGGACATGTTCCATTTGTAACCTCTGTTATCAAAAGCCCGTGTGTAATCTTGCTTGGAGACGGCACAAAGAAAACAGCTACAACAGACGGCGGCTTGCTGAGTGTCAGCTCCGATTCGGTCACCTTGCTTTCGGGATCATTTAAATTTGATGATTAGCAAAAACTTTTTCAAAATCAGGAAGCTGCAAAAAACATTCGTTTTTTTCAAGCGAAGTCAGTTTTTTAGTTGAAAGTGTCTGTAATTTCCGGGCATAAAAATCCCTCCTACGGTAGTTTCTTTTATTCTACCATAGGAGGGCCTTTTTCTATTGTCCGTTTTTACTGAACTTGTGCACATAAAGCAGCGGCTGTTTTTTATAATATGTAGCTTACACCCAACAGCAAATAGAGCGGGCCGAAGCAATAAATCATAAACATTTCCTGATGCGGAACCTTTGCCTGAAAGCAATCGGTTAAAAGCAAACATTCAAAACAATAAGCCCCTGCACCGCAGAAATATGCAATGGCTTTTAAGGTGTGCGAAGCGTTATGCAAAAAAAGCGATAACAGAAAAAGAAGCACCGCGGCTGTAACCAATAGATTTCGCAAAACAAGCATAAAATATGCAAGCTTGGGATGATGACCGTGAGTGAGCTCCTCTTTATCGGGAATGGTGGCGTCAACTGTGTGTTTGATCTGTTCTAAGATCTGCGGCATGGCGTACCTCCGAATTTCAATGTATACTATATTTTATCAAATTTTCTTCATTTTTGCAACCGCGAAAAACAAAAATCACCATTTTCCCATTACACATATTACACCTGCTAATGCGGATAATAAAACTGAGGTGATAAAGCATGGCAAAAAAAGGAATGAAGCGAGCCGAAGTAACCCATACAAAACCACGCAATGATGTTGCTCCGGTTCCCGAAATACAAGGAAAAGCCAAACGAGGAAAAGAGAAAGCAAACAACATTATAGCAGGAACAACGGCACCATATCAAGAGGTTTATCACACCGATCCCTTTCCGGGTGAAAAGCCGATCTCATCGTTTTATCCTGAGATCGACACAGACCTTGCAAGAGATAATCTTGAAAATGATATTCCCGCCGCTGACCTGCAAGACCTTTAAGAAAAAATCTGTCGCTTAGGCCAAGTACCCGTAAGGATACTTGGCCAGTTTTATTCGCCTAAAGGCGAGTTATATTGCTTCACAGTGATATTTGTCTTACGACAAGTGGTATTGCCTTCGGCAGTTCAAGGGCGAATAAAATACCACTGAAACCGTAAGGTTTCAATAACACTATGCCGTAAGGCATAATATCACTCTGTGCAAAGCACAGAATATCACTAACCTCTTGTGACCTCTCCGCCTTTATGCTATACTAAACCTAAGGTGGTGATACGGTGAAAAAGATATTAGGCAAAATAGGCACTTTTTTTGGAACGGGGTTTGGCGTATTATTAGCGGTGCTTTTAGGTATATGTTTTGTGTTGTTATTGCCACTTGACTATATCAAATATAAACACTCTCTTTTCTATAAGATAGAACATAAAAAGTATAAACTTTTTGCAGGATCAGGTTTTTATTTTGAGTTTTACAATGAAATTACTAAAAACAATTTACCGATAAAATATATTTTCAACCCTAAAAATGATGCCTTAGAATGTTGTTGGTTTGTTTACGAAAAAACTTTATTGATACCGGATTCAATTATTGAATATCATTCTGATGTAGAACAATGGTTTTGTGGTGATTATGATGGTGGTCATGATGTTTCATCTTTTCCGTTAGCTGAATATTTACAACAAGAAATTGATAATATGAACAAACTTCTAGAACGTATTGTGTGTGATACTGCGGTTGTTTTGGTAGATATAAACCAAATTAACAATTTCGATATTGCAAAACAAGAAAAAAGTTTTTTGATTTATGATGATAATAGAGAAGAAGTGTTAAAAAACTTTTGTAATAGAAAAAACTAGCAGTTTTCAACCCATTCTTTTTCTGTTATATGCGTAGCGATATTCGCTTTGTAAGTTTTTATGGCAAATATAATTTTGCTTTACCACATATCTCACAATATCACTATTTATCTATTTTGTACTTTGAGTCTGGTTATAGGGTTTTAGGTTCTCCTAACAAGTGGAAAATGCCGTACATTTTCCCTGCTTGTTACGGTATGAGACAAAGTCAGGACCTCCGGCTAAGCCGGAGGCTTGAATAGCCCTTCAAGGGCATTTTACAGACGAAACCCCTAAAGGGGCGCCGAAAGGTTTGCCGACTGCATTACTTTTTCGGGCTACC
>JAZQMT010000045.1:0-1882 GCA_045543635.1 Oscillospiraceae bacterium | reverse complement strand
AGCCTGCAGTGTGAAAGTCATTCGCGAACCGATCGTTCAATTCTTTACCGAGATTTACGAAACCTTTGCGCAGTATTTCTTTGTAGGCAGCACTACCGATGCCATAACCCATGTGTATACCATAAAAGAGTTACCCGAAGGATTTAAAGAAACCAATAAAATCGAAAGTGAAGTTTCAATATTCTGCAAATATGAAAATGATTTAGGAGATATTATTCAATTTGACCAAACAATTACAACCGATGCAGAACATATTTTTGATGCGGAACACGGTGATGTGATTGAAGTTAGTGTATCTAATAAAACGGTTCATATTTTATCCAATAATGGAGTAACACAAGCAGTATGGGTTGAAGATAAATATTGCTTAAAAGTAACCGCTTATGGAAATATTAGTGTGGATACCATAAAGCAAATGATTGCAAGCATTGAATAACAGGCGGTAAGCAAAAAGAAAACGGGGCAGTTTGTTTTAAAACTGTCCCGTGTTTTTTACCAGGAATCTTTTCCTTGATATTCGATTTCATCAGCGGCGCCGCCGCTTCCGTAAATTTTATATACAACTGTAACACGATATGTGCCGGTGGAAGATAGCTGAAAGGTTCGTGTGCCGGTGTAACTATAATCATAAATGGTATCGACCCACTGGTTATTGGGCGTTCCGATGTCTACGCGGCTCCAGGTCAAGCCCAAAAAACCTCTTTTTTCAATATAGGAAGTAATAACAGCTTTGGTTGTGATTGAAGGGTAACCTGTATATTGATATGAGATTGTCATTTTTCCGCTGCTGTTAATATTCATAGCGGTTGTAGTAGATAGTGTATTATTAAGGCGAGGAGAAATTTCTTCTTGTGTAGCTGCGGCAGCAGAAACCGAGCCGAGGGGAATCATCATCAAACACATAGTGAGGACAGCTGCAATCAGTTTTTTACCCAGCTTTTTCAATTCTTCATCTCCCTTCTTTTTTTATTTGAGGCGTAGGGGCAATACCGAAGACTATATATTGCCCCGCCTCACAAATATATAACAAATTACACCGCTGTTTAGGTGACAAAATTTGCCAAATTTTTTCAAAATTTTTTAAAAACCGCATTTCCGCTTTTCATTTTTCAAAAAAATGCGGCTTTTTGGGCAAGCGGCAAAAAAAGTTGAATTAACCGATAATTTGTGATATAATAAACTGTCTATGTAGGAAAGGATAGGTCATAAACAAATGAATGTCAAGAAAAAGCTTGAAAAGTTTATTATGCAGGTGCAAAAACCTGCAAGATATATCGGCGGAGAACTTAACAGCGTTATTAAAAACCCGAAAAAGGTTGATGTTCGCTTTGCATTTTGTTTTCCCGACACCTATGAGATAGGCATGTCTCACCTTGGAATAAAAATCCTTTATCATATCCTCAATTCTCGTCCCAACATTTGGTGCGAGCGTGTTTTTGCGCCTTGGTTTGATATGCAGGAGCATATGCAGCGTGAAAATATCCCGCTTTATGCCTTAGAGAGCTTAGATCCTGTTTCCGATTTTGATATGATCGGCTTCACCCTGCAATATGAAATGAGCTATACCAATGTTCTTTATATGCTGTCTCTTGCAGGAGTTCCTCTTTTCTCAAAGGATAGAAAAGAGCTTAAAAATCTCGTTATCGGCGGCGGTCCCTGTGCCTGCAATCCCGAGCCGGTTGCTGATTTCTTCGATTTATTTGTATTGGGGGATGGGGAGGATGCCATAGTTGAGATTTGCGATCTTTATGCAGAGCATAAAAAACGCGGCAGCACCAAAGCGGAATTTTTGCGTGATGCCGCCAAGATTTCGGGAATTTATGTCCCCTCGTTTTATGATGTAAGCTACAATGAGGATGGAACTGTTCGGGCAATAACCCCC
>JAZQMT010000044.1:0-10953 GCA_045543635.1 Oscillospiraceae bacterium | reverse complement strand
TATAGAAACGACAAAACAGCACCCGGGATCGGGTGCTGTTAAGCTTTTTAATCAGTCGCTGATATAAGGCAGAAGCGCAACGTGGCGCGAACGCTTAATAGCGATGGTGAGCTGACGCTGATGATAAGCGCAGGTACCGGTTACTCTTCTGGGAATGATCTTACCACGCTCAGAAATGTATTTTCTGAGTTTTGCAACATCTTTGTAATCAATTTCGGTTCCTGCTTTATCAACACAGAAAGCACAAACCTTTTTACGACCCTTGCGGCCGAATGATTTCTCGGTCCTCTCCATTTCAGTGACCTCCTTTTTTGGATTGTAAATTCAGATTGTTTTCAGATGATACTGTCAGCTAAAATTAAAAGGGAAGATCGTCATCTTCCTGATCGCTTATAACCTCAAAGTCGCCATTGCTGCCGGACGAAAAAGCGGTTGTAGGCACTTCAAACGGGGTTGCATTTGCATCCCTTGTGCCACTTTCGGCTTTACTTCCGGTAAAGGAAACATTGTTCGCAACAACCTCATAAGCCGTTCTCTTCTTGCCTTCTTTATCCTCGTAACTGCGGCTTTGAAGGGAGCCTTCGATCGCGATCATGCTGCCTTTTCTGAAATATTTGCAAATAAATTCAGCAGTCTGGCGCCATGCAGTAATATTGATGAAATCAGTCTGTCTCTCTCCGGTTTGTTTATTGGCAAAACCACGGTCGACAGCGATGCTAAACGAACACACGGATGTACCGCTTGCTGTTTGTTTCAGTTCAGGATCAGCAGTAAGCCTACCCATCAGCACGACTACATTGATCACAAAAAACACCCTTTCCTTTTAAACTTTTTTGACAGTGCCTGATCTTATTCCTTGCAGATGATCAGTGAGCGCAGAATCTCATCAGTGATGTTGCAAACACGGTCGAGCTCTGCAGGAAAACTCGGATCACACTCGAAATTGAAGAGGATGTAATAACCCTCAGTCATGTCATTGATGGGATAAGCGAACTTGCGAACGCCCCACTCATCAGTGTTTTCGATGGTTCCGTTTGCGGCGATCAGGTTAGAAAACTTTTCAACGACGGCTTTGACAGCCTCTTCGCCATTGCTGTTATCTACAACCAAAAAAGCCTCATACTTTGCATTTACCTTCGGCATTTTGTGCACCTCCTTTTGGACTTTGGCCCCCTATCTATGTAAGGAGCAAGGAATACTATCGCAGTATGCGACAATACAACAAATATTATATCTTTTTTCCCTTTTAATGTCAACTAAAAATTAAAAATTTTATAAAAAACGCCGCTGAAACAGCGGCGCAAACGGTTATTTGTTTAAAAGATAGCTTTTTAGCAGAGCTGTTTGCGTTTTGGCGTCGGGAATTTTTCCTTCCATCACCATTTCAACTGCCTCATTCATAGGTATTTTTACAATATCAAGAAATTCATCACTATCAAGATGTTGTTCCCCAAAGATTAAATTCTCAGCAAGAAACATGTGAATAATTTCGCCGCAATATCCGGGTGAGGGATAGAGAATCCCAAGCGGCGTGTACTTTTGAGCTACAGTTCCGGTTTCTTCTAACAATTCGCGTTTTGCACTCTCAAAAGGCTCCTCACCCTTTTCCAGTTTACCGGCAGGCAGCTCCAAGACCTCCTGTTTATAAGGATAACGGAATTGTTTTACAAATAAAATCTCACCGCTATCTGTTAGTGGCAGGATACACACACCGCCGTTATGATAAACTACCTCGCGTTTCGCTTTTTCTCCGTTCTCAAGGAGCACCTCATCATGACAGACGCGGATAACCTTACCTTCAAATATTTGTTTTGACCAAAGCGTTTTCTCAAAATGCGGCAATAGGATCACCCTTACTCCAAATTTTCTTTGCGGAAGAACAGAACACCGAGCGTATCAGGTCCGCAGTGGGTGGTAACTGTGCACCCTGCAGTAGTCTCCAAAATTTCATCAAACGAAAAGCACGCCTTGACGGTTTTAACAGCAAGATTTACAATTTCGTCATCACACTTAGTATGGGTTACAAAAACTCTTTTCGGGTCAATAGACTCTGTATCTGCAAGTTTATCTTTAATATACTGTTCAACACATGCCTTATATTCGCCGCGATATTTTTTTGAAACGCCCATTGCACCGTTTTTAACTTGAATACTGGGCTTTAATTTAAGCAAATTAGCGCCGAACTTTGCAACAGCGGAGCATCTGCCGCCTTTATGCAAATATGTAAGATCATCAATAACAAAGCTTGCATCCGCTTTAGGGGCAAGTGCGGCAAGTTTTTGGGCTATGTCTTTAGCTTCCATGCCGTTTTTTGCCATTTCGGCAGCCTCCAACACAAGAAGACCGCTACCTGTAGAAAGATTTCTGGAATCGACAACATAAACATTTTCAAAATCCTCTGCCGCAAGGCAAGCATTTTGATGGGTACAGGAAAATCCCGCACTGATATTTAAATGAACAACATCATAGCCCTCTTTAACAAGTGCACCAAAAAACTCGGCATAATTGCCGACAGGGTTTGCAGAGGTTGTAGGAAGATTGCCCGTCTTATCAACATAATCGTAAATTTTTTGAGGTGTTATGTCAACACCATTATCAGCCAAAGACTCCTCACCGAGGTTTATATAAAGGGGAACAATCTGAATATTGTTTTTTGCTACAAGCTCGGGAGAAAGATCACAAGTACTGTCCGCAGTGATGATTACTTTTGCCATAATGCACTCTCCTTTGAAATAGTATGTTTATTGTATCACATTTTGTCGATTTAGTCAAACTCTGTATTATAGTAATCCGAGCTTTTAGAAAGCTCTTCTTGCATGTAATCATACCCATATTTTTCGGTAAGCGTTTGTTTGCTTGAAAAGAGATTTGTGCCAAGCCCGAGCCGCTCCCCTTCAATGGAGCATCCAAGGGCGGCAAGAGTAGTCGGAAACATATCCAAGCTCAAAAACTCGCGGTTTTTAGAATTTTCCGGTGATGCCGCCGCATTAATAAAGCAGTTATAAAGGCGGCGTGTATAATCCCCATCTGCATCATTCTTTTTAATAAACTGGTAATCCATGGTACAATGGTCACCCGTCAACACAATGGTGGTGTTGGCATAGAAATCCTGCTGCGAAATCCACTCTACAAATTGAGAGACCTGACGAGAAGAACAGTGAAGTACATTGGAATACTGCTGATCAAAAGTGTTACCACATTCTGTACACGCATACCCGTCCACATGATGGGTATCAACGGTAAGCATGGTAAAAGCAAACGGCCCTTCGCCTTTGGAAAGCTCTGTCAATTTTTGCTTGGCATAAGAAAAGAGATATTTATCCTCCATGCCCCACCACTCAAAATATCCTTCGGGAACAATACCGTCTTTATATGCCGTTTCAAGGTCATAAACCGTATCCACGCCATGCTGCAAAAAGTATTCTTCCCTGCCGCCATACTGCGCGAGCGAGCCAACCATGAGTGCCTGCCGATAGCCGTTTTCATGCAGAATATCGTTGATAGAATAGGTGTTGTTATAATATTTTCTGGTGAAATTCGCTTCCATAGAAACAGGGGCACGCAGCGGAATTCCGGCGGTTTGACCAAGCATTGCACCGATGGTCCATGTTGTTCCATAAGCACAACGCCCGCCTCCGACAGAACTGTTTTGTGAGAAGTTTATATTTTTCTCCGCAAGAGAATACAGCTCAGGAATGGCATTTTCCTTAAGGGCACCGCCTTTATCCTGAGAGAAGAAGGTGGTCTCCATACTTTCCATATATATGTATATCAAATTGCGCTTCTGATTAGGGAACGTAATAGAAGTATTCTCAGGGTTTACATATTCTTGTTGGTAAATTTGGGTTTTGGAAAAGCAGTTTATCACCCAATCGTCAAGACCGATGGTGCAAAAAGCATCTGCAAACGGCACAAAAAAACAAACAAATGCTAAAACAGCAGAAATTTTGCGCTTGCGGTTAAAGCCTTCTGAATCTTTATTGCGATAAAGGATATGCGGGAGAAAGAGGAGCAGAAATATCAAAACAGCGGTTATAAGCACAGCGGGCAGCAGACCATTGAAAAGCCAGCTATATACAAGCCCTATCTGCACACCGCCCATGCCTGCAAACATGGTATACAAAACCGATTCGACGCCGATGTCACCATACAGCTTGCCATACCATCTCGCTGAAAAAAAGCCTAAAATCCCGATAAATATTAAAAGAGAAAGAATAATTCGGGAGGTGATATATTTTTTCTGTTTGTTTTTCTTAAATACAGAAGATTGCAATTTATTCATTTCCATAAACAAGGTCCTTTTCATTTCATAATATACAAATTATAGCACATTCATACGGATTCGTCAATTTTTCCGTTGGTTATTCGAATAATTCTATCTGCCGACTGTGCAATCGCATTATCATGAGTAACCAGAACAACAGTTGTTCCCTCCTTGCTTAATTTTTTCAAGAGCAAAAGAACCTCCATACTGTTTTTTTGATCTAAATTTCCTGTCGGTTCGTCTGCAAGGATAACCAAAGGGTTCCCTACAATCGCACGTGCTACTGCCACTCTTTGTTGTTGTCCGCCTGAAAGCTGACTGGGCAGATGATGCATTCTTTCCTCCATACCGACAAGCTGTAAAGCTCGGCGTGCCCGCTCCCTGCGTTTTTTTAAAGAAACTTCTCTATAATAAAGCGGAAGCTGTACATTTTCAAGTGCACTTAATGATGGGATAAGGTTAAAGCTCTGAAACACAAAACCAAGCTGTTTTCCGCGCACAAGAGACAGTGCACGCGACGATAGGCGGCTCACATTTTTATCATCGATAAAATATTCTCCTTCGCTCTGTCGGTCAAGGCAGCCTAAAATATTCATGAGCGTGGATTTTCCCGAGCCGGATTCTCCTGTAATAGCTGCAAACTCACCTTTATTTATCGTGAGATTTATGTTTTTAAGGGCATTTATCCGTTCTTTTCCCAAATAGTAACTTTTACAGATATTTTTACAAACCAACATTTTACTCCCGCTCCTTTTCCCTTATTTTTTGAAAGGCAGGGCGATTTATGCTGTGTATTGAAAAAAAGAAAACGGTATGGTAAAATAATAAAAAACAAAGGAGGCATTTTTATGGCACTGGGCATTTATATTCACATTCCGTTTTGCACAAAAAAATGCCCCTATTGCGATTTTTATTCTATTCCCTATCTCTCTGAAACTGCCAAGCAATACACTGCCGCTTTGCTTTGCGCCATCAAAAGCTACAGTGAAAAAAAACTGGCCGCTGATACCATTTATTTTGGCGGAGGCACTCCTAATTTATTGGGAAGTGCGCGAATAGCACAGATAGTAAATGCACTGCGAGAAAGCTTTTTTATCAGCGAAAATGCTGAAATCACAATGGAAGCCAATCCCGAAACCTTTGAGAGGCAGGATATTGCATCCTTTGCAAAGGCGGGAATAAACCGCCTATCGCTCGGACTTCAATCGGCAAACAAAAACGAGCTTTTAAGTTTGGGGCGAACCCACACACCAGAGCAGGTTCTATCCTGCATAGAAAAAGCAAACAAAGCGGGAATTACAAATATTTCACTAGACCTTATGCTCTCTATTGAGGGGCAGACAAAGGACACTCTTATATCCTCCATTGATTTTTGCAAAAGGGCGGGAGCTTCTCACATTTCGGCTTACCTTTTAAAAATAGAACCCGGAACACCTTTTTACAAAAAACAAGCACTGCTCGACCTGCCCGATGAGGATGAGACTGCTGAAATATACGAATTTGCCTGCGTTGCTCTTAAAGAGCGGGGCTTCAATCAGTATGAAATTTCAAATTTTGCGCGGGATGGTTTGATTTCCCGCCACAACACAAAATATTGGCTTTGTGAGGAATATATAGGATTTGGTGCGGCAGCACACGGTTTTTTTGAGGGCAAGCGGTATTATTATCCCCGCAGCATTGAAAGCTTTATCAAAAATCCTCTCAAAACTGTTTCAGACGGCAAAGGAGGAAGCGCTGAGGAAGCTTTCATGCTGGCTTTGCGCCTATCGCGCGGCATTGACATCAATGAATTTAAAAGGAAATATTCTCTTTGCTTTTCTCAAAAATTTCATCAAACTGCCGAGCGTTTCTGCAAAGCAGGGCTTATGAAAAGAGAGGGCGCACGTCTTTCAATAACCGTAAAAGGCTTTCTTGTTTCAAATGCAATAATAGGTGAACTTATCTCCCTGATATAAAAAGGACACGCCAAGCATATCCTTTGATATGTTTCTAAACCTAACTTTACTATTTGCAAAATACATGCTAAAATGTGCATAAAAATTTATAGCTGTCTCTTATCCGACACCGTCCTCTAGCTTTAATCATATGAGCAGTTCTGTTTTCCATGACTCCCGCCAAACTGGCGAAACAGTATAGGTTGGTTAACAACCGGGTGAATCATAATCTTAGACAGCAACTATCAATATGGCAATAGGCGGTTTCGTGTTTGGTAAACTCAAGATGAAAATATACCGAAATTGTTAGAAAATTTACATTATACGCGGTGAAACAATGAAAAAACTATTTATATTTATCTCGGTATTGTGTTATCTTCTGCTGACTGCGTGCAGTCAGCGGAAGATACCCAATACTTCAAGTTCAAGTTATGAATCGGAAAGAACAATTTCCGAAACCGTTTCTTATTTGCCGTCTATCAGCAACTTTTCACAACAAATCAATTCATCAATAACGGAACAGCAAACTCCTATTTCAGAAAACTCCTTTTATCTCAATATCCCCATCGATAAAATAGTAAAACTGTCATTTTTCAGAATGGGAGGTAACGAATCTGAGATTGTTGACACTACTGAAGACACAAGCGTTATTGCAACTATCATTCAAACAATAAATGAGTTGGAATTTGCAAAAAGCGATATATCGGATGAAGAAATACGAATGAAAAATGGCACAAGCAGTAGCATCTGTATTGATTATCAGGACGGCTCATGCAAAATTCTTCGCAATCAGAGTGGATGGTATCAATACACCGATTATGAGGAACAATGGTTGAATAAAAAAAGTTCATTTGACATTGAGCAATTTATTGCAGATAAAATAAACGTGAAATTGTGGAAATGAATAATAAAGAAGTTGATTTAACAAGCCATAAAAAGGACACGGCGGGCCGTGTCCTTTTTTAGCGCGAAGCGTAGTAATCTAAATCAAAGAAATTGTTTGGAAAGAAATAAAATTCAATCCCTGTTTTGTGCTCTTTTCCGTCATAAGTCGACAGCTGGTTCCAGGATATAATTTTATAAGTAAGCGCTGTGAAAGTCACCGTGCCGCCGTCTTTATATCTCTGCACGATTGGAGTAAAAAGCAAGAGCAGCACTATAATAATCGTTATAATCATATTGCGTTTCTTTTTCAACTTTTCTCCTCCCCTGCCGCTGCAAAAGTTATGGTGACATCAAAAAGGTCGCCGTCCACGCGAATGGAAATTTTTCCGTTTTGCAGTTCGGTTAAACTTTTTGCAATAGAAAGACCCAGACCGCTACCCTCGGTATTTCTTGAGCTGTCTCCGCGGACAAATCGCTCCGTAAGCTCCTCTCCGGACACCGCAAGCATATCCTTTGATATATTTCTAAACCTGATAATAACGCTGTTTTCCTTTGAGGTAACATCAAGATACACCCTTGTATTTGGCTGCGAATATTTACAGATATTGCTCATAAGATTTTCAAAAACACGGTAAAGCCTTCTGCCATCTACCATTGCAAAAACAGGCTGTTGCGGCAACGAAACAATAGGAATGAGCTCGGCTTTTTCAAGCCGCTCGGAAAACTCTCCTACCGTTTGCGATAAAAGCACTCCTATATCACAGCGCGAAAACTCCATTTTGATATTACCGGTTGAAGCTTTGGAGGCTTCAAGAAGGTCATCTGTGAGCTTTTTAAGGCGAGCACTCTGTCTTGACAGTATTTCGATATATTCTTGTGCTGCCTTATCATCAAGCTCAAGCTTACTTAAAAGGTCTACATAATTTATAATAGAAGTAAGCGGGGTTTTGAGGTCATGCGAAACATTGGTGATAAGTTCGGTTTTAAAGCGCTCACTTTTCATTTTGTCAGTAACTGCAATTTGAAGTCCCTGATTTATCCGGTTAATATTTTTGCCCAACTCATTCATTTCACCGTAAAGCAGTTTGGTATCAACGATGTATGAAAAATCTCCCAAAGCAATGCGTTCTGTGGCGGCACACAATTTTTTTAGCTTTGCGGCATGAATAAGCGAAACACTGACAAAAACCGCTGTGCAAACTGCCCATATAAAAATTAAGGTTTCAAGTAAATATTGCGATACTATAGCAAGCAATAAATACAGCAAAATCAGGCATGGAATCAATGAAACAATTAAAGTTCGAATAAGCCCTTTTCCCATTTTAAAACCGTCAAAAATGGGGTTAAACACAGCATACAGAACGCGATAGATAAGCATTTCTTTTAAAAGAGTGCGTGTTTTGATGCGCACAGAAAGACTTTTTAGCCACAAGGAAACCAGTGCATAATCCAAAAATGCCAAAACAGGCACAGCAAAAAGCAGCAAAAGATGCGTTATCTCACCGCAAAAGATAAGAATTACATAGTTAAGATATGCTGCAGGAATGAAAAACAGCGTAAACAAGTCAAAAGGAATGTGTTCGCAAATGCCTCTTGTTATCGGCTCATCAGCTTTTCTGTGCCCTGCCGATGCAAAGAGAAAACTAACAAGCACAAAAAATACTATTGCAGAAACAAATAAAATTGCATACACACCAAAACGCATGCTGTAAGCCATGTGCAAGAGCTTTTCACAAATTGAAAACTGATCGGTTTCTTTTTTTTCATCTAAAACATATATCGAAACATAATACGGCTCTCCCTGTGGTTGTTCATTGCTATCCCATACTTCGTCATAGTAATAAAATCCTTCAAAGCTGTATTCAGTAGCTTTTTCCTGCTTATAATTTCCGGATATAAGCTTTTGGTTTTGATCGTTTAGGGTATAGCGCCAGTTTTTTTCATCGGCGATAGAAACTACAAATTCTTCAAACGACAGGTCTGATGGATCATGTCTGTATTTTTCATAACTAACTGCAAGTCTGCTGTAAATATCCTGCGCAAGAGCACGGTTGCTGTGCATTTGAAGATCTGTTTCTGTTCTGGTATAGAAACCGCCATCCAGCATAACAACTGCGCCTACTACACAGGCAACGCAAACAACTAAACTCACAAAACTCATTATCCATGCTGTGATTTTGGCCGCAAGGCTGCATTTAAGGCGTTTCATACTTCTCCCCCATTTGCTTCGATTTTATACCCCTGTGCCCAAACCACCTTTAAATACTGCGGCGACGCGGGGTCTATCTCGATTTTTTCACGCAAATGGCGAATGTGTACTGCAACCGTTCCTTCATTCCCAATAACAGGCTCATTCCATACACTCTGGTAAATGCGTTTCAGTGAAAAAACTTCTCCGGGACTTTGCATTAAAAGTTTTAATATTTCAAACTCGGTAGGCGTTAATGAAACACCCTCACCATCTACAGTAACAAATTTAGCACGGTCATCAAGAATAATGGAACCAACCGTAAAAACAGCAGTATCATCATTGGGAACAGCCGCTCCAAGCCTAAAAAATCTGCGAAGCTGGGAGCGCACACGAGCTAAAAGCTCAACAGGATTAAACGGTTTTGTAACGTAGTCATCAGCACCGACATTAAGTCCCAATACCTTATCAGTATCCTCACCTTTGGCGGTCAACAGTATAACAGGTACATTACTCTTTTTACGAATTTTTGCCATTGCAGTAATACCATCGCATCGTGGCATCATGACATCAAGCAACACAAGATGAATATCCTCTTTTTCTGTAATCTCCACCGCCTGAAAGCCATCAAAGGCGGAAAAAACGCGGTAACCTTCCGATTCAAGGTAAATTTTAAGTGCCGAAACAATATCTACTTCATCATCACAAACAAGAATGTTATACATAATTATCATCCTCCGCCTTTATTATATCAAATTCATGTTAATAGGAAAAGCGTTTTATACCCTATCTTTATTTTTTGAGAAAATCCACATACTCCTCGAGACACATATCCTTTTCCATCATTTCTGCGGCTGCCTTTTTCCCAACATATCTATAATGCCAAGGCTCATTTGCAATCTTGGTTATTTCTATTTTATCGGCGGGATAACGCTTAACAAATCCATACTCATGTGCATTCTCTAAAAGCCAGTTGTAAACCTTATCAGCAGAGCACTTAGCAGGATCCTGATTAATATCAACTGCAAGACCGAGTTGGTGCTCGCTTGTTCCCACGGCAGCAACCCATTTCTCAGCTAGTTCTTTGGATTTACTATAAGAATAACCATCCGACATATAGCCAAGTATTTTTTCTTTCATTAAACTCTGCTGCTTCTGTTTTGTTCTGTATCCTGCAACTACTTCCATATAAACTTCGTCTTGTTTTGCTGCATCAAACATCTCTTGCAAATATGGATAAATTCTGCTATCTACCTTTTGTCCGTTTGAAAACTCTGTAAGCTCGGGATTATAATCCTTGGGTATATAATTTTCATAATTTACCAGCATTAAATTCCAACCGAGTGAGTCATCGGCAGTATTCGGAGGCTCCAAAAAGTGCATAACCTCCACAGGAATATCCACACCAAATAGCACCGGACTTGCTGTTAAGGCAACATATCCTATCAACAGCGCGATAGCAATACAAACAGCTGCGTAAATTCTTTTTATCTTTTTCATCTGAAATTCACCCAATTTCTCTTAATGCTTTTATTATAGCAATTGGACTTTTAAGATAAAATCAGCGAAAGTTTTAAGATTTTATTAAAAAAGCACCGCCGGCGTGAAATAGTCAATAGTTAGTAGACACTAAAAAGAATCAAGCTACCAGTTCAATTCTGTATTGAACTGGTGGTTTTCTT
>JAZQMT010000043.1:0-4259 GCA_045543635.1 Oscillospiraceae bacterium | reverse complement strand
GCTGTTCACAGCAGAAAATACAATGATTTTCCCATGCGCCCGCTTGGTTGGAAGTCCCCTAACGAGTTCTTAAACCACTTCCTGACCACCGGCGAAGTTTTTTAACTCAATTTTGTAACACATCATTGACAAACCTACATTGCAACAAAAGTCCCCGCCGTTTCCGCGTCGGGGGAAAATTATTTATTAAACATTAATTATCTCGTAATCGTTTTTATTTCTATCCTTAAGAGTACAACGCATATGGGCGGCTGTTTGCATTTTAAATAAAATGTCGAATTTGAGAAATTGATTTTTCTACCGATTGAAACATTGCTTCTTGATAAAATTTTATCCTTATAATATAATAAAATTATTAACTACCATTTATTTCAAAATTTCGGGAGTGCTCTATGGACTTGAAAATTTTAAAAATCGACCCATATCTTATGCCCCATAAGAATGCTTTAGAGGCAAGATACACTGCCTATCGAAAAAAGAGGGATGAGCTTGTTAACAAAGGCGAAAGCCTTTGCGATTTTGCAAACGGATATAAGTATTTCGGAATACATAAGGAAAACGGCGGCTGGGTGTACCGCGAGTGGGCACCCGGTGCAGATGCCATGTTCTTTACAGGCGATTTTAACGGCTGGGACACCGCCGCTTGCCCTATGCAGCGCCTTGAAAACGGCGTTTTCGAGGTTTATCTTAAAGGAAATGATGCACTAAAGGTCGGACAAAAGGTCGAAGCTATCGTTTATAAAAACGGACAAATGCTGCGCCGCGTTCCTACCTATGCCACCCGCGTTGTTCAGGATGCGCAAACACACGCATGGTGCGCCGAGGTAAGTGATGTGCTCTTTGATGATTTTGTTTGGAACGATGCGGGGTTTAAGCCCGCTGCCACTGCGTATATCTATGAGTGTCATATCGGTATGGCACAAGAGGATTATAAGGTGGGAAGCTATAAAGAGTTTACTGAAAATGTATTGCCGCGTATAAAAAAACTCGGTTATAATACCATACAAATTATGGCGGTCATGGAACACCCTTATTACGGCTCTTTCGGCTATCAGGTTTCCAATTTTTTTGCGGCAAGCTCCCGATTTGGTTCTGCACGCGATTTAAAAGAGCTTATCAACGCCGCGCATAAAAAGGGGATGGCAGTGCTTTTAGATGTGGTTCATTCTCATGCCGTTAAAAACACGGGGGAGGGACTGAATCTTTTTGACGGAACGCAGTATCAGTTTTTCCATGAAGGAGAGCGCGGCTACCACAGGGCGTGGGATACCAAGCTTTTTAACTATGGCAAAAACGAGGCGCTTCATTTTCTGCTTTCCAACCTAAAGTTTTGGATGGAGGTTTATCATTTTGATGGCTTCCGTTTTGATGGTGTCACCTCCATGCTCTATCATGACCATGGGCTGGGCAGTGCGTTTTTAAATTATGATATGTATTTCTCCCAAAATACCGACACCGAGGCTGTAACCTATCTTCAGCTTGCAAATGAGCTTGTTCATGAGCTAAACCCCAATGCCATAACGGTTGCCGAGGACATGTCGGGCATGCCGGGAATGTGTGTTGACGTTCATGATGGCGGCATTGGTTTTGATTTCAGGCTCTCAATGGGCGTTCCGGATCTTTGGATAAAGCTTATAAAGGAATGTCGGGATGAGGATTGGGATATGTTTAGGCTTTGGCATGAGCTTACCACCCGCCGCCCCCAAGAAAAAAATATTGGGTACTGCGAGTCGCACGATCAGGCGCTTGTCGGCGATAAAACCATCATTTTTCGCCTTTGCGACAGCGAGATGTACTGGCATATGGATAAGCAAAGCCAAAATCTTGTTATTGACCGCGGTATGGCACTGCATAAAATGATTCGTCTTATTACCGCGGCTTTGGCGGGAGAAGGTTATTTAAACTTTATGGGAAATGAATTCGGTCATCCCGAATGGATTGATTTTCCCCGCGAGGGGAATGGCTGGAGTTATCATTACTGCCGCCGTCAATGGAGCCTTGCCGATAATAAGGAGCTTCGCTATAGCCAGCTTTTAGAGTTTGATAAGGCTATGATAGGGCTTTTGCGGCGTGAGCGGCTGCTTTGTAAAAAAGCAAAAAATCAATGGATGCACAACGAGGATAAAACGATTATTTTTACAAAAGGCAGCGTTGCGGCAGCGTTTAATTTTAATCCCGACTGCTCTTTTGAAAAATATTTTGTCCCTGTTGACAAGGCGGGAGAATACAGCGTTATATTCTCAAGTGATGATGCCGCCTTCGGCGGCTTTGAGCGCGTGGATAAAGCTTATAGCTATAAAGCGGAAAAAACAAGGGACGGCAAAATCGGTTTTTATTGTTACCTGCCCGCCCGCACCGCCGTTATGTTTAAAAAGAAAAAATAAATGCAAAAGCCACCTTTGCAGGTGGCTTTTGCTATAAGGATATAAAAGGCTCCTTTGGGGAAAGGGAACTGTCAGCCATAGGCTGACTGGGGCATTAAATTCTGCATCTGAAAGAACATGGTTTCATTTCTCTTTTGTAAAGCTACACTTTAAAAATTTAAATTACAACATCACCCTTGCAAATAAATGCGAAAAATGCTACAATTTGTTTGAAATTTTTTGAAAGGCTCGGTGCAAAGTGGACTCTTTTGTTTTCGCAATCAATGCAGTCGCTCCTATTATTGTAACGGTAGCGATAGGATACCTGCTTAAAAAAATAGGGCTCATGAATGTGGAATTTTCTAAAGCCGCAAACAAGATGGTTTTTCGCGTTTGCCTGCCAGCTATGCTCTTTTTAAATGTCTATAAAATTGAAAGCATCGGCGGCGTGAGCTTTGGATATATCCTTTATGTCATAACAGCGCTGTCAGCACTCTTTTTGGTTTCTGTTCCTTTAGTTATGGCGGTAACCAAAAAAGGGGAGCGCCGCGGTGTTCTTTTGCAGGCGGCCTTCCGTTCCAATTATGCCCTTATCGGAATTCCGCTCGCACAGTCATTGTTTGGCGGCGAAGGCGTTGCGGTGGCATCGCTTTTGTCGGCAGCGTTTATTCCGCTTTTAAATATTCTGGCGGTCATCAGTCTTTCGATTTTCACGAGCGGCACAAATGCGCCGAATATGAAAAAAATTTTTATCAACATCGTCAAAAACCCGCTTATTCAAAGCGTTTTGTTCGGTGTTATCGTGCTCCTTGTCCGCAGGGTATTTGAAAATAACGCTATAGAATTTCGCTTGTCCGATATTCCTGCCGTTTACACCCCGCTTTCTTACCTTTCCAATATGGCAACTCCGCTTGCCCTGCTTGTTTTGGGTGCGCAGTTTGAGTTTTCGGCGGTAAAGGAGCTCAAAAAAGAAATCATTTTCGGAACACTTATGCGGGTAGCCTTTGTGCCCCTGCTTTGTATAGGAACAGCATTTTTATTGTTTTCACAGCAGTTTAACGGCGCGCACTTTGCAGCATTTGTTGCCGCTTTTGCAACTCCTGTTGCCGTTTCCAGCGTTCCCATGGCGCAGGAAATGGAGGGGGACAGTATCCTTGCAGGTCAGTTAGTTGTTTGGACAACGCTGTTTTCTGCCCTTTCCGTCTTTTTATCTTCCTTCTTATTGCGCCTTGCAGGCGTTTTTGCATAAAATAAATGTTTGGAGAAGATTATGGAAAAGATAACAAGCTTCACGATTGACCATTTAAAGCTCTCTCCCGGGCTCTATGTTTCCCGAAAGGATAAAAACGGCGGCGTCACCGTCACAACATTTGATTTGAGGATCACAGCTCCCAACCGCGAGCCTGTTATAGATGTGCCTGCACTGCACACGATAGAGCACCTTGCCGCAACCTATCTGCGCAACAGCTCCCGTAAGGACGAAATCATTTATTTCGGACCTATGGGCTGCCGCACAGGCTGCTACCTTGTTATGTTCGGAGATTTAGCTTCCGAACAGGTTTTTGAGCTTGTTCTCTCTATGTGCGACTTTATTTTGGCGTTTGAGGGTGAAATTCCCGGCGCAAGCCCAAAAGAGTGCGGCAACTTCAGCGAACAAAATTTGAACATGGCAAAGTTTTATATAAAAAAGTATAAAACCGAGCTCATAGAAAACCGCAATTTTACCTATGAAGGTTAAATAAAAGCCCTCCTTTTGGAGGGCTTTTAAAATTATCTCGTCCAGTCCTCGCCGATTATTTCGTGTGCGCTGTGAACAGTTACAAAAGCGAGCCCGTCTGCACGGTTGACTATCGACATCAAGTCAACATACTGGCTCATGGTAAATGATACCATTAC
>JAZQMT010000042.1:0-8091 GCA_045543635.1 Oscillospiraceae bacterium | reverse complement strand
CCTTGCATCAGGCAGGCTTTGATAACGCAGTTGCCCCGCTGGGCACAGCGCTTACCGACAATCAGGTGCGTATCATGGCAAAATATGTTCCGAGTATTATTATTGCAACCGACTCGGACGAGGCGGGCCAAAAAGCCGCACGGCGTGCTTTCTCGCTTATTGATGCCGCAGGCTTAAACACCAAAATATTAAAGCTTCAGGGCGCAAAAGACCCGGACGAGTATATAAAGAAATATGGCAGCAAGCGTTTTTCCATGCTTATGTCCCAAAGCGTTAGCGCAGTGGAAAACGAGCTGGATGCTATTTTAAAAAGACATGATACCGACACTGATTACGGCAAGGTTCAAGCACTTAAGGAAGCCTCCCAAGTTTTGGCAGGAATTTCCAATGCAATTGAGCGCGATGTCTATATTTCACGCATTTCAAATAAGCTTTCGGTTTCTCCTCAGGCAGTTACCCAGAACGTAAACAGTCTTATTCGGCAGAACAAAAATAGCCAACGCCGAAAAGAGCGTCAAAGCCTGTCGGTGCCAAACGGAGCCAGAGACACTGTCAATCCGCAGAAAAGAAAGCTTCTCTCAGCCGCTGTTTGTGAAGAATGGTTGCTCGGTTCCCTGTTCGGTCACCCCGATTATTTAGAAATCCTCAAAAAAGAAGGCGTGAGCGGGGATGATTTTGTTACCGACTGGGGCAAAAAAATGTATTCTGCTATTATTTCTGCAGCAGAAACGAGTGACACCCTTGATCTTATGGCACTAAGCGGTAGCTTAACACCTGATGAGATGTCACGCATGGCGGCTGTTATCACAAAAGGAGGAAGCTCGATCCGCACACAAGAACAATTCCTTGAGTTGGTCGATTCGCTGCGGGCAGAAAAGCAAAAACAACGCCTTTCAGGCGAAAATGTTAAACAAATGGATGATGAGGAGCTTTCTGCTCTGATTAAAAAACTCGGACAAGAGAAAAAATAAGGAGATTTAAATCATGGCTGCACAAGACAAATCTAAGCTCATTAATGACCTTATCGAAATCGGTAAACAACGCGGCGAGCTTACCACCAAGCAAATTAATGACCTTTTAGAGGAATTTGATTTCGATGTTGAGCAGGTTGACAGACTTTATGAAAAAATCGAAGGCTCCAATATTAAAATCGTTGAGGATATGGAGCTCGACCTCGATACCGATCTGGAATCCATCCCGCTGGAAACCCTTGGGGAATCTGAAGACGTTGCCGAAGGGATTAATGTGGATGACCCTGTTAAGGTCTATTTAAAAGAAATCGGTCGTGTTCCCCTGCTTACTGCAGAAGAAGAGCTGGCTCTCTCTGAACAAATGGCAGCAGGAGATGCTGCCGCCGCAAAACGCTTAAGTGAGGCAAACCTGCGTCTTGTTGTCAGCATTGCAAAACGCTATGTCGGCAGAGGAATGCAGTTTTTAGACCTCATTCAGGAGGGCAACCTCGGCCTTATTAAAGCGGTCGAAAAATTTGATTATACCAAAGGGTTTAAGTTCTCCACCTATGCAACCTGGTGGATCCGCCAATCTATCACCCGTGCTATTGCCGATCAGGCAAGGACCATCCGTATCCCTGTCCATATGGTGGAAACCATTAACAGGGTAAAAAAGGTGTCCAGCCAGCTTTTACATAAAAACGGACACGAGCCCACCGCCGAAGAAATTGCGCACGAAATTGATATGCCGGTCGAAAAGGTTAGCGAAATCATGCGCGTTTCACAAGAGCCTGTCTCGCTTGAGACCCCTATCGGCGAGGAGGAGGACAGCCATTTGGGCGATTTTATCCCCGATGATGATGCTCCCGCTCCCGCAGAAGCTGCTTCCTACACCCTTTTAAAGGAGCAGATCTCCAAGGTTCTTTCAACTCTTACTCCCCGCGAGGAAAAGGTGCTGCGTCTGCGCTTTGGTTTGGAGGACGGCAGACAGAGAACGCTGGAAGAGGTCGGCAAGGAGTTTAATGTCACTCGTGAGCGCATCCGTCAGATTGAGGCAAAAGCTTTGCGTAAACTGCGTCACCCCGGCAGAAGCAAGAAGCTGCGCGATTTCCTTGATTAGAAACTACCGACAAAAAGGCAGGGTTGCTATTTGCAACACTGCCTTTTTTTCGGTGTTTTATGAAATAAGCTAAAAAACAACATTGGGAGTATCTTCATGCACATCATCGAAGACTTCAAACATAATTTTACCGTAGTCGCCTAGGTGTTTTTCCATTTCGTGATACCCGTGAATTTCCACTGTTACATTTCCATCATCTATTCACATCATAATCCACTTTGTTTCTCCTTTTTATACAATTCCCTGAAATGTTTTATAATGATCATATGTAACGAATATAAGTCCGTCATCAGAATATACTACTCTCTCGCTGTTACAGCGTCCATACATATAATTATCCGCCTCATACCATGTCCGCCCGGAACAGACGGGAGAGAGCCTTCATTATTTCAATAACACATCTGCAATTTCTATGCAGCGGCGGCTCAGCAATCACCTCTTCATCAATAAGATAGACTTTGCCGCACATTCCCTGCATGTTTTCGGATCTATGGTTGTAATCCAATTTTTATATTTCGTTGATAACATTTACCCTTCTTTTACATGATAGTATCCATTTACATAAATGTATAGATAAATCTAGCACAATTTACTCAAGTGCCTTTCTGGCATTTGCAATTTTTGTTTCAGCTGCAAAGAGGCGCGAATTCGCTACAGCAAGCTCATTTTTTAGGCGCTCTATCTCCGCCTGATTGCTTGTACCCCCTGAACAGACTGTGCTAATATTGGGCATTGCCGCATTTTTATCATAGGCATCTAAAATTGCAGCAAGCGCTGTTTTTTGGCAAGCAGCATCAAACTTATAGTTCGTGCTGCTTAGTCCGCTTGCCTTTTTATTGGCGATAAGCAGATAGGCAGTCGGGTCTACAGCCTTGTTATCAATGCGCATCTCAATATGGACATGCACTCCTGTCGAGTTTCCGCTGCTGCCCATAGTTCCGAGCGCGGTAAGGCGGGAGACCTGCTCTCCCTTTCTAACCTTTACACTATTCTCTACCATATGACAGGTGATAAAACGAATACGCTCAAATCCCGTAGGTTTTACAGAAACATATCTGCCCCACCCATTAGGATCCCAACCAATAACCGTTACTTCTCCGTCGCAGATAGCATACAGCGTTCGCTGTGAAGCGGTTATATCAATGCCCTTATGTCCATTGGGCCAATAACTTCCGGTTTGTCCAAAGATCGCCGTTACATTGAAAGTGCCATTGACCGGAAGATTGGTTACATATGCTGCCATTATATTGCCACCCCGTCACTGCCGTCGCCTCCAAGAATTATAGTAGAAGTGCTGGCTTTTTTTGAGGTAATGGTTTTGAGTAAATCGTTAATATAATTACTGCCGCGGGAAACTAAAATGCCTGTAATAACGCTACCCGCATAAGGCAACGAGCTTTCAATGCCGACAGCCGCGGGAATATCCAATCCATAAAGCACGCAAATCGCGATACTTAGAATTACCGAAACAATCATCTGCCATTGAATATTTCTGTCTATTACCCAAGTTTTTACATAGGTAATGATAGCTTCAGTGAGCATCGACATGATAATAATTGAAATCATTTCCATATTATTTCCTCCAAAATTATGTTTCAACCAAATTTATATGTGTTTTACCCTCTCATTATGAGCGCGAGGATCGCCGCCGTAATTGCGCTTGTCAACGCTGTAATAACACTCCCCGCCATCAGTTTTTTATAATGGCGAAAGTTTTGCGCCGGCTCCTGTTCCACAGCCGAAATACGACTGCCCATCTCATCCACCTTAATATCAATGGATTCTGTTTTTACCGCAATTTTTTCCACCGCGTTGGTAAGTCTGCGAATGTCCTTGACCTCATCCTTTATCTCGGAAAGCTGGTGAAAAATATTTTTCTCGTCAGCTTCCAAGCGAGCTACCCTTTCATGAATTTCCATTCTGCTCACCTCGCCTTTCTGCGAGAGCAAACAATCCCGACAAAAGTTCACTTTTTCTAAGTACATTCATCATTTCAGACAGTTCATTTACCTTTTTTTGGAGAACATCGAGCTGTGTTTCTTGTTCCTCCAAAACAGTCTCATCATCATGAAACATTGCAGCAACTTCCTCGTCGCTCATT
The DNA here is from genome assembly GCA_045543635.1 of Oscillospiraceae bacterium. Classification (GTDB taxonomy): domain Bacteria; phylum Bacillota; class Clostridia; order Oscillospirales; family Ruminococcaceae; genus SIG578. Next base: position 3,920 of record JAZQMT010000042.1, on the reverse strand, counting down.
TTCACACGGCCTTTGCCACTCAGCATTTTAAAATATTTCATTCTGCTGTTGCTCCTTCCTGCTCACTCAAACTGTCAGCGCCCCACATCTCCACAAATGTTCCTGCCGGAAACGCTATGCCGACATTGTAGTGCTGTACAATGCGAACCGCTGTTGCGGCTTTGCCATCTATACCTCGATTTCGGGAGCAAACACCGGTTACCACATTAATACTTTCTACATTTTGGTCCCATGCGGTTCCGCGGCCAACCTTAGCCACCCATCTGCCAAGCTGCATACATTCCACGCGGCAATAAGAATTTGTTGTTCTTTGTATTCCGGAAAATTGTGCCACATGACTATAATCCCTTTCTCCGTTTTGCACATTTCCCGCACCTTGTACTTCCACCTTGAGATATGTACTGCCCACCTCCGCCATAGCAGGAATATACAGATAAAAAACAAATTCCGAAAGGTGAAGTGGGTTTCCTTCGATATCCTCTGTAATCTCAAAAGAAATACAATCCGTTTCCTCCTCAGTGAGCGTTTTAGAATATATTAAGCGGTAGTCGCGCGCTTTTTGCAAACGTTTAGCCGTGGCATTAACATTTCTAACTGCTGCGTTTGTCTGCTCTGCATTTCTTGCAGAAAGCTCATAATAATCATAAGTATCTTTTAGACAAATCTCAACTTCATCGAGACACTCCTGCGCTTTCCGGGCTTTTTCCAAGGCTGTTTGCGCTGCACTTTCTGCCAGCTGTGCATTTTGGGCAGCGGTAGTGCTACTGTCACTGACTTGACTCATGCACTCTTCGGCCGTTTCACTTATATCGCACATTTTGCTGTACAATAGGGCAGCATCATTTACCTTATTGGTTATATCCTCATGAGCAATTTCTACATTATTGCGCGCTTCAACTGCCAGCTGTGCATTTTGGGCGGCGGTAGCGCTACGGTCACTGACTTGACTCATGTACTCTTCGGTCGTTTCACTTATATCGCACATTTTGTTGTACAATAAAGCTGCATCATTTACCTTATTGGTTATATCCTCATGAGCAATTTCTACATTATTGCGGGCTTCAACCGCCTCCTGTGCCGCATCGGAGGCTATAGCTGCCGAATGAACTGCATCGGCAAGCGCGCCAACAAGCACATTTTTGGGCACCTGCTCGTATGGGGTTGTACCGTCAATACTTTCCTCTATAACAAAAGTCTCCCGATAGCTTTGCCAAACCGGTGCTGAAACCCCCTCTATTCGCGAAGGAACCACAAGGTCTGTATCCGAAAGATTTTTTAAATCGTCAGCGTTAAAATAATCGGGAGATGCCATAATGATCTGTGCCGAAATTTCTCCTGCATCTTTTAGGTTTGCCCCACTCAGTGTCCATGTCAGGATCATTCGTTCCCCAACAGTTTTGCGGCCGAGCATTTGATCATACGCTTCTTTGCCGCTGCCGATGGGGTCTATTTTGATCCATGCTACCATATCCGAAAGGTCATACCCTTCCTGCACCCGATCAAGAACAAACTGCCGCTTTGCGGTGTTTATATCTCCCTGTGCACCGATAAGCCTGTCTTCAGGAAAAAGAATCATACGCTTGTTTTTTATTTCGATCATGCTTTCTCCTCCCTTTCATTCTGTGTTCTTGCCATATTCCTGCGCATTCTGAGCAGCAAAGCTGCCGCCTTTGCGGCATTAGGTTCCCTTTGCTCTTTGCGTTTAGGCTGTCTTTGCTGTGTTGTTCGCCCTTTTGCCTTTTTTCGCTCCATCGCATCTATCTGTGCTGCTAAGTTTTTAAAAAAATCATTGTCATAAAGCGGTTTATATGCCATTCTTTTTTCTCCTTTACATATCTTCCAATGCCATCAGCCGCTTTTCAAAATCAGAAAGTATAAAGCTTAAATCTCGTTTCAGTCGCTCCAACGCTGCAAAAAACAGCTCGTTTTTTTCCTCTTGATTTTTCCCCTCAGTATAATCAATCGGCGTAAATTCTACGATGCTTGTCCTGCTCATTTATTTCTGCCTCCCAGTGAAAAAACTCTGCTGATATAGTGTATTTGCGCCTCTCCCGTGCCGCATATTTTAATACGAATGCTTTGATACTCCCGCTTGTTAAGACAAACAGACACCACCCTGTTGCCGCCTGATATAACCGATTTTAAAAGTTCAAAATCCCCGCCGTCATATGCTGCATAAATATCAAGCCGTGCAACTTTTTGCTGTTTAATATAAAAATCAAGTCGGGACGAGCGTTTTTCCGGTGGGCAGTAGTGATGAATATCCTGTGTAACTACCTCCCATGAAAAATCCGCTCCATCATTGCCCACAGGGTCCTCGTCATAATCTTTTTCAAGCTCCCATAGCGCATTCTCCGAAGCAAAAAAACTCCGCCCCTCATAATTTACACAACATATTCCTGCAAAATCGTCCTCTCTTGACCAGAGCTTGGTTTCGGTGTTATAGGTGTAAAGGCTATTTCCGTCCCTACCCCAAAAGCGCACATAAACCGTTCTTCCGCTGCCTCCAAGTGCCGCCTGATAGTTTTCACTCTTAGGGAGCGGCACATCACATAGGCTGTCCGAAATCATAACAGGCACCGTTCCGCTATATCGCATAACACCCTCTTTGGAAACAAAATAAAGAGCTCCATCCACTTCGCCAAGCGCAAAACGATTGATACAGCCTATATCGGCTATCTTAACAAGCTCAAATTGTGTAGGATCTTTGCCATAAAGCTCGTACATCTCGTCCGAGGTAAAAAAGATTGCTCGATTTTTATATGTTGTGCAGGCAGTAAAATCTGATTTTGTTTCAAAATTTTTAAAAAATGCCCCTTGCGTGGGATCTTCGGGCAAATCATCCGCATTCCAATTGGAAATATCTTCATATCTGCAGGCACGCAGTTGTCGTCTGCGGCAACCGATAACACGATGAGCAAACACCGTCACGTCGTTAAAGCTTGGTGCCTCATAACGCGTAGGAAAATCCAATGTTGATACCGAAGAGACCAACAAGGTTTGTTCTCCGACCGCGGTTTTCAGGTTAAAAAGGCAGAGCTTGTTATCAAAAAAGCAAAGCATTGAGGTTACAAGCTCATCGTCATTCGAGGTAAATCCACAGGTCAGCGAAGAAAAATCATCGCCGTAATAAAGGCGGGTTTTTCCTCCTATTGCTGTCGTCATATAAGCCCTGTCCAGACTGAAAATGCCTGTGATGGTCTCGCCCTGCTCTGCTTCAAACACTTTTTTGCGCCCGCGGCGGGTAGACAAAACAGGTAAATCCTGCACCGACATATTTTTGGTGTGAAAAAGTGTGTTTTCTCCCGCACCTATTCTCCTGTCAATCCCCTCAAATGCTGAAATTTGAAAGGTGTTTTGGGTAATAGGCGTAAGCTTGGGATATACAAGCATGATTTTCCCTCCCTTCACCAAATTTTGGTGTAGCGTAAGGCGGAAGAAATATCTCCGGCACCTGAGGCTATCAGGCTTCTGAGCGCCTGCGCATAAATTGTACTGTAATTATTAAGCCGTTCGATGTCATCGTTTAAAAGTGCCTCGCGTGACAAAATATGATATAAATATATCTCGGTGTATCCATCATCAAGCATCAGCGCGCGGTTTACATAATCAGTTTGCGTAAAAGGCTCGGGTATGACAAGATATTCGATGCATACTTCTCCCCCGCCGCAAGCAAAATCCAAAACAATGTCCGTTCCCTGTGCGTGAAAACCGCAAGGATTATCCATGTCGGTTTTTCTTATTTCCCTGCCTGATAGCGAAACGCGCAAAACACGATTTGCCGGAAACTCAAGATGACAAATATGCTCTCCCTTATTGAGCCACTTTTTGCACACTGCCTTTTTACGAATCACATCCGTAGCAAGCCGCGCTTCCAGAGCATTTATCATTTCGATGATACGCTCCTCCCGAAGAGCACA
>JAZQMT010000041.1:0-1925 GCA_045543635.1 Oscillospiraceae bacterium | reverse complement strand
TATCTCAAAATTAGTGCTATAATATTGCGGTAAAACACCGAAAGGATATGATAAAATGAAGTATGTCGGCATTGCATTACTTATTATCTTGGCTGTTCTTCTGCTTCTGTTAGCTGTTGCGGCAATCAGAGCCGTAAAGATTAAAGCCAAGCCCAACACAAATGCTCCTGCAATCAACCCCACCGAAGAAGAAGCTGATGCTTATGCTAAAAAGCTTTCCGCAATGGTGCAGGTTCCTACAATTTCGCTCAGAGGCAACACAGATTTAACGCAGTTTTACAAGCTTCACGAGGTTATGAAAAAGAATTTCCCGCTTGTATTCTCAAGGCTTGAATGCACTGAAATTGAAGGCAACCTTCTTTTCCGCTGGCCGGGTAAAGACCCTTCACGAAACGGCATTTTGCTTATGGGCCACCAGGATGTTGTTACTGCTGACGAGCCCAACTGGGAACGCTCACCGTTTTCCGGCGAAATTTCCGGCGGTAACATTCACGGACGAGGCGCAATGGACTGCAAATCAACTGTATTTTCCGAGTTTCAGGCTATTGAAGAACTTTTGGCTGAAGGATTCGAACCGCCTTGTGACATTTATCTTTCATCTTCCGTTGACGAAGAAATTTCGGGTGACGGCGCACCGAAGCTTGTGAATTATCTTAAATCAAAGGGTGTGCACCTTGATGTTGCAATGGATGAAGGCGGTGCAATTCTTAAAGATGCTCTCCCCACCATGGCAGGCTGGTGCGCTGCAATCGGTGTTCTTGAAAAAGGATATATTGATGTCAAAATTGTTGCAAAAGGCAAGGGCGGTCACTCATCAACACCCAAGAGCAACACTCCGCTTGCAAGGCTTTCTAAGTTTGTTGCTGCTATAGAAAAAGACAAGCCGTTCAAAGCTGAAATTTCCGGTCCGGTTTATGCCATGCTTGACCAAGCAGCTCCCCTGCTCGGCTTCCCGCTTCGCATGGTGCTCGGCAACATGTGGCTGTTTAAAGGGCTTCTTACCAAGGTTTTGCCTATGGTGTCACCCATGTGCAACGCGTTTGTAAAAACCACCTTCTGCTGCACAATGGCTGAAGGCTCACACACAGCTAATGTTATACCCTCAGAAGCATATATCGTATGCAACCTTCGTCCGTCGCCGCATCAGAACGCCGAGCAGTCACTTGCGGTTCTTAAAAAATATGCTGACAAGTTTGACCTTGAGCTTGATGTCATTCACGCAAGAAGCGCATCAAACTGCGTTGATTGGAACGGCGAAGAATTCGGATATCTCAAAAAGTGCCTTAACGAGTGCTACCCCGAAGCAGGTGTTATCCCCTATCTCATGACCGGCGGCACGGACTGCCGTCACTATGAAGAAATTGCAAACAACTGCCTGCGCTTCTGCCCCATAAAAATGAGCAATGAACAGCTTGCCGCCATGCATGCCGCTAACGAAAGCATCGGTGTTAAGGAAACTGCACATTGCGTAAAATTCTATAAGCATTACATAAAGAATCACAAATAATAGTAACCCCCCGGCTAAGCCGGGGGTTCTTCATATGCGGGCAAAGCCCTATGTTACTGGCATCGCCTTAAGGCGCACCCAACGTATTCCTTTTGCAAAGGATGCCTTTTTAAAGACAGAGTTGACATTTAATTTCTTCTTTCCCTTGCTTTCATTTATTTATTATTCTGTTTACAAATTCTACTTCTTTTATGATATACTGCTAATAGCATTCTTTTTGAATGTTCTCCTTTTGCTTAGCTGTGCTGTTGGTAGCCGCACTCTCTGCAAGAGGAGTTTTCTTTTCATCGCTAAAGCTTTTTCGGAACCCCTGGCACAGCCAGGGGTTTTCAAATACAACAAAAATCCTGCCTGTTAATTCAGGCAGGATTTTTGTTTGTGTTATGATATTTTATTTATCGAGGCTCTTTATTATAAA
>JAZQMT010000040.1:0-32650 GCA_045543635.1 Oscillospiraceae bacterium | reverse complement strand
GGCTTTCTGGATGATTATGCTGCATACATCTATGCACAGCTTGCACTTTATAAAGCCACGCTAAATAATGAATATATCACCCGCGCTGACCGCCTATGCGATAAGGTGCTAACCGATTTCGGCGATAACAACAGTGGCTTTTATCTGTATGGTCACGATAATGAGGAACTAATCCTACGCCCAAAGGAAACCTATGACGGCGCCATTCCCAGCGGCAATTCCCTGATGGCATATAATCTGGTGCGGCTGGCACAGCTCAAAGAGGATAAAAAAACTCAAAACACTGCTGAGTGTCAGCTTGATTTTCTCGCGGCGGAAGCGGCGCAATATCCGCCGGGCTATGCGATGTTTTTATCGGCACTTTTGGAGCATACCGAGCCCCCAACCAAAATAACGGTTATCCTTGATGAAAAAACCGACCGAAAGCATCTGCCGCTTATGCTTCCGTCGAATACTGTCGTTATCGCACACGAAAAGCCTACTGAGCAATATCCGCTCAAAAACGGTAAAACAACCTACTATGTTTGCAAGAAATACAGCTGTCTGCCACCGGTAAATAATCTTGCCGACTTAAATTTCAGCTAAAGTTTTTAACAGAGTATAAGCCCATCCACAAGGCAAAATCAAAATTAATAATATTTCATTTTTTTATGCAAACGCTCTGTTTTCAAATTTAAATTTAATTAACAGTTCCTGTTTTTGAGTTTGACCACAATTCTTTTAATTAACAAAATTCCACCCACAATAGCGACAACCTTAATCAAATAAACTGCCATTATTGTAGCAATAAGCGGCAATCTAAGTTATATATTTTGTATGAAATTTAGTCTGGCAGAGCTCTAAAAGAAGGCTATTAAGAATTTTCAGTAAGTATCGAGAATTTTAATTATTGAGTTGTAGCCTAAGGAGTTTGAAAAGCTTTGTTTTTCATTTTTTCGTGCTCAATTTTTGATTTTTTAAAAATAAGTTCACAACTTAAAAAAGCGAGAGCAAAAATCATTTGTTTATAGGACTTTTCGAGCTTTCGGTTGCTCATACCACAAACTTTGTCACAACACCACAGGAAACATAAGAACGAATAGGAAACTCAAGCAAAGGCCTTGCTAACATCATAAAGAAAGTTGCTTTTGCGATTTCTTCAATTCTCGTTTTGCTTTTCTTTCCTGCTTCTTTTTTGCCTTTAAGTAACAATTGTATTTTGATTTAAGATACATGACATCACCACCGATGACAAAGGCAAGCATAATCAATCCAAGAATCACTATTCCCACCCGTGTAACAACCACTTGTTGGGTGGTTAATTTGTTATTATCAATTTTTGTATCACCGACATGAATTTCCACCGCCCAAGGCAAGTGGTCCATTCGGCGGCACTCTATGATTTCCCCTTCCAGCAAATCAGCAAGTTGTACCACATCATAACCAATTATAGAATATAAATTCCGAATACCCATTGGATATACAAGTTTCAATAAATCTCCATTGGACATAGCAACCACAACTTCACCTTTTGGCACCGCATGATAAACCTCGGTTACGGTTCCGTTTATCAAAGAAGTGTTGTTCTCACTCGGAGGAGAATATCGCCTAAACATAATAACACAAAAACCTACGATGACCACGATTGCTATTACAGTCAATATAGAAGAAAAAACAATATGTTTTCTAAAAGTTTGTTTGGTCAAGATATCGCCTCTTTCTAATAGTTTTATGCTGATTATAACATTTTTTGCAAAAGCAATCAAGCGGAATGGTTTTTGAAAGGCAACCGCGCATGTCTGCGGTTTAGGGAATTTTGTTTACATCCTGTTTTATTTGTGGTATAATGTTTTTATATGGTAAAAATGATCTTTGAACTCCCGAAATACCATTATCCTGATTTTAACGCAAACAAGCTCAAAAACGCTCTCAATGCGGTTTTTGAGCTTTGTGATATAGATGGTGTTGCTCCCGAATACTGTCACAACACCTCTACGTTCCCCTAATATTTTAAAGTATGCGGAAAATGGATACTTACCGAAGAAAGCCGAATGAATTCCCGCGTTGTTTTATGCAATGACAAACATCTATAGGTTGTTGAGGCGAGAATTTTAAAGCTCGGTGACAAGGTTATTTTAGTGCACACCGAGCGAGCTGGGCCGCGATCTTTGCCCGCACAAGCTGATTTGAAAAACCCGACGATGAAATAGACGACAAGTCTGTTTTCAGGAATGGCATAAGCAGAGAAACCTCGCTAAAAAGGAAACCACTGTTATATGCCTTGCAACAATGCTTCACACCATTGCTATGGGAAATATGACGTCCTTTTTTAGTGTTTGTCCGATAAAAACATTCGTCTGTTTATCTTTAAACCATTGGTATTGACAAGTTTATTATTAACAAACTGCTTGACAGAAGAAGCCTTTCAGCTACCACAGTGCTTACAAATATTCATAATTTTATTATCATAACTACAAGAGGTTTGGGGTTTATTTGATAATTATAAATTATATGGTTGGAGGATGTAGGTTAGTGAATCTTAAAAAAATTCAGAGAATGTTGGGGTATATATATATTTATATAAAATATCTCTTGCTTTATCCTATAGCTCTTATTAAATATTCGGGCAGAACAATATATCTCATTTCCGAGCGAGGCATTGATGCACGCGATAACGGCTATCATATGTTCTGTTACTACCGCGAAAACCATCCTGACCTTGAGGTTTATTATGTTATTTCCCCCGATTCTGTCGACAGGAAAAAAATTGAAAAATACAGCAATATTGTAAATTACAAAAGCACCAAACATTATATGCTTTTTATTGCAGCAAAATATAGAATCAGTACACACATTATGGGCTTTTCGCCGAACAGATATTTCTTTTTCAATTACCGACGTTTTATCCCATCTCGCCCCACACACAATGTATTTTTACAGCACGGAGTTACTCAAAACGACCATCCACAGCTATATCGCGAAAACACCAACCTTGACATTTTTATCTGCGGAGCCAAGCCGGAATTTGATTTTATAGACAAAACTTTTCACTACACAAACGGCGAAATTAAATACACAGGGCTCGCAAGATTTGACGCTCTTCATGATTTTAAAACCAAAAACCAAATTCTCATTATGCCTACTTGGAGACAATTTTTGGCCTACAATGATAATCCCGAGGTAAAACAAAGCGATTTTGTTAAAATGTGGAGCTCCGTTTTAACAAATCCCAAACTCATTGATTTTGCAGAAAAAAGCGGCGTAGAAATTATTTTCTATCCGCATATTGAGATGCAAAAACATCTGCATTTTTTCAATTCTCACAGTGCCAAAATAAAAATTGCATCCTTTGGGGAGTACGATGTTCAGACCCTTTTAAAAGAATCAAAACTCCTTATTACAGACTTTTCAAGCGTATTTTTTGATTTTGCATATATGCAAAAACCGATTATCTACTTCCAATTTGATGAAGATGCCTTCTATGGCAAGCATTACAATAAAGGCTATTTTGATTTTCGTGAAATGGGTTTTGGAAAGATTGTTTCAGAAACCGACACTCTTGTTGACGAGATAATATCCTGTGCTCAAGATGATTTTATCATCAGCGATTTCTACAAACAGAGAACCGACAAATTTTTCCCTCTGCACGACAAAAACAACTGCAAACGAATTTTTGATATAATAGAATCGTTATAATTTCTAAAATCAATAACTTTCCCACTATTTAAACAAAGAAAGCGATGATTAAAGTTTATGAACAACAACTCTAGGACAAAAAATTCCTTTCGCAATATGGTAACCAGCGTTTCATCTCAGCTATTACTTATTGCCTTGAGATTTGTTTGCAGAACGATATTTATTTATGCACTCGGCAGATCATATTTGGGAATAAACGGCCTTTTTACCGATATTTTTACTTTGCTTTCACTGACAAATCTTGGGCTTGATACCGCTATGAACTTTAAGCTGTATAAGCCGTTTGCGGAAAATGACACCGCTCGCATTAGGGTTTTGATGAAATTTTACAAACTCGCCTACACGGTAGTCGGATGCGTTATTCTTCTTCTCGGATTGCTTCTTATTCCGTTTTTGCCGACGCTTATAAAAGATTACAATTCCCTCTATGCGCTCGGGCTCAATCCCGTTGTTATTTTCTGTCTGTTTTTGTCGCAATCGGTCAGTTCCTATATGTTTTTTGCCTATAGGCGCGCGGTTTTATATGCAGACCAGAAAGAATATATTATCACCCTCGCGAATGTTATTTCACAAGCAACTCTTATTACCCTGCAATGTATAACTCTTGTTATTTTTAAAGACTTTGTTTTATACGCCGTTCTTACAACGCTTTTTTCAATTGTAGAGAACTTTATATTATCATATATAGCCAAAAAAAATTATCGTGCGGTTTTTGAAAAGACCTCTGACCATCTTAGTTTTGCCGAAATAAAGGAACTTTTTAAGGACTTGGGAGCTATATTTGTTTTAAAAGCAAACAATGTTGTTCTTAAATCGGCAAGCAACCTTATTTTAAGCTCATTTATCGGGATTGCGGTTGTCGGCCTTTACTCTAACTACTGGCTAATATACACAACCATTAACGCCATTGTTGCAAGATGCTTTATTTCAATTAGGGCAAGTATGGGAAACCTTTATGTTAAAGAAAGCGCTGAGAAAAAATATGCCTTTTTTGAGCTTTCCAATTTTGCAACCTTTGTTTTATACGGCACCGCCGCGATAGGTGTTGTGATTGTTTCTGATGAATTTTTGACCACTTGGATAGGTGCCGACTATGTGCTTAACTTCCCCGTTGCTCTGCTGCTCGGAATAGAGCTGTTGTTTTTCGGCATCCGCGAAACTCTTGACCAGCTCAGAAATGTTACAGGCGCATTTAGGCAGATGTGGTTCAGGCCTATTTTGAGTGTTATTATTAACATTTGTGCGTCTGTTGCGCTGGTTAATGTTTGGGGCGTATCGGGCGTTATTTTGGGTACCCTAATTTCTTATGTTCTTACAAACTTTACCATTGACCCGATTATTATACACAAGGTTTCGCTTAATAAGTTTAAACCCGTTTCACGATACTACAAAAAGCAGTTTATTTATCTTATTGTTCTGCTTGCAGTCGGGCTTGTTAACTACATTATATGCAAAAACTTTTTAACCGGTCTTGGCTGGATATCGGTATTTGCTCACACTGTTATCTGCGCAGTTTCGGTTCCCCTCACTTTCTGGCTCATTTTCAGAAAAACCGATGAATGTAAGGGAATAATAAATTTCATTTTGCGGGTTATAAAAAGGTAATTTTGGCTTGACTTTGCCGTTTTCGATAAAATCATATCTTTCTGCTTTTTTCAGCGCAGATAAAACAAGCGCGCGGTTTTCGGGTATAAAATACTGCCACCACACTTTTTGCTCTGCCTTTTTTGGGAAGTCTTATCAGCATACATAGGTTCTTCTCCAAATCGTCCTTGATCATTGTGTGCTTCAAGCATGTGTTGCGTGTCAGATACGCTTTGCGGATCACCGAATAGGAACATCCGTCCTTGTTCAATGCATTGATAAACTTTTGGATTTCATCATGGGTTAAAGAAAAGAACTGTCGCCCTTTGAAATAGGAGAAGACCTGATACTGCAGAGAACATTTCAAGGTGTTGTAAGATTTTGGTTTCAGACCCAGCTTTTTATGATCGGTCAGCCACACGGCCATATATTTCTCCACAGTCATCCGTTCCACCGTTTTAGAAATCATCTGTAGTATGTTTGGATTGTGATAAAATGGTTTTTTAACAATTTTACAATAGTTTTGAGAAAAAAGCGGTTTTAGAGGAAACAAAAGGAGAAAATTGACAATACGATCCAAACAACAAAAAATCCCGCAAACCCTTGATTTTTCAAGAATTTGCGGGATTTTATCTATGGCAGGGGCAGAAGGACTTGAACCCTCGGCACGCGGTTTTGGAGACCGCTGCTCTACCAACTGAGCTATACCCCTATTTATAAATGTGCTACAGGAAAAGGTGGTGGGCCATCAGGGACTCGAACCCCGGACCGACCGGTTATGAGCCGGTTGCTCTAACCAACTGAGCTAATGGCCCAAATCTCCTGCAACAGCATTAACTATTATACTGTTTTCTATAGAAAAAGTCAATAGCTATACCCTATTTTTTAAATATAATTTTTAGGCAGAAAAATTTTTCTGCCTATCTAATTGTATCTTTTTTTTTACGCATACTTCTTAAAAGCGAGTGACACCTTTAACAGACGGTCTGGTAAGAACAGCAAAGGGATATTTCTTTCTCATTTCGCAAACGCAACTCTTTGCTGCTTTCTTATCGCTAAAAATCCCAAACACTGTGCTTCCGCTACCGGTCATTGCAGCTTCAACAGCACCGAGCGAACGCAAATCATCCACAATTTCGGAAACCTCTTTTACTCTTGTGCTCTGCTCAAAAACATTGACGAGATTACCACGCAGTCCATCAAAATCACCGGCTGTAATTGCCTCAACTACCTTTTCTACACATAGATTCGCTAAATCGGAAGCGTTATCAAAATCCTCGTATGCCTCTTTTGTAGAGACACCTTCATTGCCCTTTACGATAACAAAATAGCAATCCGCACAATCATCAAGCTTAGTTAATATTTCACCGATACCACGCGCAAGACGTGTCCCTCCGCAGACGCAAAACGGCACATCTGCACCAATCTCCACACCAATACAAGACAGTTTGTCCTCTGACAACTTGGTTTTAAACAAACGATTTAGCCCAACAAGCACTGCGGCAGCATCAGCACTTCCTCCGCCCATGCCTGCCTGACTGGGAATACGCTTAATAATCCGAATACTGATTCCTGTATCCTCAGGCAGCCCTACAGCGCGAAAAAAAGCTTGCGCAGCCTTATAAGCAGTATTGGATTTTTCAGGAACAGAGATGCTATTGCAGAATACGCGTATCCCTTTCTCTCGGCTACGGCGAATACGCACTGTATCATGAAGATCAACACTTTGCATCACGCTTTCTAAAAGGTGATACCCATCCTCACGGACTCCGATAATATCCAGACAAAGATTTATTTTCGCACATGCCTTTAAACGAATTCTCCCGAACATGGTTTCTCCTTTCACGCGTTTTTAAATATTTTATCACAATTTGTCAGTTTTTACAATAGCAAACTATCAAAAAACAGACGGCGCTAAAATTTAGCGCCGTCTGTAATTCAATAGTTCCGACAAATGATTAGTCTTCTTTACTTCTTTTTCTGCTAAAAGCGATAGCTGCTACTGAAAGTGTTGCTAAAGCTGCTACTGCGACGAAAGGAGTTGCCTCGCCGGTATTGGGGCTCATATCAATATTGTCAGTAGAGGTATCAGTGGAAAGGTTAGCAGAATTATCTGTATTAACAGAAGTATCGTTCGGAATGATTGTAGAAGTACCTATAGAAACACCGGTAGTCGGTTTCTTGTTAGGAATAACAGTACCGTTTCCGGTCTGGTATCCCCAGATAGCATCAATGTAATCATATGTTTCTCCCTGATAGAAGGAGATGTCATCAATGCTGATCGTTGTTCCACCGATAGAAGCATAGTAATCGGTGCTGAAATAGAAGCCGAAGTAATCAATCCAGTCAATTTCGTAGAGAAGTCCATCACCTTTTGTGGAATTTTCTTCAATGAAGGCAAAGTTCTCAAACGGAATAATAACAACACCTTCAAATCCGGGCTCGAACTCAAGATAACCGTAAACCTGAGATACTTCACCATCTACAACAGTATAATAATGACTCTCAGAATCATAGGCAAAATACTCTGTACCGTCTTCAAGAACTTCAAGATCCAATCCGACAGTCATCAAAGCGTCATCAGGAACGCTTACCCAGAAGGAGAGGCCGGTAGAATTATACACTTCGTTGAATTCTTCGTCTGTCATTTCATCGTAGAATGCGTGGTTCTCAAACAAGACAGAGGAGTTGCCCTGACCGATAGTAATATCAATGTAGGAATCGTTACTCTTTTCTTTGTCAACCAGTGCAAGATCAACATTATCAAAATCGTAGATACCTTTTTCGATCTCAATACCAGTACAGTCATTTGCCATATATCTCGGGAATCCGGAACAATCGTCTATGCGGAAGTTCTGAATATTTTCTATGATTTCATACTCATCCGTTCCTTGAATTTTGAGAATAGCAGTAACAAAATCCTCAACGTTTTGATAGAACATAAAGTCATCAAAGAAGAAGTAGCTCTCGCTCAATGCAGGGAATGCTAAAGTATCAAAGACCAAGCTAAATTGCTCGATAGTGTCAGGCGAGAAGAGCATTCCATCGACAAATGCGGAAAGCACGGTATCATATTCGAAATTATCGAACGGAAGCATGACATATCCTTTGAAACCAGGCTTCAACTCAATTGAACCGTAATTCTTTTTAGCTACACCATTTGAAATAGTGTAATGATAAGATTCCTCATAGGTTCCGAAATTAAAGTATTCGGTTTTTTCCTCAAGAATTTCCATGCCAAAGCCAACTCTTTGTGTGAATGTTTTGGGTACCTCGACATAGAATGCAACACCCAAAGAGCTTACAACTTTATCTGAAATTTCCTGCGGAACCTCTCCTCTAAAGTTTAGAGCATCATTGAGCAGAGTAGCACTGGATAATCCGTCACCGGGATCAATTAAGAGTGCCTTACTGGTCTCATTAGGCTTTGTAACAGATGTAAGAGTAACCTTTGTCTTATTGACAGCTACAACACCGTTACCTATTTTTTCTCCTGTACAGTCATTCATCATAACACCGGGGATAGCGGGATCGGTTACTGTGTTGCGTGTTACGCCGGCAATGGATTCCTCGGTATTAGGAGCATAAATAGAGGTAAACTTATCGGGATCTTCAATGAATACCGAATCGCCGACATAGAATCCAATATCCTGCCATGTGGAATTACCATAACTCGAACCGCCACGCAGATAAATATCAATACCACAGAATTCGTTCTGGAACCAGCTGTAAGTCATGCTGGAGTTCTTAGTCAAGCTGCTGAACGGCAGAATGAGCCAACCATCAAATCCATTAAAGGAGAAGCGAGTGTTGTATACATTCTTCTGCCATGTTTTGGTTTCATTATCTATAGTATAATAGGTCCATCCGCCCTCATATGCCTTGTTCATATTAGAAGAAGTATCTCGATAATATGTGGAGAAGGTAGGATCAGTTTCCTGAGGTTCATATTCATCAACCTTAAGTCTGATAGCAATAGCCCACATATCTTTGACCCAGATATTATCCGGAATACCCTGAGTACGATTCCATTCTTTGTAATGTGCAAGGGTAAAGTTATCGTTTGTAGAGCGGGAAGTAAAGTTAACAAATCTTTCGCCATCAATGGTTACAACATCACAGTGACCACCCTTGGTAACTTCCATACCTGCTGTATGGTCAGAGTTCCAACCTATTGTTTTACCTGCATAATAAGCGGTATACTCATCACTTTCCTTGGGAACAGTAAACCATGTGTGTGAGCCATCTCCTCTATCATAAATCTGCTCAGGATAAGGAGTAGTCACAGCAAGAGATGCCGTAGTTTCCAGGGACTGCTTATCGCGTCCAATTACGGTATATTTTACGCCGGGTTCAAGACCTTCAAACAAGCCATGCTCGTTATACAGAACTTCTCCATACAGTGTATACTCAATACCGGGAACAACTTGAATTTTGAAAGAGTTGTATGTAAGGCTTCCTTCTATAAGCTGAGGAGCATCAAGAGAAGGATTGGTCTGATCAGTATAAACCGCAAGAGGATTAGATACCTTAGTAGCGAGTTCACTGTCATACATAGTTACAAACTTATATTCAGTGTTCTCTTTAAGATTTTTAAATTCAGGCGATGTTTGCCATTTATACTTTCCGCTACCATCGTCAATCGCATACAGAGCATTATCAATCTCGTTGAGAGTTACCGAGCTTGAATCTTTTTCTTTAACTGACGGTACTCCGGGAGATGCATGAATGCTTAAGAATGTTTGGAGATCATCAACAAAGAGCATATTACCAACATAGAACTTTCTATCTACCCAGCAGCTCTCTGTTGCCTTGTGGGTACAGTTTATGCCATCATGCAGATAAAGCTCAAAACCATTAAAGTTTTCTCTCAGCCATTTTTCGGTTACAGCACCACCAAGAATAGACTTCATAGGAACAATGATCCAACCATCAAAGTCCTCTGTAAATTCAAAGCGAACACTCTGATCTTTCCTTACCATATTGCCGGTGGCCTTGTCGATATAATAGAACTCAATATCATCAGCAGAGCTCTGCGCTATGGTATAACCCTTTCCGGAGTTTGTATAAACAGATAACAAGCCGGGGCTTCCGCTTCCGGTAATACCTTCAGCCTTTACACGGAAAGCAACACCCTCTTGTCTCCACAGGGTGATTTCCTGAGGCAAACCGGTTGTACCATATTTAGCACTGCTCTTTGCAGTTAAAATGCCGCAGTCATGCGCTCCGGTATCAGGACTCGGATAAAGTGAAGCCTGTGCGAGATAATCGCCATAAGACTCAACAATATTAAGAGGAACATTAGTAGCGCCTGTAGGACTAAATCTCTTTGTAGTAGTAATTAAAGATGCTGAGGTAGTAGGAGTAACAGCAGGATTAGGCATCTCGAGAATCCATGTAGTAGTATCACCAAAACCGGTAGCATAAATGTTTACATAAGCTTCGGTGCAATAAACCTTGCTGACTCTTTCTTTGGTTACCTTATTTCTTGCAATGACCGTATACTCTGTATCGATCTCAAGTCCTGCCCATTCGCCATCCTCGGTCCATGTTTTTCCGTCAATACTATACTCAAGACCGTGAACAACCTCAACACTTAATGTGGTAAAGGTTTTATTCTTGAGCACAGGAGGAGTAAGCGGAGGACTAGACAGATCGGTGTACCATGAGTACTGTGCAGTAATATCATTTCTGTCGTGAGAAGCGATAACAGTATACTGTGTATTTTCTTCAAGACCGTTGAAAATACCGGTGGTGTTATTTGCTTCTAAAACTACATCGGGGGCATCGGATTTAACGATAGAATATTTTGTTCCCTCTTCAGCATTAACAATAATGGAAGAGCTGGACTTGGAAACAAGTGTAGGAACCGGAGGAGCAGCATGCGCATCCATAAACAATTCCATATCAGTGAGGAACAAGCTATCGCCGACGTAGAGTTTTCTACCCGACCAGTCACTCCATGAAGAGCCGTGGCTGGTAGAACAATTGGGATTATGCATATACAATCCAAAGCCATCATAATTAGCAATCATTGCCGCCAGTGCAGCCGAAGGCTTTTTATTGTAGCTCTGGTGAGCGGTAAGAGGAGCAATCAGCCATCCATCAAGTTCTCTGTCTATAACAAATGCATTATCTACCTTAATGGTACTGACAATACCTGTAACACTATCAATAAACTGGTACTCTTTTACTCCTGCTCTGAAGAATCCAAGGAAATCATTCTTTCCGTCTCCATCTCCGTCACCATAATCAAAACGGATGTCGATGCCGGACAACTGACCTGCAGTACCGCCTGTAACCTTAATACGGAATGCAAAGCCGGTAATCTTAGAAGCATCAATTTCAGAGGGAATACCTTTAGAACTGTAGAATTGCTCGCCGTTATAATAGCCGTTACTCTTTATAAAGATATTTACATCATCAGCAGTGTTGGTCTCCAGCTCATATAACGTATCACCATGGAAAGTTTCAACAAACAGAACACCGTTTTCCATATATACATTGGTGTCCGCATTTTTACCTAAAGCGGCGGGAATGGTATCAAAATTACCGATTTCTTTGGTGACATAAGATCTGCCGGAGGCATTTTTAGGCAGAGCGTTGTTGCTGGCATCCGTATTAGGAACGCGGAACATATAATATGCACCGTCATTATCGCCTGTGCTGTATTTGTTGGTAGTATTGCTACGGGTTGCGAACATGCTGACGCCTGCAGCAGTGTAAGCATTGAACTGACGAGTTTTGGTTTTACCGATGTATCTTGCAAGGAATACATACTCAGAAGCCTCGGAAAGACCGGTAAACTTGCCGTTTGTTGTCCATGTAGCACCATTGTCGATTGAATACTCAACACCCTCATCCGGAGTAATGATGATGGAGGTTGTTGTATTATCTGCAATCTCAGGAACATTGGGAACACCGCGAACCTCAGTAAAGGTTTCAGCATCTGTATAGAACAGAGAGTTACCTATGTAGAGGGTACGCTCAGTCCAATCACCGATAACAGAGTGCGTGCAACCGGCACCATGCAGGGTGATGTCTAAAGTTTTATATTCGGTTTTGAGAGTCTCTGCAGAGAGAACAGCCTCACCGTTTTTAAGCATGGTGAAAGGAATCATCAACCAGCCGTTGAGCTTACCGGAGACGGTAAAGCTGCCTGTGCGGATGACAGTAGACTGAATGCCGGTTTCAGCATCGATAAATGCATAAACACCATCAACAGCAGTGTAATTGCCAAGAGCAACATCAAACGCAGCTGCAGTATTTTTATCATCCTCAAAGCGGACACGGAGAGCAAGACCCTTGAGAGAATCTGCGGCTTCCATATCGGAAGCAAGACCTGCATTGACACCATAGGTAATCTTTGCAGCGTTTATTGAAACTGTACCCTCCTTGCCATCCTTAGGAGAAAGCGCAAGGAATTTCTCAGAATCAAGAGCTTTAATATTTATAAATCCATTGGCAACATAATTACCTGCCTCATCCATACCAAGAGTATCGTCAGCAGAGACAAAGGAAGAAGCAAGGGTGTTGTAATCGGGGAGGAGAACTGCGTTAAAAGCACCATCCTGCATACCGGAAGCATACGGCATTACACTGGTAGTAACCGCAATGCTCTTAACCTCATCAAGTTCCTTAATATTTCTGGTGTAAACAGTATACTCAGTTTGCTCTGTAAGACCGGTAAACTTTCCGGTGGTACTCCACTCTTTCTGATCAAGGGAATACTCCTGACCGTCCTTCACAGCAATTGTAATGGACTCGTGGTCTTTATCAAGCAGAACAGGAGCAGAAACACCTGCAGTTGAAAGAACAGCGTTTACAACATACTTGGCATTTGAAGCATCATATTTTGCATAAACAGTATAGTTGGTGCCTTCAGCAAGACCTGTAAACTTGCCGCTTTCGCTCCAAGCTTTATCCTCGCCATCATCAATAGAATAGAGAACACCGTCTACTGCATTTACCTCAATATAATCCTTACCCGCTTCTTTAAGAGCAGGAGTTTCAGGAGCGCCATGAATGATCTGGAACTTTTCCAAATTCTGGGTAAACATGACATTACCCATATAAAGAGTTTTGCCATTGTAATCTGCGGTTGCAAAAGCTACCTTGATACCTCTGTATCCATCGGAAAGTGCTGCCGCAGTGATGGCATTGCCGGAAACATCAATAATTCCTGCGAAAGGAGCATAAAGCCAACCATCCACATTACCGGCGAGTTTAATGCCACCTTTTTGTGCATCATAAGCAACATCTGTGACTTTTCCGGTTGCAACATCAAGGAACTTAATACCGCTCTTTACGACATAATTGTAATTTGCAAGACCTTTCCCCTCTGCTGCAAGGCTAAGGTTCAAATACATTACATCGGAAGCGCTGCCCTCGCCTTTAAAACGGAACGCCATGCCGCTGATACCCGAAGAGGTAACAACAGAAGGAATACCATTATAAATGCGGGTAGACTCCTGGTCATATGTATTGTAAGCGTTGTTAAAGAACTTAACGCTTGCAGAACCGGAAGTTGCATTGGCCGCTGGTCTCAGAGCAAAAAAGCGCTCGCCTTCTACACTTGCGGTGTAGATATAGCGGGTGGTGCTCGATGAACCATACCCAGTATTTTCGGCATTGATGCCGAGGCCTGCGTCAGCATAGGCCCAGCCGTTGTCTTCATCGGTGTAACCGACTTTTTCATCAGCAGGAACCTTCAAAGCGTAGCTCGCGCCGTCGCCAAGGCCGGATGCATAGGTATTCTCAGCAAACGGAAGCACTGTGAGCTGTGCCACAATAAGCGCCATTGTGAGAATAACTGCAACGATCTTTTTAGAAAGTTTCATTATCTCTCTTTTCCTTTCTTATGTAAATTTTCGTACTTACACAATAAATTTTAGTAACATGAAACTCAAGGTATAATTATCCCAAAGTCCAACACGCCACTTTACTATAGGATACCATAAACCTACGCTTTTGTAAACAAAAAGGTAACCAGTTTTTCATTTTCGTCATGATACACAATTCAAAAAAACTCAATTTGTGCACTTTGCAAAACAATACCTGTTTTATGTTATTTTTACAAAGTTTACAGTTTGCGTTCCGACACCAAACCATCCTGCAAATCGCCGAGATATTCAAAAGCCTTTCCCGCACCGATAACAACGCATTTATCCGGCTGAGGTGGGTAAATCGTCTTGATACCGGTACGCTGCTCAATAAGCTCAGCAAGCCCATAAATCAGCGCCCCGCCGCCGGTAAGCCAAATTCCCTGTTCCGAAATATCAGCAACAAGCTCGGGCGGAGTTTTGTCAAGCGTGGCAATCAGAGCGTCAACGATAATTTTAAAATTCTCATCAAAATAACTGCGAACCTCATTCGGGTCAACCTCTATCATTTCGGGAAGCCCTGTCAACGCATTTTTTCCCTTGACCGATATTTTTATTCCCTGTTCTATAGCCTTGGGAAGCTCGATTTTAATACGCTCTGCCATACGCGAACCGATAATAAGATTATAATTATTTTTAATTGCTTTCACGATGGTTTCGTCAAAGGTGTTGCCCGCAATTTTAAGAGAAACCGATTCCGCAATTCCGCCAAGGGTAATTACAGCAATATCGGCAGTACCTCCGCCAATATCGAGGATCATGTTTCCTCCGGGGCGCAGAACATCCAGCCCTGCACCGATAGCGGCTGCCATAGGTTCCTCAATCGTAATAACGCTTTTGGCACCTGCTGCATCCGCCGCCTCAACAACAGCTTGACGCTCAACTTCTGTAACCTCGGAAGGAATACAAATAGCCACACGAGGACGAAAAACGCGGTTCTTACAAGATTTCTCAACAAAATAGCGAATCATTTTCTGACAGCTCTTGATTTCGGCAATAACGCCTTTTTCAAGCGGACGAGTGGCGACAATATGGGAAGGAGTCCTCCCGATCATGGTTTGCGCTTCCGTTCCGACTGCGACAACCTTCCCTGTATTGGTATTCAGCGCAATAACCGAGGGTTCACTAATGACAATTTCTCCTCCGATATAAACCTGCACAGTGGCAGTTCCCAAATCAATTCCGATATCAAGCGGCATATGCTGTCTTCCTTTCTATATTCCTAACATTATTCTACTACAAAACATGATTTTTTTCAACGAAATCTTTTTACTATTTTTTTACTGATGTTGCTGCCGTTGCACAGTAGACCTCTCGGGCACCCGCACTCAATAGAATATGAGAACAAGCAGACAAAGTGCTGCCTGTTGTCATAACATCATCAATAACAAGCACAATTCCCGAAAGAAGCTTTCGGGAGAGAGGAACAAAGGCACTTTGGGCGTTTTTCTTTCTTTTATCAAGCTCAAGATATTTTTGTTTTGAGGCCTTCTTTCTAGCAAGCGGAGGAGCTGTGAACACAATGTCCAATTTTAGAGCAAGCTCTTTGGCAAGAAGCTGTGCGTGGTCAAAGCCTTTTCTTCTGCGGACAGCTTTGCGCATTGGCACAAAGGTAACATAATCAAATTTAATTGAGCCAAGTTCCGAGCGCACGCGAGCGGCAAGTGCATCTGCAAGTAGACACGCAACCTCTCGGCTGCCATTCTTTTTAAGTTTATAAACAAGAGCAGAAACCGCCTCATCTTCAAATCGGAAGGCACTGACGCATCTTTTAAAGCAGGAATCAATCTTTTTACAGACACAGCTGCCGATGGGTTTTCCACAGACCTCGCAACAGAAGGAAGAGAGAGGTTTTAGTTTTTCAAGGCAGTTATCACAAAGCGCCGCACCGGTCGGTTTTTTGCAAAGGGCGCATTTTTCCAAAAAGACCAGTCCGAAAAACCGCTTAAAAACCGATTTGCTCATATTCCTTTATTCCTGCTCTGAGAAAAGCCGCAAGCGCCGTGTATCGCTCGATCTTACGGTTATTCTGTACCATGCGCAAAACCGCCTGCTGATCACCTGTAAGGACCAGCAGTTCCTTAGCGCGAGTAACAGCGGTATATAATAGATTGCGGTAATACAGTTTATCAAAATAACGGAACAGGGGCAAAACCACCATACGGTATTCACTGCCTTGACTTTTATGCACCGTAATGGCATAGGCATGTTCCAGCTCGGAAAGCAGGTCAAACGGGTAATCCACCTCTCGGTCATCAAAACGGATGCGAAGGATAGACGAAGCACGGTCTATCCCTACAATAATGCCAATATCACCATTATACACACCCAATCCGTTTTCCCCATTATCACGAATCCACATAATATCATAATTATTTTTTATCTGCATCACTCTATCACCGCTGCGGTAAATAACACCTGCAAAGCGCACCTCCCCTTTTTGCTCTGAGGGAGGATTTAGGGCTGACTGCAAACGGCGGTTAAGCTCTGCTGTACCAAGCTCACCTTTCCTGCCCGGGCAAAGCACCTGAATATCCACCATAGGTGAAACTCCATAAGCCTTGGGGAGACGGCGGACACACAGGTCCACAACGGTATCGGCAGTTTTTTCTGCCGACTGTCGGCTCAAAAAGAAAAAGTCATTTTCCTTATGATGCAGTTGCGGCAGTTCACCGCGGACAATAAGGTGTGCATTCGTAACTATCATGCTTTCTGCTGCCTGACGAAACACCTCTGTAAGACGGACGGTCGGTACAAAGTCATCGGTGCAGAGATCTTTTAAAACTCTGCCCGCTCCGACGGACGGGAGCTGGTCGGAATCCCCCACCATAATAATACGGCAACCTGCGGGCATGGCACGCAGCAATGATGCAAATAAAATTACATCGACCATGGAAATCTCATCTATGATAATCACATCGGCTTTCAGCGGGTTTTCCTCGTTGCGCTGAAAGCGCGGAATATCGTTTTCAGAATAGGTCACCTCCAAAAGTCGGTGAACGGTTTTTGCCTCGCGCCCCGTAACCTCACTCATACGCTGGGCAGCCCTTCCGGTAGGAGCGGCAAGCAAAACGCGCATATTCTGTTTTTCAAACAATGAGATAATTCCATTAAGCGCCGTAGTTTTACCCGTTCCGGGGCCGCCCGTCAGGATAAAGACATTCTGCATTAGTGCCGTGCGGATAGCAGCTTTTTGAAGGCGCGCATAGCAAATGCCGAGAAGCTCCTGCTCGCGCGCGATAAGCGCATCAATATTTTCAGGTTTCTCTGTTTCCTCCTGCAAAAGGCGGGTAATTCGATGCGCAATATAGCTTTCACTGATATAATAGATGGGAAGAAAAACGGCCGCTTTCCCCTCCACCTCTGACTCAATCAGCATATTACTATTGCAAAGCCAGCTAATCTGGGCTTCAAAATCGGCATTATCGGCGGCTAAAAACGCCTGTGTAATACTGATAAGCTTTGCTTTTGGAAGATAGGTGTGACCGTTTTTGGTGTTATGGTGCATAACATGCAGAAGCCCTGCCCGCAAACGACAGGGGTTATTATTTTCAAAGCCAAGGCGCTGTGCAATAGCATCAGCGTTTTCAAAGGGCATACCCACATCCTCACCGCAAAGAACATACGGATTCTCACGGACAATTTCGAGGGTGCGACTGCCGAATTTTTTATAAGCACGGATACTCTCTCCCGCTCCGACAGACAGGCTTGACAGCTCACGCATAATACTGCGAGCACCGAAAATCTTTTGAAATTCTCTTCCAATCTGCTCGGCTTTGGACTGCGAAATTCCGCGGACTGCTTTTAGGCGCTCCGGTTCTTTTTCGATAATCTCAAGGGTTTGTTCCCCGAACTGTGCCACAATGGCTGAAGCAGTTTTGTCCCCGACTCCGCGGATAACGCCGGAGGCAAGGTATCTGTATATATCGTTGGCACCGCTGGGCAGGCTTCGTTCGCAAAAAACAGCACGAAACTGCGTTCCGTAGGTTTGATGCGAAGTAAAGTTCCCTGAAAGACGAACCTTTTCGCCCTCGTACACCTCACCCAGCTCGCCGACAGCAGTAACAAGAGTTCCCGCAACATCAATTTCCAAAACATTATATCCGGTTTGATCGTTTTGATAGACGATATTTTCAACAACACCTTCTATAACCTCAAGCACCTGCTTTTGCTCCAAAACGATCACCTCTGTTTTTTAAATATCCTCTTTTTCCTTTAAGGGATTTGAGGGCATAGTTTTTTCTTTAACGCGCACAGGCTTTCTTCTCTTTTTGGGCTCTAAAAGCTCAGGATGCTTAAGACAGAAAGCATCATACATATCGGGGCGCTTTTTCCGCGTTATCTCAAGAGACTGCGCAAAACGCCAATCCTCAATATTGGCATGGTGACCGCTTTGCAGCACCTGCGGAACCTCTCTGCCGCGCCAGATCGAAGGTCTCGTATAGTGCGGACACTCCAAAAGCCCGTTAAAATGGCTTTCATCCTCAAAACAGACATCATCCGAAAGAACACCCTCGCACATTCGAAGCACACAATCGCAAACCATGAGCGCAGGCAACTCGCCGCCTGTTACAACAAAATCACCGATTGAAATCTCCTCATCGACTATCTCCTCAATAACCCGTTGGTCCACCCCTTCATAATGTCCGCAAAGAAACACCAGATGGTCATAAGAAAGCAATTTTTTTGCTTTTTCTTGGTCAAAGCGGGCACCTTGAGGAGACATATAAATAACATGCGGTTTGGTTTCGCTTTGCTCTTCTATGGATTTATAGCACTGATAGATAGGTTCTGCCTGAAGGAGCATCCCCATACCGCCGCCATAGAGGATATGGTCAACGCGATTGTGTTTATTACCCGCAAAATCACGGATATTGACACACTGCACCTCAAAAAGCTCTTTTTTGCGTGCTCTGCCAATGATGCTTTCATTTAAAACCGTTTCACACATATCGGGAAACAGCGTCATGATACTAATCTTCATCATAAAACAATCCTTTAAGCGGGATAATTTCCATCACTCCGTCCGCTATATCCACCTTTTTCACAACATCGGGAATAGCGGGAAAAAGAAGCTCTTTTCCCGCAGCGGTTTTTATATGGTATACATCACGAGCCCCTGTCGGCGTGACATCCGAAAGCTTGCCATACTCTTTGCCGCTCTCAGCATCAATAACAGAAAGCCCAATCAAATCTTGCACCAGATAGGTTCCTTTTTTAAGCTTCAGAGCTTTACGTTCAATATATATAACATGGTTGCGAAGCGCCTGCGCTTCCTCAACCGAATTTACTTCATCAAATTTTATGACTACGACATTTTTGTTTACTCTTGCGCTTTTAACAGAAAGCTTTTTCTCTCCGCCTTTTATATAAAACGCTTTAAATCCACAAAGGAAATCAGGAGTGTCACACCAAGGCACAACACGCACTTCTCCTCGAATACCCTGTGTGGAAACAATCTTTCCGCACTCAATAAGCTTTTTTTCCATACCTTGCTCCTTAAAAATCATAACGGGGAAAGCGGCATGCCGCTTTCCCCGGTAGCTTTTATCAGTCTATTTCAACCGAAATATGCTGGCCCGCTCGAACCGAGGCGGATCTCATAACCGTGCGAATCGCTTTGGCAATTCTGCCCTGCTTTCCGATTACTCTGCCCATATCATCAGGCGCCACCTGAATGTGATAAACGATAACGCCTTCCTCGTTGGGCTCTGAAACGGTGATTTCGATCGCATCTTTATCCTCGACAAGACCGGCAACGATGGTTGTGAGCAATTCCTTCATGTCGAAGCCTCCTTTTCAGGATGTTTTTCGTTCTCACAGGAGAACGGCACGCAATTTAGGCAATGCCGTTATCCTTGAGAATCTTCTTGACGGTGTCGGTGGGCTGAGCGCCGTTCTTGATCCATTTCTGAGCTTTCTCTGCATCTACCTTAACAACAGAAGGCTCTTTTGTGGGATCATAGTAACCGATTTCCTCGATAAATCTACCATCCCGGGGATACCTCGAATCAGCAACTACGATACGATAGAAGGGAGCTTTTTTAGCACCGAGTCTGCGAAGTCTAATCTTAACTGCCATTTATTTTCACCTCCAAAAATAATAAACATTATTTAAAAAATCCGAAGATTTTAAAAACCAAAAGGCATTTTTCCCATCCCGGGAATGGTTGGCATTCGCTTTCCTTTTTTGTTGAACTGTTTCATCATCTTTTGCATTTGCTCAAACTGGCGCAAAAGGCGGTTGACATCCTCAACCTTAAGCCCGCAGCCTGCTGCAATTCTGCGCTTGCGTGAAGGATTAATGATTGCCGGCTTTTCTCTTTCCTTTTTTGTCATTGACTGAATAATTGCCTCTGTGTAAACAAGAGCTTTATCATCAATATCCTCTTCTTTTATCTTGTTACCGCCCGGCATCATTCCGATAATTTGCGAAAGTGAGCCCATTTTCTTTATTTGGTTCATCTGGTCAAGCAAATCATTCAAATCGAAGCTGTTTTCGCGCAGCCTCTTTTCCATATCGGCAGCTTTCTTCTCGTCAAAATCAATTTGCGCCTTTTCAATAAGAGTGAGCACATCGCCCATGCCGAGAATTCGAGATGCCATTCTATCGGGATAGAACGGTTCTAAATCACCGAGCTTTTCCCCCACGCCGATAAACTTGATAGGCTTTCCCGTTACCGAGCGTATCGAGAGGGCTGCACCGCCGCGGGTGTCACCGTCAAGCTTGGTTAAAATCACACCGTCAATCCCCAGTGCCTCATCAAAGGCTTTGGAAACATTAACAGCATCCTGGCCCATCATAGCGTCAACAACAAAGAGTATCTCATTAGGCTCTATTTCTTTTTTAAGCCCTTTGAGCTCATCCATGAGCGTTTCATCTATATGAAGCCGACCCGCAGTATCCAAAATGACTAAATCATTTCCGTGATCCTTTGCGTGCTTTAAGGCTTCTTTAGCAATTTTAAGAGGGCGCTCTGTGCCCATTTCAAAAACGCCGACCCCTACCTTTTCACCAATCACCTTTAGCTGGTCGATAGCAGCGGGCCTATAAACATCACAAGCAACAAGCAGCGGCCGTTTCCCTTGATTTTTATAGTAGAGCGCAAGCTTTGCACTATGCGTTGTTTTACCGCTTCCTTGAAGGCCGCACATCATAACGACTGTCGGACCTTTGGAAGCATAATTTATTTTGGCAATACCCTCGCCCATGAGAACAACAAGCTCTTCATGAACGATCTTAATGACCTGCTGCGCCGGTGTTAAGCTTTCCATCACCTGCGCGCCGAGGCAACGCTCTGAAACCTTCGCAGTAAAGTCTTTGGCGACTTTATAGTTTACATCGGCTTCAAGCAACGCGAGGCGCACCTCACGCATAACTTCTTTTATATCTTTTTCATTCAGCTTTCCTCTTGAGCGAAGGCGCTTGAAAACTGCGCCAAGCTTATCTCCGAGCCCTTCAAAAGCCATTGTTTTTTCTCCCGATTAGTTTTCTTGACGCAGAGCCTGCGCCTGTTTTGCGATCTCAGAGGCCTTGACCTCAATAAGACCAATACTGCTGCTCTGCTTGCGGTTTAGTTCAATAATCTCCTTAGCAAGCACCTCAATAGCTTCGGCAGCCTTCATCGAACGACGGTAATTTTTGAGAAAGCCGAGCCGCCCCTCCATCTCAAAAAGGACAGCCTCGCCCCTTTTAATGGAATCACGCACGCCCTGACGAGAAATGCCTACCTCATCGGCTATTTCGGCAAGCGAAAGATCCTGATTATAATAAAGGTCGATAACATCTTTCTGCTTTTCCGTCAGCACATCGCCATAGAAATCCAGCAGCATGGAAACCTCTAAATTTTTGCCCATGATTTTTCGCCCTTTCTTACAATTTCAGTTCAAAAACACAGTGATTTTTAGGCACAGTGTAAAAGGATTAACCTTTACACTTATTATACCACGATTTTTGGCTTTGTCAAGCCTTTTTTCGCCATTTTTCTATAAATTTTTAAAGATTTTTTTAGAAGTTTTCAACAATTATAAAGTTTGTTTAAAAACTTGTTTTTACAGAAAAAAATCGCATAACACAGATGCTTTCTAAAGAAGCTGTCTGCGTTATGCAGAATTTTTAATCAAGAGCACCGCGGCTAAACCTCGGGGGGGCAGCGTTTCTTCAAAAGAGATTTGATCCTCCTCAGAACCGGCCGTAGCACACACATATAGTCGTAAGTGCCCTTCCTATATATTTTCGTTTTCAATATCTGTAATTTTTTGAATTCTTGCCAGGTGCCTGCCGCCCTCAAAATCGGTGTTTAAGAACACATCAACAAGCTCAAGCGCAAGCCCTTCGCCCACAACCCTTTGTCCTAGGCAAAGGATATTGGCATCATTATGCAGCCTTGTATATTTAGCGCTGAAATAATCGCTGCAAACTGCAGCACGGATCCCTTTCACTTTGTTTGCCGCAAGAGACATTCCAATGCCTGTTCCGCAAACAAGGATACCTTTCTCACTCTCTCCGCTTTTTACCGAAAGAGCAACCTTTTTTGCATAATCAGCATAATCGCAGGAGCCCTCATCAAAAGCGCCGAAGTCGCGATAGGTTATTCTTTTTCCCTCGAAATATTTTTCAATAGCCAGCTTAAGTTTGTAGCCGCCGTGGTCACAAGCAATTGCAATCATTTTAAAGTCTCCTTTTTCTTAAGTTCGCGCTCTGCCTGCGGCAGGCGCAGATATTTTAATTCAAGCTTATCAGCAGAAACAGCTGCTGTGCCCTTTAAAAGTTTGTCTTCTGCCGCCAAACAAACACCCGAAGCATGCTGATACAACCTTCCTTCCGCCGCAAGTTTTATTTTAGAAAGCAGCATGGGACAGACAGCTTGTATATGTTTATAGACCAGCTTTGCCCCATCCCCTATCAAAAGGACATTTTTTTCAAAGTTTTTAATTTCAGAAACAAGCTCTTCGACCATAACAGCACGGTCATCACACAGCCTTAAAATCTCGCCGCCCTCAAACGAAAAAAGCGCATTGTAGACCTGCGAGCAGCGCGCATCCATACAAGGACAGATGACACCCGCAAACTCCTTATGGTCATAAGCCATCGCTTCCAAAGTAGAAACGCCCATACAAAGCGCACCGTTAGCAGCCAAGCCTTTCACAGTCGCCGCACCGATGCGAAGCCCTGTAAACGAACCGGGACCGTGACTTACGGCAAAAACATCGACCTCGGAAAGGGATAATTTGCAAATATCAAGCGCCGCCTTTATCTGGGGAAGCAGGGTGACCGAATGAGTAAACCCATTATTGGCATATAGCTCACAAAGCAGTTTTCCATCCTTTAAAACAGCGCTTGACACCGAAACCGCCGAGCTTTCAACGCCCAGAAAAATCATTCTTTCCCCTCCCTGACTGTTATTTTTCGCTGTGTTTCGGAAAGTTTTTCAAGTTTCACAAAAATTGTTTCCTCCGGCAGTGCAGAATAAATATTTTCGCTCCATTCAATCGCACAAATTCCGCCTCGCTCAAGATACTCAAAAAAGCCAATGGAATAAAGCTCACCGAGCGTTTCTATCCGATACATGTCAAAATGAAAAAGCGGAATGTCGCCGTCATATTCATTAACAATTGCAAAAGTGGGGCTGGAAACACCATCTGTGCAGTTAAGACCTTTTGCCAAACCGCGGGTAAAAGCAGTTTTTCCCGCTCCGAGCGTGCCTTCGAATGCCACTACATCACCGCGAGAGAGAGTTTTTGCAAAACGCTCGGCAAACTGTTCTGTTTGTTTTTCACTATCCGACACAAAGGTTTCCATAGCTTCCCTCCATTTGTCTTTTTATAAAGTATACCACATTTTTTTTACTCTGCAAAGGTTAATCTTGAATTTTCTTAAATAAAAAGATATAATAATTAAAAACACCGCCAAAGGAGAGGATAAAATGGAAGGGAATTTTTCCAAAGTTGTTCGTGCAATTCGAAATTACTTTAAGTTTTCTGACCGTACCATGCTTTTATTCTGCGTTGCCACCTCTGCATTCGGCGTGTTTATTATTTACAAATGCACTACATATTTTTATAACACCATGAGCTACACGGTAGTGCAGTTGGGTGCCGCAGTTTTAGGGCTTTGTCTTGCTGTTTTGATTTCGCTCATTGACTACCGCACTATGGCAAGACTATGGAAACTGCACGCTCCCATTGCGGTTATCCTAGTCGGTCTTACTTTTTTCTTTGGACTGAAAAATGCAGGAGCGGATGACAAGGCTTGGCTGCAGATCCCCTTCACTACGCTTACCTTTCAGCCTTCTGAAATACTGAAGCTTTCGTTTGTATTAACCTTTGCACTGCATTTAGAAGCAGTCAAAGAACACATAAACAACTTGTCGCAGGTTATTCTGCTATGTGTGCACGGAGCTATTCCCACCCTGCTTATCGTTATGCAGGGAGATGACGGCAGCGCTCTGGTCTTCCTTTGTATTTTCTTGTTTATGCTTTTTTCTGCCGACCTTTCGTGGAAATTTATTCTGCCGCCGCTTGCCCTGCTTCCCATTGCGGGATTTGTGTTATGGCAGTATATCATGACGCCTGACCAAAAAGCACGCATCGAGGTTGTTTTTAATCCCGAAGCTTATCCGCTGACCATCAGCGTACAACCGCGCCAGGGAAGGATAGCTCTTGGTTCGGGAATGCTTCTCGGAAAAGGGTTTGATGCGAATTTACGCAAGGTCCCCGCTGTTCAGAGTGATTATATTTTCTCTTTTATCGGAGAGACTATGGGATTTTTAGGCTGTCTTGCAGTAATCATACTGCTCGGCTCAATCTGTTTCAGAACACTTTACAACGCTTATAAATCCGATGATTATTTAGGGAAATTTATTTGTGTCGGCGTATTTGCCATGTTTGCCGCACAAACCGTTATAAATATCGGTATGGTGCTCACGCTTCTTCCCGTTATCGGTATCACATTGCCTCTTTTCAGCGCAGGCGGAACCTCGGTTGTTGTTACCTATTGCGGCATCGGACTTGTTCTCAGCGTTGCCTACCAAAACAAAAGGCGCAACAGGCGCAGGTAATTATAACACATCTATTGTAAACCTACAAATTATAACACATACCGCCAAAACAAGCTATTGACTTTTTAAAAGCTTTATTGTATCATAAGTTTTGTGTGTACCATGTTACACAATTTTTAGAAACCGAAAGGAGACAAACAAATCATGGACCCTGACAGTAGTATGGCTGTTCCGTTATTAAACGCCGGAGCTGCCAATACCAGCGGAAATCTGCTGGTCTACATCATCATCCTCATTCTTCTCATCTTTGTAAACGGCTTTTTCTCTGCCAGTGAGATGGCTATGGTCACACTGAATGATGCCAAACTGAAATTAGCCGCCGAAGATGGCAACCGCAAAGCAAAACAGGTTCAGAAACTGCTTTCTCAGCCCACCCGCTTTTTATCCAGTATTCAGGTTGGCGTTACCATCGCAGGCTTTCTAACCTCAGCTGTCGGTGCCGATCAGTTAGCACCGCCGCTGGCAAGTGCCCTTCATAGCTTGATGCCCACTGTTGATCTTGACATTATTCGCAGCATTATGCTTATTATTATAACACTGCTTTTGTCTTTCATTTCTATCGTTTTGGGCGAAACTGTTCCTAAAAGGATCGCAATGCACAATCCCGAGCGCCTTGCTTTTTCTTTCGCTCCTGCACTGCTGCTTTGTTTTCGGCTCTCCACCCCTATTGTTTTCCTGCTCTCCAAATCTACCAACGGAATTCTTCGTATTTTGGGAATTAATCCCAATGAGCAAGCCGAAGAGGTTTCCGAGGAGGAGATCATGATGATGGTGGATGTCGGCAAAGAAAAAGGAGTAATTGAAGAAAGTCAAAAGGAAATGATTGCCGGAATCTTTGAGTTTGATGATACCACCGCCGGAGAAGCCATGACACACCGCACCGAAGTGGTCGCGCTTAAAAAGGATAGCTCTATTGAGGAGGTTATCGCTTGCAGCGTGCAGGAAGGTGTTTCCAGAATCCCTGTTTATGAGGATGATCTGGATAATATTATCGGTGTTATTTATGTTAAAGATCTGCTTAAATATGTCGGAAAGGATATAGATGACAGCGTTAGCCTGGAAGATAATATGCGTCCTGCACTTTATATTCCCGAATCTGTTAAGCTTCGCGAAGTCTTTACCAAGCTTACTGACAACCGTATGCAAATGGCTATTGTCGTTGATGAATACGGCGGAACTGCCGGAATTATCACCATGGAAGATGTCCTCGAATCCATTGTCGGACAAATGCAGGACGAATACGATGATGAAGCTGAAGAGATCGCTAAAGTCAGCGATACTGTTTTCACCATCGAGGGAACTGCCCTTCTTGACGAGGTTGCAAAGCTTTTAGAAATAGACGTTCCCGATGATGTGGAATATGACACCATTGGCGGATTTATTACAGGGCTTTTAGAGCGTATTCCAGACCCTGACGAGCAGCCGGAAGTTGAATTCGATTATGTAAAATTTACTGTTCTTTCAGTTGAGGATCGCCGCATCGCGACTATTCGTGCCGAAAAACTCCCACGTCCTGAAAATGACGAACAAGATGACGACTAGTAAGAAAAATCCCGAAGACGCATGTCTTCGGGATTTTTTTAAATCACATAAAAGAATATACAAATAAGCTGTAAAACGCTTCCCACCACTACAAACAGATGAAAAATAGCATGCATATAGCGGCGTTTTTTTCCAAGACCATAGAGCACCGCGCCGACAGTGTAGGAAATGCCGCCCGCAAGCAGCCACAAAAGGGCAGGGAGCGGAAGCGCCTGCATGGTAGGCTTTATAGCAATGATTACACACCAGCCCATGCCGATATAGCATATCATGGAGAGGGTTGCATATTTTTTAAGGTCGATGGCGGTAAAAACGCTCGCCATAGCGGCAAGCCCCCAAACAAGCCCAAACAGTACCCACCCCCAAGCGGGCGATACCCTGCGGATAGAACACAGCACAATGGGTGTATATGTTCCTGCGATTAAAAAATAGATGGTACAGTGGTCCAGAACCTGCATCACTTTTTTGCCTAAGGAAGGCTTAAGTCCGTGATAAATGCTGGAAGCGCTGTAAAGCAAAATAAGTGAGCTTCCGTAGATCGCGCTGCTGACTACTGCCCAAGGGTCTTTATGCAGCGCGGAAAATATTACGCAGAACACAAGCGCAACTATCCCAATTGAGCCACCTACGATATGAGACACCATATGGAATATTTCTTCTCCCCTGGTGTAATCGGGAAGTAATCTATCCCGAAGTGCTGTTCGTTTCATTTAATTTCCTCCTTTTACAGCGCCTGCTGCGCGCCTTTCTGTTGTTATTATAGCCATGTTTATTTCTATCGACAACCTACCGCTGAAAAACGCGACTATACTGTTATATTCGGCTAAATAGAGTCTTAATCTTTTACTCTACCGCTGCGAGAGTGGGCATAACTCCGCCTTTTTTCGGGCATAAAAAGAGGGAGAGCTGCCATGCTCTCCCGCTTTCTCTATTTTTCCGGATACAAATCTACTATCTCACCATGGGAATAAGGATGGTACGCGCCGACGGAATGGACGTTTCTGTAAGATCATTTTGCTCCATAACCGCTTTAGCAGAGGTGTTGTATCGCTTGGCAATATCAAAGGTATCCTCCCCCGCCTCGGCAAAATAAATGGTCATGGCGGTTTTGGGGTCGCCTGTGATGGGAGCATCGCTTAAAATATCCACTCCCGTTACAACGGGCAGCTCGACGGTTTTGCAAACATGGCAGTTACCTGCAATCATAACGCTGACATCGTTTTTATTAGAACTTTGCCGTGCCGAAACAACCTGAGCATTCCCCTCGCACACCGCATCACGAAACGCGGGGTCGGCAGCCAGCGAAAACTGCACCGGAACGGTTTTTTCGCGGGTATAGGGTTCTCCCTCACTGTTTTTACATAGCACGCCGACCGAAACATCGGCAGAAAGCATAATTTCACCCTGATCATTTACTGTCGCTCCCGAGTTCTGAACCTCGGCAAACACATCAATGATCTCCCCGCCGTCGGTCTCGGGTGTGACCTGCATAGAATGTGTTTTACTGATCGTTTGCTCTAATATAGTGACCGGAAGCTGTGAGCGATTTAAATTACACTCAAAACCAACACAATAAGCATCGGTAATCGCCTCTATCTGTTCTTTACGGCTTACATCGGCAGATGCATCAAGCATAACCTCTATTGCAACCTCATTCTTATCGCCATGCCCAATAGGTTCGGCAGACATACGGCTGATTTCAAGCCGCAGCTCTGCACTGTCCCCTTCCTCAGCTCCCTCCGCCGTTAGAATATGGCTTACGGGAATGGTATAATTTGCGCTTTGCATCTGGTCGCTTTCCTCGGTGAGATACACCACCGCCAAAGCGACATCACCTTTAAGTATCACCTTGCCCGAAACAATTTTATGTTCGGTAATGCTTGGAGTGGCCGTCATGCGAACGACCGAGCTTATCGGTGCACCCGAAAGCTCATATTCCTCCATAACGGTAAAACTCTCATTTACGCTCACAACAGGAATTACTGCGTCCATTGCTGTTTTCTTTGACTCAATATTTCCGTTTGCAATATCAGTAACAACCGAAACGGGGCACATGTTCTGCACCTTTGCCCGCATACCGACTGCACCGCGCGCTTCAAATCTGCGCGGACTTACCGCACGGCAATTGGAGTATTCGGTTTTCAGAGCAACAGAAGCACTCATATTTTCGCCCGAGCTCTGCAACTCTATGCTTTTGGAAAAGGGAATTTGTGTTTCAAAGCTCTCCACCTTGCCCTCTGCTGTGAGATAGACCATTCTTAAGAATGCCGTTCCGCCAATTGTCAGGCGCTGTCCCTCTATTTTTTTTGAAGAAAGGCGCGGTACAAGGCTGCATTTGAGTATTCTTTCAATATCCCCGCAGTAATCCGGCAGAACAATATCGCTTTCGACCCCGATTTCAACATTACCCTCATATACATTTCGGCGCTGCATAAGATCTTTCTTTATTACATTCGCTTCCATCATTTTTCCTCCTTTTGAAGCCCTTCTATCTTTAAATATATAAGTGTGATGTATAAAATATTCCGTTCACAGTTTGTTTTATTGACTTTTGCGGAAATTCTAGTAAAATAATATTAGTATATATTGTAAAAAAGGCGGTGCCGTATGGACTATAAAAAAATCCTTCTCATAATCAATCCCAAAGCAGGAATAACCAGCCATCGGTACAATATCTTTGACATCATCGAAGCTTTTTGCAGGCGTGACTGTGTGACCACCACACTGACCACCCTGAAAGAAGGAGATGCTGTGCGCTTAGTTACCCGCAGCGCCGCTGAGCATGACATGGTCGTTTGCAGCGGCGGCGACGGTACGCTTAATGAAACGGTATCGGCTCTTTTAAAATGCGGAATCTGTATTCCTATCGGATACATTCCCTCCGGCAGCACCAATGATATGGCGCGAACGCTCCATATTCCCCGCAAACCTAAAAAGGCGGCCGAGCTTATTATGGAAGGCTGGCCCAAGCCCTTTGATGTCGGTCTGTTTGGTGAGGATAAGTATTTTTGTTATACTGCCTCTTTCGGAGCTTTCACCAAGGTTTCTTACTCGACGCCGCAAAAGCTGAAAAACCTGTTTGGTCATTTTGCCTATGTTCTCAGCGGTGCTCTGAAAGCCGCCGAAGAACTGACACAGCACCATGTAAAGGTCACAGCCGATAATTTCTCTATCGAGGGAGATTTCCTTTTAGGCGGAATGTTCAATGCACACTCTGTTGCGGGGCTTATTCGCCTTGATAAGTGCGGTGTTGATCTTGCGGATGGTGAATTTGAGTTGATCCTTATCCGCAACCCAAAAAATGCCGATATGCTCTACCGCACCATTAAAGACCTGCAAAAACAGAGATTTTCAGATGAAACAGTTGTCATGCGCCGAGTAAAAAATGCCGAATTTACCTTTGAAAAGCCGACCGCATGGTCACTGGACGGCGAGTGCGGCGGAGAAACCACATCTGTTAAAATCCAAAACCTGCAACACGCAGTTTCTATTTTCGGGAGGAATGAACAATGAAAAATCTGCTTCTTTCTGCGGCATTAAACGCTGTTAACACAGGAGACAAGTTCCCTTGGGGCCTTGTTCTCTTTAT
Source organism: Oscillospiraceae bacterium (assembly GCA_045543635.1). Lineage (GTDB taxonomy): Bacteria > Bacillota > Clostridia > Oscillospirales > Ruminococcaceae > SIG578. The sequence continues at coordinate 2,318 of JAZQMT010000040.1, read as the reverse complement.
TGCTGTACTTTTAGGTTCGATTGCTTGCATCGTTTTGCTTACATTGACGCGAAAAAAATAAGGAATTACTATGATAAAACTTGGAAAACTTAACATTGAAGGCGCTGCTTTAGCACCCATGGCAGGTTTTACCGACAGTGCTTTTCGCCGTGTTTGCAGTTCTTTCGGCGCAGGACTATCGGTTAGTGAGATGATTTCGGCAAAAGCGCTCTGCTTCGGTGATAAAAAAACCGCCCGGCTTATTTCCTTTCATCAAAGCGAGCGCCCTTACGCATTGCAGCTTTTCGGAAACGAGCCCGACTGCATGGCACAGGCAGCAGCAATGCTTATGGAGCATAAGCCTGACCTGATTGACATCAACATGGGCTGTCCTGTGCCCAAAATTGCAGGCAGCGGTTGTGGAAGTGCACTTCTCAAAACACCCAAGCTTGCAGGAGAAATCGTTTCGGCAGTTTGCAAAAAGGTATCGGTTCCCGTCAGCGTAAAAATTCGCATTGGCTGGGATGAGGAGCACATCTGCGGTGCTGAATTTGCACGTCGTTTGGAGGACAGCGGGGCTGCCCTTATCACTGTTCACGGCAGAACCAGACAACAGATGTATCTCCCCTCGGTAAATTTAGATGCTATTGCTGCCGTAAAGGCGGCGGTGTCTGTGCCTGTTATTGCAAACGGAGATGTTGCATCTTTACAGGACGCTGAAAAAATGCTTTCTTATACCGGGTGCGACCTTGTAATGGTTGGCAGAGCGGCGCTCGGAAATCCTTTCATTTTCCGCGAATTAAAAGCTGCTGCAACAGGACAAGCTATTCCTGCTCCCCCAAGTTTTTATGAAAGAATGGACAATCTCAGAAGCTTCTGCGACTTAGAGATAGAAAGCAAAGGGGAGCGGCTTGCCATGATGGAGCTGCGCCGTCATCTTCCTTTTTTCTTTAAAGGAATGCGTGGTGCCGCCGAAATACGCAGGCGGTGCTGCTGTGTGGAAAACAAGCATGAGCTTTCAGAAATTATCCGCGATGCTCTTTTAATACAAAATCAAACCATGGAGGAATGACGCACTGTGAAATTTCAAAAGAACAACCGTTATTTTACCATTGCACTTTATGTTTTCGGAGTGATCGCAGCTTCGATCATTTTGCTGTTTATCCTTTTGGACCCTGATAAAATGCTGGGCGGAATAAACAACCTTCTCTCAATCCTGTCACCTGTGATTTTTGGATTTGTTCTTGCCTTTGTTTTAAATCCTCTGCTCAACTTTTTTGAACGGATATTTTTTAAAGAAATCTGGAAAAATCCAAAACAACAAAAGCTGAAGCGCGCTGTTTCCATGATATGTACCTATCTTTTATTCCTCGGATTGCTCACGCTGTTTGTTATGCTCATCGTGCCCTCTCTTGTTGAAAGCATTACCGACCTTGTAAAAAATATCCGCGGATACTACACCGAGGGAATTGCTCTCATCGAAAACCTACTTTCCCGCTTTAATATTTCCTCGGAGGTGCTTGCGCCATTTAATGATATTGGTAACAAAATTGTTGAGTTTGTTATCGAAACCATGAATGCACTTCTGCCCAAGCTTGGTGCGTTTGCCCTTTCGGCAACCTCCGCTGTTAAAAACATGGTTATCGGATTTGCGTTTTCTATTTATATGCTCGCCTCCAAGGAGATTTTCCGCCAGCAATTTTCCCGTGTTCTTTACACATTTACCTGTAAAAAAACACATGACCGTGTTCGTCGGGTAGCACATCTTTCTTATAACACCTTTAGTAAATACCTGTCGGGATACCTTGTAGACTCCATGATTATCGGCATTATCTGCTATATTATTATGCTTATTTTCGGGTGGCCCTATCCTGCCCTTATCAGCATTATCATCGGTGTATTCAACATGATTCCCATTTTTGGCCCTGTTATCGGTTCTATTCCGAGTATCCTGCTGATTTTGCTTATAAACCCTTGGCAGGCTCTCTTTTTCGGAATTTTCATCATTATCCTCCAGCAGATTGACGGTAATTTTATCTGCCCCAAAATTCTGGGACAGCGCATCGGCATAAAACCCTTTTGGGTTATGCTCGCTATTGTGGTGGGCGGTTCGATATTCGGTATTTTGGGAATGCTCATTAGTGTTCCGACCTTTGCCGTTATTTACTCGCTAGCCCGCTCTTATCTTAACCGAAAATATCACGAAAAACTTAAGAAGGAAGCCGAATGAAAGTAAAACATTTTATCTGGGATTTTGACGGAACTATTATCGACACCTACCCCCACACCACTACTGCATTTCTTGATACCATGCGCACATACGGCATACAAGCCAATTA
>JAZQMT010000039.1:0-4195 GCA_045543635.1 Oscillospiraceae bacterium | reverse complement strand
GAATTCCATCAGGTTTATCATTCCATTCGCAATTTCTGCGTTATTGATATGTCTAACTTCTATTTGGATGTTTTGAAAGACCGCCTTTACTGCGATAAGACAGACGGAACACCCAGAAGAGCTGCACAAAGCGCAATGTATATTATTCTCAATTCACTAACAAAAATGTTAGCGCCTATCCTTGCTTTTACTTCCGAGGAAATTTGGCAGAGTATGCCGCATCTTGAGGATGAAAGTGCAGAAAATGTGCTTCTCAACGATATGCCTATGAAAGCAAATTTAACTGCTGCTGAAGGCTTTATGGAAAAATGGGAGAAAATTCACGCAGTTAAAGATGCTGTGAAAAAGCAGCTTGAAGAGTTGAGAGCGCAAAAGGTGATTGGTTCTTCGCTTGATGCTGAAGTAACCCTTTATGCTGAGGGCGATTTCTTTGAATTCCTTTCCGAAGTAAAAGACACATTGCCGCTTGTTCTTATTGTTTCTAAGGTTTCGCTTGTAAATGCTGCAGGCGGAAAGGTAGACGATGAGCTTGCTGGTCTTGGAATTGAAGCGAAAAAGGCAGAAGGCTGTAAATGTGCTCGTTGTTGGACTTACAGCGAGACCGTTGGTAAGGACGCACAGCACACAGATATTTGTGAGCGTTGTGCGGCTGCTATAAAATAATTAAAATTTTAATATCAGGGCACACAGTCTTTGTGAGCCCTGATGTTTTGAAAGAAAAAAGGGGATGCCGTGATTGAGACTATCTGTAAAACAGCTAAAAATAATTGTTGCGGCATGTTCATTTGTGTTTATAGGTATTGATCAGCTAATAAAGTTAATTGTTGTATCTAATATGCGATTGTTTGAATCTATTCCAATAATTAACAATGCTTTGCATATTACCTATGTTTTAAATGACGGGGCAGCATTCAGTTTCATGTCTGGTCAAACATGGCTTTTAAGCGGGGTAACTTCAGTTTTAATGGTGCTCTTAATATGTTTTTTCATTTCGAGAAAAACAAGTCACCCGCTTGCAATTAGTTCTTTGGGGCTTATAATTTCGGGAGGAATAGGTAATTTGATTGACCGGTTTTTCCGTGGTGATATGATTTTCCATGGAAAAGTTGTTGATTACATTGATTTTCGCCTTATAAATTTCGCTGTGTTTAATTTTGCTGATTGCTGTGTTGTAATAGGAACAATTTTGCTTGTCATATTTCTTTTGTTTTTTGATAAGGAAAAGGTGCAAAATAGTGAGGTTCTTGTCCATGAATGAACAAGAATTTGAGTTTTTGGTCGATGATCAGGCTAGGGGTCACCGAATTGACACTTTTTTAGATGACAAGCTGGAAGGATTTACACGCAGCCGTATCCAAAAAATTATACAAAATGGCGGCGTAACGGTAGGCGGAAAGCAGGTCTCCAAAAATTATAAGCTATGTATAAACGATACGGTGCAAATAAAACTTCCTGAAAATATCGAGCTGGAGATTATTGCTGAGAACATTTCTCTTGATATTGTTTACGAAGATAAGGATTTGCTTGTTGTAAACAAACCAAAAGGTATGGTTGTTCATCCGGCTCCCGGAAATATGAGCGGAACACTTGTTAATGCACTTTTGTATCATTGTAAAGGTGAACTTTCGGGAATAAATGGTGTAAATCGCCCGGGGATTGTTCATCGTATCGATCGTGATACCAGCGGTCTTGTTGTTGTAGCTAAGAGCGATACTGCTCATGCGGGGCTGGCACAACAATTTGCCGAGCATAGTATTAATAGAGAATATCATGCGATTGTATATGGTAATATAAAAGACGATAAGGGAACGATTAATGCACCGATAGGTCGACACCCTGTTCAACGAAAGCAAATGGCGGTTACTTCTGTTAATTCAAAAAATGCTGTAACACATTTTGAAGTAGTGGAACGCTTTGGTAAATTTACTTATATAAAATGTCACCTTGAAACAGGAAGGACGCACCAAATTCGTGTTCACATGGCAAGTCTCGGTCATGCAGTAGCAGGCGATGAAGTTTATGGTCCTAAAAAGACAATTAAAAGCCTTAGGGGACAGTGCTTGCATGCAAAGCTTTTAGGCTTTACACATCCCGTAACAGCAGAAAAAATGTTATTTGAAAGTTCGCTTCCCGAATACTTTACTCAGTTTGTTGAAACGCTTAGAAAAACATCACTTTAAAGCGTAAATATAATATAAAAATTGTCAGGAGGTTTCTTTATGCAGGAAACACAAAAAAAACAACTGCAAAAAACTGCCTGTGAGCTAAGACTTGGAATTATCGAGGCTGTTCACAGTGCAAAGTCCGGCCATCCGGGCGGATCTCTTTCGATTGCTGATCTGCTCGCGTATCTTTATTTTAATGAAATGAAGATTGATCCACAGGATCCGAAATGTGCTGATCGTGACAGACTTGTTCTTTCCAAAGGGCATTGCTCTCCTGCGCTTTATGCAGTACTTGCAGAGCGCGGATTTTTCCCAAAAGAAGAACTTTCCACTTTTCGTCAAATCGGAAGCCGTTTGCAAGGTCATCCTGATATGAAGGGAACGCCTGGTGTTGATATGAGTTCCGGTTCGCTTGGTCAAGGTATCTCTGCAGCTTGCGGCATGGCACTTGGCGCAAAACTAACCAATAAAGATTATCGTGTTTATACCATTCTTGGTGATGGTGAATGTGAAGAGGGACAGGTTTGGGAAGCAGCAATGTTTGCCGCAAGTAAAAAACTTGATAATCTTTGTGCAATCGTTGACTATAATGGATTGCAGATTGATGGAACCCTTAGCGAGGTGTGTTCTCCTGAGCCGTTTGATAAAAAATTTGAAGCATTTGGCTGGAATGTTATCTGCATTGATGCACATGACTTTGAGAAGTATGAAGCTGCTTTTGCTGCTGCGCGTCAAGTAAAAGATAAGCCTACTGTTATTATTCAAAAGAGTGTTAAGGGAAAAGGTGTTTCCTTTATGGAAAATTCTGTTTCTTGGCATGGCGCTGCACCGAATGATGAGCAGTATGAAATTGCAGTAAACGAGCTGAAAGCAGCTCTTGCAGAATTGGAGGCGTAAACAATGGCTGATATAATAAAAAAAGCAACTCGTGAGAGCTATGGAGAGGCACTTGTCGAGCTCGGAAAAAAATGTGATAATGTCGTTGTTCTGGATGCTGACCTTGCAGCTGCAACCAAAACAGGTAGCTTTAAAAAGGTATTTCCTGAGCGTTTTTATGATTGCGGAATAGCAGAATGTAATATGATGGGTATTGCAGCAGGTCTTTCAACCACTGGTATCGTTCCTTTTGCAAGCACTTTTGCAATGTTTGCTGCAGGAAGAGCTTACGAAATTGTTCGCAATGCTATCGGATACCCTCACATGAATGTAAAAATTGGCGCAACACATGCCGGTATTACTGTTGGTGAAGATGGTGCAACCCACCAATGCTGTGAGGATATTGCTCTTATGAGAACTATTCCCGGAATGGTAATCATCAATCCCAGTGATGATGTTGAGGCAAAAAAGGCTGTTATGGCAGCATATAAGCATAACGGACCTGTTTATATGCGATTTGGAAGACTTGCTGTTCCTGTAATTAACGATGAGGACTATGAGTTTGAGATCGGAAAAGGTGTATTACTTCGTGAAGGAACGGATGTTACTATTGTTGCCACTGGTCTTGAGGTTTCAGAGGCTCTTGAAGCACATGAAATACTCAAAGCAGAAGGTGTTTCCGCAAGAGTAATCAATATTCATACGATTAAACCTATTGATGAGGAAATAATTATGAAAGCTGCAGAGGAGACCGGTGCTATTGTTACAGCTGAAGAACATAGCATTATCGGCGGTCTTGGTGAAGCTGTTTGTAGTGTTGTCAGTGAAAAATGTCCTGTTCCGGTTGTTCGCGTGGGAGTTCAGGATCGTTTTGGATATTCCGGTCCGGCAGCAAAGCTTATCCCACTGTTTGGATTAGATGCAGCCTCTATTGCTAAGGCAGCAAAAGATGCAATTGCAAAAAAGAAATAAAACTAGCTATCCTAGACGAATAATGATAAGCACCCCAAAAGTGAAATAGTCAATAGTTAGTAGACACTAAAAAGAATCAAGCTACCAGTTCAATTCTGTATTGAACTGGTGGTTTTCTTTTTAGTTTGCGAACAGGTCTTATGTAATTAAAATAATAAACGGTATCTGCAACCACTTTGTGT
>JAZQMT010000038.1:0-6066 GCA_045543635.1 Oscillospiraceae bacterium | reverse complement strand
TGAAATAGTCAATAGTTAGTAGACACTAAAAAGAATCAAGCTACCAGTTCAATTCTGTATTGAACTGGTGGTTTTCTTTTTAGTTTGCGAACAGGTCTTATGTAATTAAAATAATAAACGGTATCTGCAACCACTTTGTGTATGTCATCACACTTCCAATATTGGAAGTGTGAGCGCATAACGTCTTTGAATCTACCAAAGAAAGATTCAATAACAGCGTTATCTCTTGGGGTACCAGCTCTTGACATACTCTGAATTGTGTTGTAAGATTTAAGTAGGTTGCAATAACCTGCTGATGAGTACTGGACACCCTGATCGCTGTGCAAAAGGATAGGGGTGCCGGTACTTTTTGCTTTTTCAAGGATTCGTTTAGCCGGTTTCATAACAAGGAAATTATCGAATGTGTCACTTAATTCCCAATCAATGATTTCATTATTAAATAAATCCAAATAGCAAGCAAAATAATACCATTTACCTTTATGAGAAATATATGTAACGTCGGTAACAATTTTTTGCATAGGTTTCTCTGCAGAGAAACAACGATTAAGGATATTAGGAAATCTATCGTGTTCGCCACCCTGACTGTCAGGGTGTTTTTGTTTTCTAACAAACCCTTTAATACCAAGTCTTTGCATAGACTTTAGCACTGTTACATCGGATAACATCCAACCATACATATTAAGCAATGTATCATTAACACTTCGGTAACCTTGTGAAGGATAATGTGCATGTATATCCGCCACATAATAATCTAATTCTTGTTGTTGCTTTTCATAACGATTTAATGTTCCTTTACGGTTTAGCCATTTGTAATATCCCGAACGAGATACCTCGTACACATCGCACAATTCTTTAATTGAATGAGATTTACTTCCCCTTTCAATACAAGCATAGATTTGTTGAATCACTTTCTTTTGGTATCGCCCCTTTCGAGTTCTATTGATTTTTTTAACCGTACAATTTCTCCATCTCTCTTTAAAAGTTCTCTCTCCAATAGTGCGATTCTATATTCTAATTGCTCTATTGGAGTTAGTTCTTTTTTTCTGGCATACTTGGCAAGCGGGTTGCCGGGTTTGCGCTTGTTAACAAGCGCAGCCTCACCACCCTCCAAATATTGCTTTGTCCATTTATGTATTTGAGCGTGATATATTCCTGTCTCTCGTTCCAAACTCTTCAATGATTCACCATTTAAATTTCGTTTTACTAATGCGAATTTTTCTTCTTTGCTATGACTACAATTTGTTCCGCCTTTCGGTCTTCCCATTATTTTCAACTCCTTTTCTTTATTTTAACATAAAAAATGATGGCAGACACTTTTTTGTGTCTACCATCATTATACCACTTCACGGGATTTTTAATAAGCTCCTCTTTTTTGTTTTTGGATAATGTTTTAATGTGATATTCTAAGCGGCTGGCAAGCTGCCTTGTTTGTGTTTCAAAAACACATTCGAAAGCGAAAGGCTCATGGGAAAAGGTGTATTTTGCGCCTTTTCCTGATTTTCCCTTGTGCTCTTTTAGTCTGCGCTCAAGGTCTGTTGTAATGCCGGTGTATAAGCTGCCGCCGCGGCAGCGCAGCATGTAAACAAAAAATGTGCTTGCCATTTCTAAATCCTCTTTAAGAAAGATTTGTAACAGTGCCGATAAATGCCGGCAGATCTGCTTGGGTGTCGTAGATCAGATAAAGGAACGGTCTGTTTAAATAAACGGTTTTTGGCTCGGTATAAGCACCGCGTGCCGCTTTAATAACGGTCGTTGCGGCGGCTTTTGTGCCGTATCGGTTAAGTTTGATAGAGGTTTTATGATCAGCCTCTGATATATAGATACTACCATCGCTCATGGATGAAAAATCAGCGTTTGAGCCAAAAGCATCAGTTATTCCCATTTTTTTAAGAATCACATTCAGAGAGGTGTCGAATTTTATTTCGAATTCCGGAATACAGACTGAAACCTCTTGCCGCTTGGCTCCTTTAATTATTGCGGAAAATTCGCTTCCATTAAGAGAGGATATGAGAGAGGAAAGAGGGGTGTCCGCATCTGGCAAAAGCGCCGCAAAGGCAAAACGCTCGCCGGCATAGGGCTTTACAAATCCTGTAAAACCCTCCCCTGAGAGGTAAATGTCTTCGGTAGAATAAAGATATGTGACATCAGCTTTGGAATGATTTTGGTTGTCAAATGTTCCGCTGCGAATGCTGGAGTTACGATAATCGGTTTCCCATTTTCCCTCAAAGAGCGTGGCATTTATAAGCACCAAAAGGTCATTGTGGGAAAGGTCGTTGATGGCACGTTGTATCTCGCCGTCGGTCTTGTCGCTTACCCAGTTATTTATATCTTTTACAGTGCTTTGGTTCATGGGTGCCGAATAAATTTCAGCATTATAATAATTTGCATTGGTCTGGAGGAAATTTTCCTTAACACTGTCATATTGGTTTATCCATATTGACTGGGAAAGCTTAAGCGTGCTGTCCTCTTTAGGGAGAGCCGACAGATAGCTTTTAAGATAGAGGTTTAGAGTGTCTCGGTCTGTTCCGAAAGCGTTTTCTATTTGTTTGAGTGTGTTGCCCTCGGCACCGTTTGCCGCCATAGCAAGCGCATACATAACAGATGCAGGGGAGATCAATGTGTTCGATTTTTCACTGTAGGCATTTTTAAAGAGGTTGTAGGAAAAATCGAAAGCAGTTTTGCCTGTTGCCCCTTTGAGTGAAACACTTTTAACGCTTATATTCGCAGAATATCCTGCGCTTAAATTTCTTGCATGTATGGTAAACTCGTTTTGAGAAGGAGGATTAGAAGAAACAGGAACCTCGGAGCAAATGGTTATTTCTGAAGAAACAGGCTCCTTTGAAGATACAGGAGCATCAGAGCTTTCGGGGAGAGAAGAAGACGGAGCAGCAGCTATCGATCCGTCGGTTTTTGGTGAGCAGGCACAAGTAATAAGCAGAATAAAAGTAAGGATTATCGCTAAACTTATTTTTTTCATAGTATCACACTCCTTATATTTAGTATAACATATTGATATTTTGGGTGTCAATTTGTTTTGTAGGCAGTTAAAATAAAGAGAAGAAATTCATCATTTGCTTTCACAATAACAAAATTTTTATCCGCTTGCTTGTGCGCAAAAACCTCACAACCCACAAGCTCTTTTTGAAAGGTGTTATCATCGGTTAGCTCCCCGAGTTTTTCGCCCAGCTCTTGAAAAGTGGGATTTGCGCTAATGCCGAATTTACTACAATCTGTTTTTTTGGCAGGGGTATAGATATATGAGTTACTAAGAATAAATGCTTTTTGCTGAGGTTTTCCGGCGTTTGGAGTCTCTCCGCGGGTTGCTCCCGCGGATTTAGATGGGGCTTTAACTTCGTCGGATTGTGTGTGTTGTTGCTCATCGGTAGATTTATCTTGATTTGGGTTAGGAGAGACATTGCCGGTTCCTAAAACAGCGGAAGGATGCGGCATAGATGACAGAGAGTGTAGGGGATCCGAATGGTCCGAGAATAACTCAAAGCCTCCTAAAAGAATCAGACAAATGCAGGCGGCAGCCGCTGCAAATTTTACCCATATGAGGTTTTGTTTGGGCTTCGTATCCGGGGCGGCCTCGTCAATATATTTTTCGCTTATATTTCCGATAGCATGAAAAAGCTGTGCACGATTCATATGGTTATCCCTTCTTTCTTTAAAACTGCGCGCAGTTTTTCTCTTGTGCGAAAAAGAGATACGGTCACCTTGCTCTCGCTAACACCGAAATCTGCTGCGATTTCTTTTATCGAGCTTGCATACCAGTAGCGTCGGACAAATATTTTGCGCCGTTGCGTGGAGAGTTCTGAAAGAAATTTGTTGATGATTTCGGTAAGTGCAAAATCATCGGTAAACTCACTGCAGCCCGATGGAATACACTCGGAAAGCTCGTCAAATAGTTGCGGGAGTTTATTTCCACCACGCTTATCCGCACTCTTTTTCTCATAAAGATTTAAAGAAAGATTGCGTGTTATTTTCCCGAGAAAGGTTTTAAGGTGCGTCGGTCGGCGAGGGGGAATGGCGTTCCAAGCTCTCAAAAATGTATCATTTACACATTCTTCGGCATCCTGCTCGCTGTTTAAAATGTTAAATGCAATATAGTGACAGTATTTTCCGTACTTTTTGTCGGTTTCCGATATGGCATCTTCAGAGCGCGCCCAATAAAGTTCAATAATCTTGCTGTCCTCCATATCGTTACCCTCCTTTTAAAGAAATAAAGGCCTTTCACCTTAATACACCGAGTTTTACTAATAGATATTACAAAAAATAATTTTTTAAATGAAACTGCCCTGCGGCTTTTGCCGCAGGGCAGAAAATCATTTTTCCCAGTTTAGATGCGATATATCCATAGTAGCATAAGCATTTAGAGAAAGCGGAGCGCGAACTCCTGCCAGATATTCATAGTAGCCTTGCGCGCCTATCATAGCGGCATTGTCACCGCAAAGAGAAAGAGGTGGGTAATAAAGGCGGCAACTATGCTGTTTGGATTTTTCCTCCAGTGCAGCCCTCAAGCCGCTGTTTGCACAAACACCGCCTGCCGCAACAATGGTTTTGAAACCGAGATTTTCGGCTGCAAGAAATAATTTATCACAAAGGATTTCGCAAACAGTATGTTGAAAGCTGGCACATAGATCCTCGCGGCATATTTCCTCGCCCTTTTGGCTTGCACTGTTTAAAACATTTAAAACGGCCGTTTTCAGCCCTGAAAAACTGTAATCATATGGGGTGTCAAGATGTGGTCGAGGCAGCTTAAAGGCGTTTTTGTTGCCCTGTGCAGCTGCTTTATCTATTTGTATTCCGCCCGGATAAGAATATCCCATGGCGCGTGCTGCTTTGTCAAAAGCTTCACCCGCCGCATCGTCTCGTGTTTTTCCGATGACCTCAAATTCGGTGTAGGAACGTACCACAACGATATGGCTGTGCCCGCCCGAAGCGATGAGACAGAGAAAAGGCGGCTCTAAATCTTTTGATACAAGATAGTTTGCTGCAACATGTCCGCGCAAATGGTGCACAGGCACTAAAGGTTTATCTAAAAGTAGTGCCAGCGATTTTGCATAATTCACACCGACTAAAAGTGAACCGATAAGCCCCGGTGCTGCGGTAACAGCAACCGCGTCAATATCCTTTTTTTCTATTCCCGCCTCAACAAAAGCCGCATCAACGGTGTGAGAAATGCTTTCGATATGCATTCGCGATGCAATTTCGGGCACAACGCCGCCAAAGAGACGATGCCGCTCTATTTGTGTTAAAACAATATTAGAAACAATCTCCCGCCCGTTTTTAATAACAGCGGCGGCAGTTTCATCGCAAGATGATTCTATTGCAAGGATCAGTGTGTCTTTCATGTTATCACCCATGTGTTTGATTCAGCGATAGCTGCATAATGTAGGCGTCCTCAGTAGGATCTCTGTAAAAACTGCGGCGTATTCCGGTGATTACAAATCCGTGTTTTTTATAAAGCGCCTGTGCAGACGAGTTGCTGCGGCGCACCTCTAAAAAGAGCGACTCAATGTTTTCCTTTCGTGCACAAGCTATAAGGGACGAAAGGAGCGCATTTCCAATGCCTTGTCGGCGAAATTCGGGGGATACCGCAACATTGGTAATACTGCCTTCACCGCAGACAAAAATACATCCGATATATCCCAAAACCTCTCCGCCTTTTAAAGCAACCAAAAAGCGAGCATTTGTGTTTTTAAGCTCACTTGCAAGAGCCTCATGAGACCAAGCACGGGAAAAACAGCTCTTTTCCAGATCGGTAATGGCTTTTATGTGACGTTGTGCCATATAAGTAATATTAAAATCCATTATTCCGTCTCCGTTGTCAGCAGTGCGTCAATTTGAGAATAAAGCTCCTGCGCGCACGCCTTGTAAACCGATAGGTCCTGCATATAAGGGTCAGAAATGGGGGGATTGGCCACATGTAGTTTGCCTGCAAGAGAGGGAATGGAAAGAATGGGGGCTGCATGGCTTTGCGTCATGGTAAAAATGATGTCTGCATTTTCTAAAAGCGCTAAATCAGCCTGTTTTGCGCGGTGAGAAGTCGGAGGCCAAGCGGTC
>JAZQMT010000037.1:0-18382 GCA_045543635.1 Oscillospiraceae bacterium | reverse complement strand
CGATAAAAGCATCCGCCCTGTTTATCTTTACACCATTGATATTGATGAATTTGTGGTAAACAAGCTGCTTGACCGCGGCAGCCTTTCTGCCACCACCATGGTAACCAATGTGCAGGATTTTATTACCATTGTGGCAAGAGGACTTGGGTTGATTTAGGGTTATTAAGGGGGTATGGGTATTTGTTCATTGCTTCCGAGCATAGACCGCACACCGCCACCGTTAATATCGGTTAAGCCACCCTCCCGCGCACCAGAGGGTGCGCGGGAGGATTTTTGTGGTTATAAGTATTTTCTATAATATGCAAAAGGTTTTTTGTATTTTACAGCCAAGGTGTTTGGGCTTATAATTTATGTTAAGAATTGGAGGCTTTAAACACATGGAAACAATGCTTGCTTTAGTAAAAGAAAAACCCGAGCAGGGCTTGTGGATGCGAGAGGTTGCCATCCCCAAGTGCGGAAAAAATGATGTAAAAATTAAGGTTCGTAAAACTGCTATCTGCGGGACCGACCTACATATTTATAACTGGGACGAATGGAGTCAAAAGACGATAAAAACCCCCATGACCATCGGTCATGAATATGTCGGTGAGATCGTTGAGGTTGGCGAAAATGTTGAGGGCTACAAGGTCGGCGACCGCGTGACCGGCGAGGGGCATATTGTTTGCGGCAAGTGCCGAAACTGTCTGGCGGGACGCGGACATTTGTGTAAAGATACACAGGGCGTGGGTGTAAACCGTGACGGCTGCTTTGCGCAGTATGTTGTTATTCCCGCAAGTAATGTTTATCTTTGTGACGATGCCATTTCCGATGATTTGTATGCGATCTTTGATCCCTTTGGAAACGCGGCACACACCGCGCTCTCCTTTAACACCGTCGGCGAAGATGTTCTTATTACAGGTGCAGGCCCTATCGGTATCATGGCGGCAGGCATTGCAAAGTTCTGCGGTGCACGCAGTGTTGTTATTACCGATATAAATGATTACCGCTTGGAGCTGGCTCGTAAATTCGGTGTTACCGCGGCGGTCAACACCAAAAATGAAAGTCTCAGCGATGTTATGCATAAGCTTGGCATTGTCGAGGGCTTTGATGTCGGCATGGAGATGTCGGGTAATCCGGTTGCCTTTAACCAGATGATTTCCTCGATGGTACACGGCGGAAAAATGGCTATGCTGGGTATTCCCAAAAACGATATGCAGATAAATTGGGAAACAGTTGTTTTTAACGGGCTTGTTATTAAGGGTATTTACGGGCGCGAAATGTTTGAAACATGGTATAAAATGGCGGCTATGATTCGCGGCGGACTTAATCTTGAGCCCATCATCACCCACCGCTTTGATGTCCGCGATTTTGAAAAGGGCTTTGCCGCCATGAACAGCTCCAGCAGTGGCAAGGTTATCCTTGACTGGACAAATTTGAAATAGGAGGAACCTTACATGAATAGAACAGAAGCACTTGCCTTTTATAAAAACGAAGTAGAAAAAATAAAGGCTGACGGGCTTTTTAAATCCGAGCGCACCATTGCTTCTCCTCAGGGCGCACGCATTAAAACTGCTGACGGAGCGAGCATGATAAATATGTGCGCCAATAACTATTTGGGGCTTGCAAACGCACAGGAGCTTATTGATGCCGCAACACAATCCTATAAAGAGAGCGGTTATGGTTGTGCCAGCGTTCGCTTTATCTGCGGAACATTAAGTGTTCATAAACAGCTTGAAGAAAAAATAACTGCATTTTTGGGAACAGAAGATACCATTCTCTATTCTTCCTGCTTTGATGCAAACGGCGGACTTTTTGAGACCATCTTAACTGCTGAGGACGCCGTTATCAGTGACGAGCTTAACCATGCCAGCATTATTGACGGTGTTCGCCTTTGCAAGGCTGCCCGCTATCGCTACAAAAACAATGATATGGCAGATTTAGAGCAAAAGCTCAAAGAGGCAGATGCAGCAGGTGCAAGAATTAAGCTTATCGCTACCGATGGTGTTTTCTCCATGGACGGAATTATTGCAGATCTTGCGGGTATCTGTGACCTTGCCGACAAATATCATGCGCTGGTTATGGTTGATGACAGCCATGCTTCGGGCTTTGTAGGAGCACACGGAAAGGGAACAAGTGAGCACTGCGGCGTGCTGGGCAGAGTTGATATTATCACCTCCACCTTTGGCAAAGCTCTCGGCGGTGCATCCGGCGGATTTACCTCGGGCAGGCGCGAAATTATCGCCCTTTTGCGCCAGAGAAGCCGCCCCTACCTTTTCTCAAATTCACTGGCTCCCGCTATTGCAGCTTCTACCGCAAAGCTTATTGATATTCTCGACAGCTCAACCGAGCTTCGTGACCGACTGGAAGAAAATACTGCTTACTATCGCTCCCTCTTAACCGAGGCAGGCTTTGATATTATAGAAAGCACTCACCCCATCGTTCCCATTATGATATATGATGAAAAGACTGCCGGAGAAATGGCAAAGAGAATGATGGACAAGGGTGTTTATGTTGTTGCCTTCTCTTATCCCGTTGTTCCCAAAGGAAAAGCGCGAATTCGCACACAGGTTTGCGCTTCCCACACAAAAGAGGAGCTCAAATTTGTTGTTGACTGCTTTAAAGCAGTCCGACAGGAAATGTCTTAATTCTATCTCACCTTTTATAAACAAATCCCCTCTGTGCCAATCGGCAGGCGGGGGTTTGTTTATGTTTGGGGCGTTTACAAAATTCTTTTACAGCAATATATTGAAAGTAGATAGGTAAATAGGAGTTGTTTTATCATGACCGAGTTTGTATTACTTATATTGGAAATAATCGGAACGATCTCATTTGCGGTGTCGGGGGCACTTGTTGCAATCAGGGCACGGCTTGATATATTCGGGGTTGTTTTTATCGGTTCCATAACCGCAATCGGCGGCGGAATTATGAGAGATCTTCTTATCGGAAAGATACCACCCTCCATTTTTTTAAACCTTCCTATCTTTATAATTGCGGTTTTTGCCGCAATCGTTGTTTTTATCTTTTCCTATATTCATCGACATAAATTTGAAGTGCTGCGGGAAAAAATCGAGTACATTAACAATTTCTTCGATGCGGTTGGTCTTGCGGCATTTTCGGTGATGGGAACCGAGGTCTCTTTTATCGAGGGATTTTCCGGTAATATCTTTCTTTCGGTGGTGCTGGGTATGCTAACGGGCATCGGCGGCGGAATTTTCCGCGATATTTTAACCGATACCACCCCCTATGTTTTTAAAAAGCATGTTTATGCGCTGGCTTCCATTATGGGAAGCTGTTTGTACTATGTATTAAGACTTTGCTGCAAAGGGGTGGTTTTGCCTTCGGTTATCGCAATCGTGTTTGTAGTCACCATGAGAATGTTGGCGGCTAAATACCGCTGGAGCCTGCCCAAAATAAAATTTCCCGAACTTGAAAATATGAAAAAACAATAAGGCTCTTTGCTTGACACCAACCTGCTTTTGTGCTATATTACGGATAGCTGTAAAATGAAAAAATATTGGCATTTGGGAGGTACATTATGAAATTTACTGCAGCGGGTGATATGATCATCCAAAGAAGAATTCAAGAGGATTTTGTGGGATTTGATGAGCTCGCTCCTTTTATCAGCGAGGGAGATGCCAGGTTTTTTAACCTTGAAACAACGTTAAATTACGAGGGCGAATGTCCCTCTTCTCAGCTGAGCGGCGGCACCTATATCCGCACCAATCCCGAGGTTTTGGAGGATATTAAAAACTTCGGCTTTAATATGCTGAGCTTTAATAACAATCACGCACTTGACTTTTCTTATGAGGGCCTTGAATGTACCCTTGATTATGTAAACGAGAGCGGCTTTGTTCATGCGGGCGTTGGCAGAAATCTTGCCGAGGCTTCCGCTCCTAAATATTTAGAGACCAATAACGGCAGAGTGGCGCTCATTTCGGTCAACACCACCTTCAGCGAGTATATGCTCGCCGGAGAGCAAACTCCCCGCGTTGCGGGCAGAGCAGGTATCAACGGGCTGCGCACCTCCTCCTACATTGAGCTTCCGCAGCAGGAGATTGATGTAATTAAAAGAATAGCAAAAGATATTAATATCAACGCTTCGAGAGAGATCATTCGCAAAGAGGGCTATCTTTTAGAGCTTGCCGATAATGAGGCGGAATTTGGTGAATTTCGTTTTGTTGCGGGGGATAAACCCCGCATGGTCACTACGATCAATAAAAATGATATGGAGCGTATCGAAAAAGCCATTTATGAGGCTCAGCTTCAGGCAGATTACATTCTGATTTCGGTTCACTCACATCAGCTCAGCGGCGATAAAAAGGAAAATCCCTCTGAGTTTTTGCAGGAATTTGCCCACCGCTGCATTGATGCCGGTGCACACGCCGTTATCGGACACGGGCCGCACCTTTTGCGCCCCATTGAGGTTTATAAGGATTGTCCCATTTTCTATTCACTTGGTGACTTTGCGCTGCAGCTTTACAATGTTGAATTAGCTCCGCAGGAGTTCTTTGAGAAGTATGGTCTTTCGGCTGCATCCTCTACTGTTCACGAGCTTTTAAAAACCCGCTCCAAAAACTTCACGGTCGGGCTTATGGAGGACAGAAGAATGTTCCTCACCGTTATCCCCCTGTGGGAAACCGAAAACGGCAAGCTCAAGAGCCTGCGCCTGATGCCGGTTGAAGCAAGGATGGATGGGAATAAGTCCCAGAAAGGTCTGCCCCGCCGTAGCGACGGAAAGGACATTGCCCCTTACCTTGCCGAAATGTGCAAGCCCTTCGGAACCGAAATTATCCTTGAGGATGACGGGATTATTACCTGCAAATGGTAAAAGGAAATTTTTACAATGGCACTTGAGCTGAATAACGACATTTTAACCTACATAAAAAATTGCGAACAGGAAACGATAGAGCTGCTCGAAACGCTCTGTGCCATTCCCGCCCCCTCGGGAAAGGAAGAAAAGCGCGCCGAGTTTGTTAAAAATTGGCTTACCCAAGCCGGCTGCGAAGGGGTTTATATTGACGATGCGCTCAATGTTGTTTATCCTGTAAACTGCGAGGGGAGAGACGATATTGTTGTTTTCCTCGCCCATACAGACACCGTTTTCCCCGATTTAGAGCCAATGCCGCTTGTTAATGATGGGGAATATATTCACTGTCCGGGCGTCGGTGATGATACCGCCTGTCTTGTAAACTTAATGATG
Source organism: Oscillospiraceae bacterium (assembly GCA_045543635.1). Taxonomy (GTDB): domain Bacteria; phylum Bacillota; class Clostridia; order Oscillospirales; family Ruminococcaceae; genus SIG578. Next base: position 13,203 of record JAZQMT010000037.1, on the reverse strand, counting down.
ATTGCAAGATATGTTGCGCAAAATAAGATTATCCCGCCGCGCGGCGTTATCTTCCTTGCCAATGCTTGTGAAGAGGGGCTGGGAAACCTTAAGGGAACCAAGCAGATTTTTAAAGACTACGAGGGCAGAATTAAAAATCTCTATGCCTTTGATGCGGACTATCGCGGCTATGCCAACAAATGTGTTGGCTCGCACCGCTATGAGATAACCTTTAAAACCGAGGGCGGCCACTCCTTTGGCAAATTCGGAAACCGCAATGCCATTCATGCCATGTCTGATTTGGTTTGCCGCCTTTATGAATGTGAGGTCCCTGTAAATGGTGACAGCAAAACCACCTACAATGTCGGCGGGGCTAGTGGCGGAACTTCGGTCAACACCATTGCGCAGCAAGCAAAGCTTCTTTATGAATACCGCTCGGATGATGCGCAATGCCTTGCTAAAATGAAAGAGTTCTTTGACAAAACCGTTGCAGATGCGCGTGCCAGAAACACCGCAGAAATCAGCGTTGAGGTAATCGGTATTCGCCCCTGTGGTATTGAGGTAGACGAAAACGAATTTTCCGATATGTGTAACCGTGTTGAGACCATCTGCGAGAAACACTCGGGAATGCCTTGTGTCGGAACAAAAGGCTCGACCGACTGCAATATTCCCATGTCGATGGGAATTCCGGCTGTTTCAATCGGCTCGTATATTGGCTACGGTGCGCACACAAGAGAGGAAAAGGTTCTCATCAGTTCTTTGCCGATAGGTCAAAAAATTACCGCCGAGCTTATTTTAGGTTATTTTGAAAAATAAAAATTCGGCATGCTTCTATTATACGGTTTTATTATAGACATAAAAAAGCAGACTTGCGGTAGCAAGTCTGCTTTTTGGTTAACGCTTTTTAGGGAGCGCTGTTATTGCTTGTGCTTAGAATGTGGCTTTTTCTTGCCCATATGCTTTCGCGCAACAGCCGAAACCACCTTGCCCAAAGCAAACAGAGCAATAACATTGGGAATGACCATGAGATAGTTAAACATGTCGGTAAGTTCCCAAACAAGGTCGCTTTTAAGCAGTGAGCCTATAAAAATAAAGAGAACTGCAATAAGGGAATAAAGGGTATTAAACTTTTTGCCAAACAAGTAATTTGCGTTAATTCTGCCAAACAAATTCCAACCAATAATTGTGGAAAAAGCAAAGAATAAGAGACAGACTGCAACAAAAATGTTGCCGATGTTTATGTTTCCGAAAGCCGCTCCGAATGCGGACTGTGCCAGATTTGTTTTGGTAAGTCCCTCAGCAGCGGCAGTGCCCTCCAGAAACATTCCTGCGGTGTAGTTTTCAGGATTGAGTGCACCCTCACCGGTAAAGAGCGTGGAGATAACAACAAGTGCCGTGAAGGTGAGAACAACAAAGGTGTCGATAAAAACGCCGATCATGGCGGAAACCCCTTGGTCATGCGGGTCCTTTACATTTGCCTGTGCGTGCGCGTGCGGAGTGGAGCCCATACCTGCCTCATTGGAGAAAAGGCCGCGCTTGGCGCCCTGACTGATAGCACTGTAGATTGCAGCACCGATGCTGCCGCCTACAATTGCCCGCGCGTTAAATGCATATTTAAAAATCATCGAGAACGCATCAGCAAGATATTGCGCGCGAATGATAAGAACGATAATACCGCCCGCCAGGTATAAAAGAGCCATGAAAGGAACCAATTTTTCGGTCACCGAGCCGATGCGCTGCACACCGCCGATAAAGATAAAGCCGGCAAGTAAAGCAACGGCAAGGCCTACGAGCCAAGCGGGAAGTCCGAATGCGGTGGTCATGGATTCGGCTATAGAGTTGGACTGAACCATTAAGCCCATAAAACCGAGCGCCAACATTGCGGCAACGGCAAAAAAGGTGGCAAGAAATTTTCCGAACTTGCCTTTAAAAACACTGCGAATATAGTAAACAGGACCGCCGTGAACCGTTCCGTCCTCGTCAACAACACGGGTTTTTTGTGCGGCAATAGCCTCAGCGTAAATAGTTGCCATTCCAAAGAATGCGATAAACCACATCCAAAAAACAGCACCCGGACCACCGACAAGGATAGCGCCGCAGGCGCCCACGATGTTGCCTGTTCCAACCTGTGCCGCAATAGAAGTGGCAAGAGCTTGAAACGAGCTTAAACCGCTTTGCTGTTTTGAACCTTTAAGGGAAAAGCTCCCGAAAACCTGTTTGAGCCCCTCGCCAAAGCAGCGAACCTGCACAAAACGGGTGCGGACAGAAAAATACAAGCCGACAGCAACAAGCAAAATAATCAGCATGTAATTGGAGAGATAATTGTTGATAGATGTAACAATTTTGAGAAGTGTGTCCATGTTTTTCCTCCCTAAAAATAAAAAGCTGCTTTAAAAAGCAGCTCTGGAAAATAAAGCACAGACGCACAGTTTTTTGTTATGTCCGCTCTGTCCTTTTGCCTGAGAGATTCGGTAATATAACCTTGCACCTTCGGCACCCATTCAAGGGATTCTCCAGAGTTCCTCCGCGCCCAGTCTCTATTCATTCTGAGAGCCTCTACGGAATATTATATTTAGCGTACCATCTAAAAATGCCAATGTCAATAGCAAAATAACATTCTTTATTAAAAATATAAGCGTTTTTGCTATTATATTCAAGATTTAGAAAAAAAGAAGGGTGCTGTACAGCACATTTTGCAAGCAGGTGTGATACAGCACCCTTTTTTCTTAGTCTTTGCTTTGTGCAAGATAGGCGGCCTTGCCGGTTTCATAAAGGTTGTTGCCCTCACTGTCGATGATAACGATTGCGGGGAAATCCTCTACTTCCAAACGGCGGATAGCCTCTGCGCCCAAGTCCTCGTAAGCGATGATCTCGGCTTTTTTTATGCACTTGCTTAAAAGCGCTCCGCAGCCGCCGATTGCACCGAAATAAACCGCGCCGTGCTCACGCATGGCGGCAATAACCTCGGGTCCGCGCTTGCCTTTGCCTATCATGCCCGTCTGTCCCTGTGCGATAAGGGTGGGGCTGTAAGCGTCCATGCGGTAGGAGGTTGTCGGACCTGCTGAACCGATAGCCTGCCCCTCTTTTGCAGGTGTGGGACCGACAAAATAGATAATGCTGTCCTTTATATCAAGGGGAAGCTCTTTTCCCGCAGCAACAAGCTCGCAAAGGCGCTTGTGAGCGGCATCACGGGCGGTGTAAATAACGCCTGAGATAAGCAGACTGTCACCCGCCTTTAACTGGCGGGCTTTTTCGCGGGTAAGCGGGGTAGTGATAGAAATAGCCATTATTTACAGCACCTCCGTCTTGTGTCTGGTAACGTGGCAGTTAATGTTTACTGCCACAGGCAGACCGGCAATGTGGGTAGGGAACTTTTCAATGTTGACGGCGAGAGCGGTCGTCTTGCCGCCGAAGCCCTGCGGACCGATGCCCAGCGCATTGATCTGCTCAAGCAGGTCTTGTTCAAGGGCGGCATAAAAGGGGTCATCATTTCTTTTATCTACAGGGCGGAGCAGTGCCTTTTTTGCAAGGTATGCCGCCTTGTCAAAGGTGCCGCCGATGCCTACACCTACAACAATGGGCGGGCAGGGGTTCGGCCCTGCTTCCTCAACCACCTTGCAGACAAAATCTTTCACTCCTGCAAGCCCGTCCGAGGGACGCAGCATGGCAATTTTGCTCATATTCTCGCTGCCGAAGCCTTTTGGGGCAACGGTAATTTCGATTTTATCGCCCGCAACAAGCTCAACATAAAGCATGGCAGGGGTGTTGTCTCCTGTGTTTACGCGGTCTAAGGGGTCACGAACCACACTTTTGCGAAGGTAACCCTCGCTGTAGCCTTGGCGAACTCCCTCGTTAACAGCCTCGGTAATATCACCGCAGATGTGCACATCCTGTCCGATTTTGAGAAAAACGCAGGCAACACCTGTGTCCTGACAGATGGGCTGGTCTTTTTGGTCGGCTATCTCATAGTTTTCAATAATGCGTTCTAAAATTTCTTTTGCTTGCGGCCAAGGCTCGTTTTTATGACAATTGCAGATGCAATCCTTCATGTCTTGGCTTAAATGGCAGTTTGCTTCAATACACAGCTTTTTCACCGTTTCGGTGATGCGCCGGGCGCTTATCTCTCGCATTTTTTTCCTCCTTTAGCGGCCTTCGGGGACATTGTAGATTTTGTCCTGCAGCTCTCCGTAGCGGCTGATAACTTGGGCAACCACCCGTTCGCCCTTGGGAAGCTTTTGCGGCTTTCCGGTTATTCGCTCGGTTTTTTCTTTGAGCTCGTTTATGTCAACAACAGGCAGCCCTGCCTCACACAACCGTTCTTTGAGTTCGGCATTTTTGGGGTTTACCGCTATGCCGCCCTGCGTTACAAGCACATCAATATCCTTGCCGGGGGTAGAAATACAGGTAACACGGTCGGTAACAATGGGCAATCTGGCGCGGAACATGGGCGCAATGATCATGGAAAGCTTGGCGCCTGCCGAGGTATCGCTGTGGCCGCCCGAGCCGCCCATGATGTAGCCGTTGGAATCGGTGTGAACATTAACGTTAAAATCGGTGTCTATTTCAGTAGCACCTAAAATAACAACATCAAGGCTGTCAACAACCGCGCTGCGTGCGCTGGGCGAAGCATATTGCATGGCGGATATTTCCTGATGACGCGGGTCGCTTTGAATAGACTCAACCGCCGTTAGATCAAAGCACTGAACATCCATAAGGCTCTTAAAGCAACCGGCTCTCAGCATATCGACCATGTATCCTGTGATGCCACCCAGCCCAAAGCTGCCTACAATGCCCTTTTTCAGCATAATATCCTTTAAAAATTTTGCGGCAGCAAGGGATGCACCTCCTGCTCCGGTTTGAAAGGAAAATCCGTCCTTCAAAAGCCCCGAAGCTTCTATGACACGGGCGGCATGCTGTGCCATGACAAGCCCCACAGGGTCGCGGGTAATTTTAGTGGTGCCCGAAACAATTCCCTTGGGGTCACCGATAGCGTCTACTGCAACAACATAGTCTATGTAATCCTCCGAAATGGAGAAATCCTGCAAGGGGTAGGGAACAAGATTATCGGTAATAACGATAACCTTTTTGGCATACATGGCATCGGCAAAGGCATAGCCCAGGCTCCCGCAAGCCGATTTACCGTATTTGCCTGAGCAGTTTCCCATGGGGTCGGCAGTGGGGGCTGCAATAAAGGCGACATCAATGGGGGTTCTGCCCAGTGCAATGTCACTCGGTCTGCCGCCGTGTGTGCGAAACTCTACCGGTTTTTCCAAAATTCCGTGAGAAAAACTCTTACCCAAGCCTGCGGCGATATAATCTGCCGCTATTCCTGTAACCACCTTGTTTTTAATGTGCGATAGCAGGGGGGAGTGCACATCAAAAAGCGAACTTGCATTAACGGTGATGTCTTTGATATGCAAATTTGCGATTTCTTCCATAACCATGTTCAGCACAAAGTCACCATTGCGCAGATGGTGGTGGAAGGAAACGGTCATTCCGTCCTTTAACCCTGCAAGCTCGATTGCTTGGCGAATGGATCTAACAAGTTTATTCATTTTTCGTCCCTCCTGTCCATTCCCAGCGCTTCTGCCATGGAGATGGTGCGCTCTGCGCGGGCAACGATGGGAGCATCAATCATTTTTCCGTGCAGTGCAATGGCTCCCTTGCCCTGCTCTTTGGCAAGGGCAATCGCATCTAAAACTTCATATGCATAGTGTATTTCCGCCTGTGTCGGGCTGAAAACCGAGTTAATAACCTCAACATGGCGGGGCGAAATGGAAGCCTTACCGGTAAAGCCCAAAGCTTTGGCAAGGGCGGCATCGGCTAGTATACCCTCGTCATCGTTTACGTCGGTAAAGGGTGTGTCGTAAACATCAACACCTGCAGCTCTTGCCGCAACCACAAGGCGGGTGCGTGCGTATTCGATTTCTCTGCCTTCACGGGTTCGCTTGCATTGAAGGTCTGCCGTTAGGTCCTCTGCGCCTAGAAACAGAGCCTGAACTCTCTTGCAAGAGGAGGCTATGGCATAGGCGTTTTCAACGCCGAGTGCCGTTTCGATAAGCGGCATCAAACCAACACAGCCTTTTTCAAGTCCAAGCTTTTGTTCTGCCTCGGTCATGTAGGCGTCTGCCAAAACAGCATCTGCGGCACAAGAGGTTTTAGGCAGCAGAATAAGGTCGGGCTTTTGCGGAAGAATGGCATCTATATCCGCTTTCCAAAAAGCAGTATCGACCGAATTTGTGCGAACAATGATCTCACAGCCGCTGAAATCCATGTAACGCATGGTGTTGCGAACCAGAATACGAGCCGCGTCCTTTTCGGCGGGAGAAACAGCGTCCTCCAAATCGAAAATAACAGCGTCGGCTCCCAAACAGTTTCCGTTTATCAGCATGTTAGGATTATTTCCCGGTAAAAAAAGCATACTGCGGCGCATTAGTTGTCCTCCTTTCCGCGAAGAACAGCGGTCTCTACTCGGGCGCGGATAACACATTCCAGCGCACCTCTGTCTACAACACGAACAGCAGCGTTATCAACGCCCTGCTCCTTTAAAACCTCCCGAACAGCGGCAGTTATCTCATCCCCGAACTGCCCCTTAACAACAGACTCCAGCTCAATGGAAATTCCGCCCGCACTAGGCTCGATTTCCACATAGGCATCGCTTGATTCCATGGTTCCCGCAGATGCTCGCTTTAAAATATCCAAGATTTATGTCTCCCTTCATGGCAAGTATATGTTAAAAGATATAGTAACAATCCAATGTTATTGTATAACACAATGGCAAAAAAAGCAATTCTTTTTGCGCTTTTTTCTTTGCATATCAGCAAGAATGTTGTATAATGGTATTATAACAAAGTGAGAAGGATATGCCATGGAAATTGAAAGTATTTCCCGCATAAGCGGAGCAAAATTAAATATCTGGAGAGAATTTCTTGAAAGGGCGGGGCTGCAAGCAGAGTCTTGCTGTGAGCAAACGGTGCTTATTTGGGACAGGGATACCCTTGTCGCAACAGGTTCAAGGCAGCAAAACCTTTTAAAATGCATTGCCGTTGATGAAAGCAGACAGGGCGAGGGGCTTACTGCCACTGTGCTCACCGCGCTCAAGAAAGAGGCTTTTGAGCAGGGGCATCGGCATCTTTTTTTGTACACCAAGCCCCAAAACCGTGCAATGTTTTCTTCGCTGTTCTTTTACCCCATTGCCCAGACCGATGAGGTGCTTTTCATGGAGGATAAGAGAAACGGAATTAAGCAGTTTTTGGAGACGCTTGAGCGTGCTGATGCCAAGGATGGCGCAGTCGGCGCCGCGGTAATGAACTGCAATCCCTTTACTTTGGGACATCGCTATCTTATCGAGCAAGCGGCAAAAGAGTGTGACAGGCTTTATGTCTTTGTCCTTTCGGAGGATAAAAGCCGATTTTCCGCTGCAGATAGGCTGGAAATGGTAAAGCAGGGAACTGCCGATTTAAAAAATGTCACGGTGCTTCCTACCGGGCCCTATCTTATTTCTTCTGCCACATTTCCCACCTATTTTTTAAAGGAGCGGGAAAAGGCGGGGCAAATTCAGTGTAAATTGGATATAGAAATATTTATAGAGTATTTTGTTCCTAAATTTTCTATAAACCGCCGCTATGTCGGCACAGAGCCCCTTTCGCCGCTAACCCATCGGTATAATGAGGCGCTTAAGCAACAGCTGCCGGGTCGCGGAATAGAGCTTGTGGAGGTTACGCGGTTGGAGAAAGAGAATGCTCCCGTCAGCGCAAGCGCTGTGCGCACCCTTTTAGACGAGGGGGACACAGAGGCAGTGCGCTTACTTGTTCCAAAGTCAACCTTTGCGTACTTGCAAACAAAGGGCTATATAAAATAGGAGGTAATATTATGCAAGATCGTCAGCAAAATCATGTTTTAAGCAGTTATTTTGCTCCCAGAGGGCACCAGCGTATGTATGCTTTGGGCATGCAGCTTGCACAGCTGTATCTCTCGCCCTTTGATAAGCTTATCGGCGTTATCGGAGATGCGGGCTCGGGAAAAAGTGCACTTTTACGCGGAATGTTCCCGGGCTTAGAGCTTACCAATGATGATGACGGTGTTTATGTCCGCCCTCTGCCGCTTTTAGATCAGGATAGCAGCTTTTTTACCCCCCATACCTATCACCTCGATATTCGATTTGAAAATGGATTTACACAGATGAGCACGCTTGCAGAGGCAATCGTTGAGGCTTTGGAAAAGGGCAAGCGTGTAATCGTTGAGCATTTTGATCTGGTTTATCCGCTTTTGGGCTTTAATGCAAACCTGCTTATCGGTGTCGGCGAGCAGATCCTTATTTCCCGCCCCACCATATTCGGTCCCGAGCCACAGGAAATCAGGGACACGGTTTACGAATCGCTTTCCTACAGGCTTATGGCGCACACCGCAGAGGATCTTTGTGAGAGCTGTATGCCTCGGGAGTATATGATGTGTTGCGGCCACGATGATGTTAAGCATGGCTTTGCCATAACCTTTCCCGAAACAAAGCCTGATTTTGATATTTTGGAGCTTGAGAAAAAGGTAAACGAAATGATAGCGGCAAACCTGCCCATAACCTATGTCGACCAGAATCATATTTCGATAGACGGTAAGCTTCATTATTGTACAGGCCCGAGAATACATGTTTCGCACACAGGGCAGATCCAGGATTTTCACCTGTTAAATCACTTTGTTTACGACCCGTTTACCCGTAACTGGATGCTTATCGGCTGTGTGGGCAAAAATGCCGAAACTACCCTTAGAAAGCTGGATGAACAGCAGAAAAAACGGTCCGAGCTTATTGTGTAATAATTTTAAAGGAGGGGCATAAATGCAAGAGGTAACGCTAAATGAGATTCTTTTGGCGCGTGAAACGCGCGTTTGCGAACAAAAAGAGCTCATTGCTGTCCACTGCTGCCCCCTTATATCCTTTACCATGAATATTGCGGGACCGCAAAAAAACTCGCCGCTTATCGAGCGCGCCTTTTATGTGGGATTAAAGGCACTGCAAGAAAGGCTTCCCAAAGAGCTTGTTCGGGAGCAAAAAGTGCGCATTTGCAAAACAGGCTGTGAAGCTTTTTTTTCGGTGGAAATGCAAGCTTTTGAGCTTAAAGAGATTTGTATGCGCATAGAGGAAAGCTCCCCTTTGGGGCGCCTGTTTGATATGGATGTGCTGGATGTAAGCGGAGAAAAGCTTGAGCGAAAGGCAGAGCGCGGCTGTATCGTTTGCGGCGGCGAAGGCAGAGGCTGTGCGGCGCGAAGGCTTCACAGTGTAGGCGAGCTTCAAGCGGCAACGCACAAAATGATAAGCGAGCATTTTGCTCTCTTGGATAAAGAAAAGATTGCCGAGCTAGCTGTTTTGAGCCTTATGAGCGAGGTGAACACCACGCCCAAGCCCGGGCTTGTCGATAGGCGCAACTGCGGCAGCCATCGGGATATGAATGTTAACATGTTTATCGAAAGTGCCAAGGCACTGAAGCCTTATTTTGCACAGTGTGTCATGATTGGACAGCAAACTGCCCGCAAAGAGCCGCAAGAAACCTTTTTGCTGCTGCGAAAAGCCGGAATACAAGCCGAAAAGGTAATGTTTGAGACAACAGGAGGAGTTAATACCCATAAGGGAGCTATCTATTCGCTGGGCGTCCTGTGCGGTGCCTTGGGCAGGCTGTGGAAGCCCCAAGCACCGATCTCCGACATGGAAAGGATTTTCTGCGAATGCTCCGAAATAGTGCAAAAAGCCGTGAAGTCTGATTTTGAGAGCATGGACCGCTCAACTGCAGGGGGAAGGCTGTATTTAGAGCATGGAATGAAAGGAATTCGCGGCGAGGTGGCGGCGGGTTTCCCTTCTGTTAAAAAAATAGGGATGCCGGCTTTTGAAAAAGCACTTTGCTGCGGCTTGAGCGCAAATGATGCGGGAGCGGCGGCTCTTATTTGCCTTATCGCAAATGTGCAGGACACCAATTTATATCACCGCGGCGGTGCGCAGGGAGCTGCCTTTGCCGCAGCGGCGGCAAAGACCCTGCTTAACGAGTTTCCGCATATATCTGTAGAGGAAATAGAAAAAGCAGATGATGCATTTATTGAGAGAAATCTATCTCCCGGCGGCTGTGCCGACCTGTTGGCGGTTACATATTTTATTCACAGCCTAAAAAAACAAAAAACCAACGGAAAACCGATGGTTTAAGGTGGTTTATTTATTTTCCGAGCAGTTTTCGCTCGCAAGCTTTGCAATTTCGGGGTATTTTGAAAGAATGTAGGAATATCCGTTTTCGCTGTGGGGGATAAGACAGTGCGAGCAATCCTTGATACTGCCCTCTATGTAGACAAAATTACCGCCGCATTTGTCCCCCAAGGCATAAAGCGGACAGTAACAGAACAGGCAGTTAAAGAAATCCCCCTCTTTTTGGTGACAGGGAAAGAATACACAATCCTTGTTTTGAAAATAGGAAAAATTATTGTCCATAGCGCTTCTCCCTCGGCGGTAGTTTACAAATAAATTATAATCTGAAAAAGGACAGAAAGCAAGTGGATTTGCGCAATTTTTTAAGAACGGAGCCAAAGATATGAAAGAGGAAAAAATAATGCAATACGCCATAGAGGCGGGTTTTGCAAAAGCGCAGGTCATCGACACCGCCGCGATCGTATTTGACTTCTCTTTTCGTGATTACTGCAAAGAAAACCTATGCGGAAATTTTGGCAAAAATTACACCTGTCCTCCCGATTGCGGCTCGCCCGAGGAGATGAAACAAAAAATTATCCGCCATAAAAAAGCCGTTGTTCTGCAGAGCATTTGGGATATTGCCGATTTTTCCGATAAAGAGGCAATAAAACATGCCCAAAACTCCCATAACGCCGCTACAGGAAAGCTTTATAAAAGACTTAGCAAAGAGGGGTGCGAGGCGCTTATGGTCGGCGCAGGCGGCTGCGCGCTATGCTCTCCCTGTAAAAAGGCAGAGGGAAAACCCTGTGCTCACCCCGAAATGTGTATTTCCTGCATGTCTGCCTACTGCATTTTTGTAAAGCCGCTCGCTGAGAGCTGTAATATGCAGTATGAGAGCCGAAACGGGAAATTATCTTTTTTTGGGTTAATTGCATTTGACTGACAGTGACAAATACAGAAAAGGAACACAAGCGCCAAGGAGCACCACAAGGTGCGCCTTGGCGCTTTTCGAAAAATTGTGCAGAATATCCTATCTTTTGTATGTGGGATAACGGGTTTTATCTGCTTGTGTGATTTGGCGCATTACTTTACACGGAACGCCGACGGCAACCACGTTGCTTGGTATGGATTTTGTAACCACGCTTCCTGCACCGATAACCGTGTTGTCTCCGATTTCAACACCGGCAAGAATCGTGCATCCGGCACCAATCCAAACATTGTTGCCAATGGTGATCGGTTTTGCAATTTCTATGCCTGCTTTGCGCATTTCGGGGTCAATTGCGTGTTGTGCTGTTGTAAAGCAGCAATTAGGGGCAACAAAAACATTGTCACCAAAGGTCACCTTTGCTCCGTCGGTAATAATCATGTTATGATTTGAGTAAAAAAAGTCCCCTATCGTTATGTTATATCCGTAATCGCACCAAAACGGGGGTGTGATTACAGCGTTTTTGCCCAGCTTGCCCAACAGCTGGGTGAGTATTTGTTGTTGCGCCTCATAGTCATTAGGACTTAATTGATTATATCTGTGGCATTTGTCTTTTGCTTTTTTAATTTCAGCTTCATAAGCGGGATTATAGCATCCCTGAAAAAAACAATTAATTGGCACTTCGGGTTTTGTATTCATGGCAGTTACCTCCGTTTTCTGTTTGATTTACCATTATTCTTTTGCGTCGAATTTTTTTAATCAGAACATCGTATTGGTCGGATTGGATAGATTGATTCATATTGCACTCCTTTAAAAACAGTCAATTGGTATGTTTTAATTTTACCATAAAATAGCACACATTACAACAGTTTAAAGCTTTCAATCTTAGTTCACATTCTCCCCAAACGGCAAAATTGGAGGCTGACAGCTTTATAGTTTCATTGATATTTTCAGGTAGGTAGCTATTTTGGCAGTCAACCATGGCTGGGGGAGAAAGGACAGCCGCCATTGCTTTAACATTATTTCAACAACGCATATAACAGGTAAATTATGAAAAGCAAAGAGCAAATTACCATAATTGAAAGTCCAATTTTTAAAGCGGTTGTTGCATCTTTGTTTTTTGCTTTTATAATTTTTATGTTTATAGATACTAAAGTAAAATCAAATTGCAAAAAAAGCATAATAAAAGCTAAAGTGTATGGTATTTTTGCATTTAAGGTATCTAATACTACGGAATGCAATTTGCCAAACGGCAGTCTTATCGGCTGACAAGGTATTTCTGGAATAAAATAAAAGATAATTGTGATTATTAAGATAAGTGTTAAAATAATATATCCGAAAAAACAAGGCAAATATAGCTTTGAACGGTCTTTTACTTTAACATATTTTAAATCGGCATGTTTGGGAAGTATAAGTATTTTTCTAAGCGGCTTAAACTTTATATTGATATATTTTGCATTAGGCTTATTTGGGTTGTACGGTGATTTAGAATAAATTAAAACCCAGTTTATTGCCATAATCAGTAAAAACATCAGTAATACAAATAAGTCCATAAACATTGCCCTCTTTCTTGAACATAAGCATATTAGAAAACGATTAATATGTAATTAGGTACTTAGCTGATTTCACTTTATATTCTCCCTTGGCGGTGTTGATGGAAGCTAAAAGCATTGCCCAAAGTCCTGAGCAAACAGAGCCTAATCCTTTATCTGCTTTCTAAATTTAGTATAGCATAATTAAAAAGTCTTTTCAATGAAAAATGAAGCGGCATCATCTGCTTGATAGGGTAAGCATCATTCCAAAAAAAACAGCCGACGAATGTCGACTGCTATTTTTTTGGTTGCGGAGGAAGGGAGTCAGCCAACGACCTTCGGGTTGCGGTGCCCAAAATTTGCTATCGCTCGGTGACTCGCTACAAATTTTGACCGCTGCCCCTTTGCCACCTCGCTTCATCTCGCACTGCGAGCGCTCGGCGTCAAAGCAGGTTATTCGCCCGCGGGCTCATAACCCGAACAGATGATGGGAACAAGGCTTTTTCCATCAAATAAAAAACAGACACCCGATTGGGTGTCTGTTTTTCATTGGTTGCGGAGGAAGGACTTGAACCAACGACCTTCGGGTTATGAGCCCGACGAGCTAC
>JAZQMT010000036.1:0-4742 GCA_045543635.1 Oscillospiraceae bacterium | reverse complement strand
TTCTTTTTCGGTATGTATGAGTGATATTGCAAATTAAAATTTGCAGTGATATTTTTACCATGCGGTAAAAGTGATATAAAAGCCTTTGGCTTTTGTGATATTATATTCGCCCCAAACTGTCCGCAGGACAATATCACGATGCATAGCATCATATCACTGCGTAGCAATATCACTCGCCGTCAGGCGAATATAGCTGAGGCACACTTCCTTACGGAGTGTGCCTCAAGCAGCGGGATTTTTGTGTTTCTTAGTAGCCGACTTTCTCCCAGCACTCAAAGGGAGCGGCGAGCTCTTCGCTGATGTAAACCTGAGTCTTCTTGGTCTGCAGCATGGAGCTGGGAACAAGAGGAGTGACAGGACCGTGAGTAACCAAGCGAGAGGTCATTCTCTGCCAGGAAGAGAAGGTTCCGCAGGTTGCAAGTGCATGAACCTCAATACGCTCTTTAGCGCGCATTACATCGATAGGTCCGATGGTAGCAGCCTTGGGAGGTACATTGGCTATATCGCCGGACTGACCAAAGGTTCCGTTCAAGGAGTTCTGCATAATGGTCATGGGGTGGAGCTTTACAATCTGTGCGGGCTGATTGAGCCAAGCCTCAACGTCACCATTGCCCATGAACTCGGGAATGGGATCTACGAATGCAACGTGACCGGTCCAACCGGGAGAGGTGGAGATAATGTCTGCGCCGCCCTCGGAAACATCATTGATAATTTTGGAATAATCTTTGATGTTAGCATTGGTGGGATAGTAAACATTTTCCATGGGCATTCTGAGCTTAGGATCGATCTGGTTTACCAGATACTTGATCATAGAGTGAGAGAAGCCTGCCTCATAGGTTTCGGGAGCGATGTTGCCATCCTGATCTGCCCACTCGTCCTCTGCGAAGATGTGAACATTGGAGCAATCAACCTTAAAGTAGTTGATAAGCTGTGCGAGAGGAATGTAGGTATCGGGCTCGGGGTTACCGAGGATCATGGTGAATTTCTTTCCTGCCTCAACTGCAGCCTTAAGGCGCGAGAAGAGGGTTGCAATGAGAACGGGATGGGGGTTCATCATAACCTTTACTTCAAATTCGGGATGCCACCAATCCTCACGAATCTCCAACTGTTTGCCGCTGAGCTTGCGAACGCGCTCGCAGACCTCACGGTCTTTGAAGGGAACGAAATCAGCAGGTTCAAAGTTAAATTTGGTTGCGGGCTCAAAGATAACGTCTTTCATAACTTTACCTTTCCTTTCAATAATCTTATTTGATAAAGACCACAGGGGGTCAAACATCACAATTTAGCGAACAATTTCGCCCTCTAAAACTACATTTTCAATATTCATCATGTAATCGCAAACTACAAAGTCGGCACGGGCGCCCCGTCTTATCTCGCCGCGGTCCTTTAGACCGACAGCCTGTGCGGGATTGTAGGAAGCGAAAGCGAATACATCGGTGATAGAACAGCCTGTATGTACCATCATATTGCGACAGGCAACATCAAGGGTGAGCTTGGAGCCTGCGATTTCGCCTTCAAAATCAAAGCACAAATCGGCAACTCCCTCATATTCACCTTCGGGAACAGGGCCATCAAAAACGCAGGCATCGGAAATAAGAATAATCCGGTCTCTCCCCTTTATTTTGCGCACCAGACGCAGCATATAGGGGTCAACATGAATTCCGCGGCTGTCGCAGATAAGCTCTGCATACATATTATCGTTATAATTAACAGTTTCGTCAACACACGGGGTGCGGCACTCGGGATATTTCTGGAGTGTACCGGTTGCATTTAAGTGGTGCGTTCCGATTTTAAGGCCATAAGGGAAAAGCTTTTCAATATCCTCAACAGTTGCCTCACTGTGCGCAACTGTGAAAACAACATCGGGGTTTTCTTCTTTACAGGCAATGACAAACTCTTCGATATTCTCTCTTTCGGGAGCAAGCGCCCAAACTCTTGCATCTTTACCGCCTTGCTTGATAATATCCATATAATCTGCGGCATCAACAGGTTTATCCCAAGGATTGTTCTCCCTATCAGCGCCGAATTTGGGATTTAAGTAAGGACCTTCCATATAAAAACCGCCAAAGTTAGGCAGCTCACCTCTTGCGACCGCTGCCTGAATATCGCGTGTTGCCTTTATAAAATCCTCTTTATTCATATTAAAATAAACAACGGGCAGAACGGTTGTCACACCGTGGTCAAGGATGATCTCGCCCGCCACTTTAGGCTCCTCATAAAACCAGTGAGGACCTGCGGCATGGGTGTGAATATCCACAAGACCGGGGCCAACCAATTTGCCTTTTGCATCGAGCACCTTGGCACCCTCGGGGACCTTGACCTTTTTGCCGAAATCGACGATCTTTCCATCCTCACACAAAACCGTTGCCTCAGGGATAAGGTGATCACGCATAACAAGCGTAGCGTTTGTAATTGCGAGCATGCTCATTCCTCCTAAAAACGATATATCCGCTTAATTTTAATAACAGCCATAGCGCTCACTTGCTTTAAGAGCCCTCAGCTTATATCATACTTTTCCATTATATTCTATTCTACCATACTTTTTCAAAAAATCCAGCATAAAATAACGAATTGTTGAAATTTTTAAAATTTTTATTTTAAAACACGGTATTTTTTGAAAAAAAGCTTCAAGTTTTATTTTTTAAAGCCTAAAAAATATAGCCCCGCCGAATTTTTCAGCAGGGCAAAGATTATTTGTAAAGCTTTTTACCATTTAGGATAGACATTTTATCGGCATTTGCCTCAACTCCCGGCCTTTGAACGGTTTTTTCCCAATTTTCAGGAGAAACCTCCTCAAAAGAAAGGCTGACGGCCTCGGGCGGACAGCCCCATTCCTCCAAAAACACCTGATTGATACGCTCAGCAACACGATTTTTTATTTGTTCATCCTTTGGGTAACACTTGATTTTGATATACGGCATAATATTCCTCCTTTTTTATAAGTATATCATAGCTATCTCATAAAGTAAACGCCAAATAGCAAAATCCGTCCCTCTTCTGAGGAACGGATAATTTTGTTTTAAGCGGATAACTTATTTGCTCTCGTAGCTTACTGCTTGTGGTGTAAGCAGCAAAAAGGGGGATTTATTTCGTCTTTTCACTTTTGGTATTTATCATTTTTTCTAATTTCTTTAAAACGACTTTTTTCTTTTCTTCTCCCAAATCAGCCATGAGGCAATCGATAGCACACAGCGTTTCGGTTGCCTCGTTATCATCATGACAAAACGGATTATCAAAATCATATTCCTTTCCATCGACAATGATTTTTCGATAATCCTCATAGTCAGAAAATTTAAACAGTTTAAAATCATCAATACCATGTATTCCCATAAGTATAAAATAATTGTTTGCTATTTCACTGTATATTTCTTTAGCACTTATAGGCTTGGATAATTGCTCCTCAAGAGCTTTGTCAAACAACTCGTCAAATGCGCCATTATTCATGCATTGAACAACTTTATCAATCTCTTTTTTTCTGTCATCATCTAAGAATGGCTTCATTATTTTAACTATCTCTAAATTGGATTTTTTATCTTTCATATATTTTCCTCAAGCTACATTTAATGTATTGCTATCCCCGGGAATAAATTGTTTTAGGTTATGAAATCACTTCATTTCCTTTATAGCAGCCTGTGGGATGGTCAGCAAAGTAAAAATTATTTTTCTAACAAGTCAATCGCTTTTAGATATTTTTCTCTTCTTGTTAATGCCTTTTCGTCGATAACATCCAATCTTGATAAATCGGAATTATGTCTTAAATCCGCAAGCTTTACTGCCTTGGCAATGGGGTTTCCCTTAATTGCAAGTACATAATCCATATATTCTACTGTATCGTCGTGTGTCAGCAAAGAAAGTGATTTTACAACAGATTCTCCAAATCCCATCTTGGTTAAATCTTCAATGGTATAATCGGTGTCCTCAACCACATCGTGCAACAAAGCAACGATTGTTGTTTCTTCGGTTTCCATTTGTTCTGCTAAATGGAAAGGATGAAACACATAGGGCATTCCGCTTTTGTCTACTTGATTTTTGTGCGCTTCAAAGCAGAGTTTTAAGGCCTTTTTGGTTTTTTCAGTATATATCATTTTCTTTCACCTCTTAATTGATTATACCATAATAGCTACTTTTTGCAACAACTGCAAAATTCCCACCGATTACTCGGTGGAGATTTGGTTATATTATGAAATATTCTTATACCGTCTCAAACTCACCTGAAGAAAGACTGTCTCCGATAAAAGCTATTGTTCTGAATATTGCCGTATTGCTATAACCGTCCACTAACGTTTCCAGAGGTTTTTCCTTTATCATAATCTTAACTCCCAGTAATTTATTTTACATTATTATACTTACTTTTTAAATTTTTCGCAACAAAAATTCCCTCTGCCGATTTCTCAGCAGAGGGATAATTTTTGCTCTATAAACCTAATTACTTAGATTCCTTAATAGCAGCCTGAGCGGCGGCGAGGGCGTGCGATAGGCACACGGAAGGGTGAGCAGGATACATAGTCGAGGCCGATCTTGTGGCAGAACTCGACGGAAACGGGGTCACCGCCGTGCTCACCGCAGATACCGCAGTGAATAGAGGGGCGAACCTTTTTACTGAGCTCAACTGCCATATCCATGAGCTTACCAACACCGGTCTGGTCGAGTTTTGCAAAGGGATCGTTCTCGTAGATCTTGGTATCATAGTAAGAGGATATAGACACGTAAGCCAGTATAAAAGCGAAGAATTTGGTTGTTGC
>JAZQMT010000035.1:0-6535 GCA_045543635.1 Oscillospiraceae bacterium | reverse complement strand
AGCCGGAGCGCATGGCACAGGCTATCCGTGATATAGGTGATTTTTTGAAAACTTATAAACAAAACTGAAAAACTCCGCCTGCATAAGCAGGCGGGGGTTTCATTTAAAGATAACCCCGAAAATCAGTAACCAAATCTGCTTCCAGATCGATAAGGCGCTTTGCAATCTGCTTGGAGCGCTCATCTGCCGCCTCATACTGATTGAGATAACGGGCAAGCGATTTAACACCCATGTTACAGCCGTCGGTCATAAGATCGGCAATGGTACTATCGGATTTATCAGTTGCCATTTTAAAGTTGGTCTTTACCCAGCTCATGCCTTGCGCAATGGGATTGGGATCCTTTCCGTCATCGTGATATTCGTCAAGAAGCTCCTCAATGTCATCAGCGAGTACCTCATGCTTGTCCTTGCAATCTGCAAGGCACTTTTTAAGCTCGTTGCTGTGAACATCAGGGAGAACATCTTCAATCGAAGAAACGCCCATTTTTATTCCTGCATCACACTCGCGCAGTAGCTTTATGGTATCTTTTTCTATCATTAAAATTCCTCCTTTTTTTGCTTAAATTCAGTATGCCCAAGTCATCACAAAAAATGCCTCGCTTTTTTTTGCGAGACATTTTTTGTTTATTTTGAATTTTTAATAGATGTAACCTGCACACAACTGTTTTTTACAAAAAAACTCACTTCCATACCGGCAAAATTCATGGTATAAAGCCTGTTCGGGGTATCCTGATAGGAAGGGCGGGGATCATCAGAAAGACAATCACACAGAGGCTTGCGCTTATCCTTTGGGATAAGTGCAAGTAGCTCATCTGAGATGTTTACCGAGAGCTGATGTCCCAAAACTCCGTCAGCATATCCGCTAATTGCATCGGGATGGCTGTCGGTGTAGGCAAGATAGGGCTTTATGTCATAAATAGGTGTTCCGTTTAAAAGGTCTGCTCCGGCAACGATCAGAACATTTCCTTGGTTTTCGGTTTTTTCTATCCCAATAAGGCGTACTGAGGAAAGCCCGATATTATTGGGGCGAAAAGGGGAACGGCTTGCAAAAACGCCTACACGCCGATTTCCGCCGAGTCTCGGTGGACGAACCGTTGGATTAAACCCCTCGCGATGTGCAAGAGAAAAATCAAAAAGCAACCAGAGGTGTGAAAACCCCTCGATACCGCGCAACGCGTCAGGATCTCGGTATTGCGGCAAAAAAACAATTCGTGCACGCAGGCTTTGCACCTTTCCGCTTTGCCGCGGGATACCGAATTTTTCGCCGAAATCGGTCTCAATATGCGCGATAGGGAATATTTCCATGTTCTCACTCCTTGTCGATTTTAAGGGTATTATATCAAAATAAAAAGGTGGGTGCAAGCCCTCGAAAGTTTAATTTTTAACATATGTTAATTTGTATTGACTTTTTTTCCATATGTGTCATAATAAATGTAACATTTTAACATAAGGAGTAAATTATGCCATCTACAGCTATCTGGGCAATCATTTTGTTTGCCGTTACCTATGTTTTTATGCTTTTGATTCCCAAGTATCGCCCCTATACTGCAATGACATCGGGAATTCTATTTATAGTAAGTGGGCTGCTTCCCTTAAATCAGGTTTTCGGAGCTATTGATTTTAATGTAATTTTAATGATTGCCGGAACTATGGGGCTTGTTGCTCTGTTTATCGAGAGCAAAATGCCGAAATTGCTTGCTGATCTTATTATGGAAAAAGTTCCTAATATTAAATGGGCTGCAGTTGCACTAGCCCTGTTTGCAGGTGTTATTTCGGCATTTGTTGATAATGTTGCAACAGTTTTGATGATTGCACCGGTTGCACTCGAAATCTGCAAAAAGCTGAAAACCAACCCGGTTCCGTTTATTATTGCTATCGCAGTTTCCTCAAACCTGCAGGGTGCAGCCACACTGGTTGGTGATACCACAGCTATTATGCTTGGTTCTGCTCTTGATATGAGTTTTTTGGATTTCTTCTGGTATCAGGGCAAACCCAGCATATTCTTTGCAGTCGAGTTGGGGGCATTGTTGGCTGCGCTTATTTTGCTTTTTCTGTTTCGCAAAGAAAACAGAATTGTTCCAAAAACAACAACTCGCACAAAGGTAACCGATTATTTTCCCACCATTTTGCTGGTTTTGTTGCTGGTTTTGCTTATCGGAGCATCCTTTATCCCATCTGAACTTAAACCTGATGAAACCAACGGACTTATCTGTTTTGCTCTTTTGATTATTGGTCTTGCTTATGCTTTCGGTCGTGACAAACACCTTAGATCCATTGTCGGACCTCTTAAAGAAATCGATTTTGAAACCATTGGTATTCTTGTAGGGCTGTTTTTAATGATCGGCGGTATTTCTGCACAGGGTGTTATCGATGCACTTGCAAATCTCCTCGCTGGTGTTGGCGGTGGAAATATGTTTTTGCTTTATACCATCATTGTTTGGGCATCTGTTCTTATTTCAGCATTTATTGATAATATTCCTTATGTGGCAACCATGATTCCTGTTATTGCGGGAATGGGACCCGCTTTGGGAGTTTCTCAAGCAGAGCTTATTCCGCTCTATTTCGGGCTGCTCTCGGGCGCAACCCTCGGCGGAAATATCACTCCCATTGGCGCTTCTGCGAATATCACGGGTATCGGAATTTTGCGCAAAGCAGGCTATGAGGTTAAGAATAAGGACTTCTTTAAAATAGGAATTCCATTTACCCTTGCAGCTATTATTCCTGTTTATATTTATATCTGGTTGGTTTACAGAATTTAAAAAAATATGTAAACAAACCTCTCGAACGCATGCGTTCGGGAGGTTTGTTCTTTTAATTTAAATTCCCCAGCGGTTATATTTTTTCTTTTTGCTGGGATCGTCGGTCGGGTTTTCCTCGGAAGAGTAAGCTGCCTTACAGTTCATGCAGCGGGAAGTTCCTTCTTTGTTAACAGTGCCGCATTTGATGCATTTCCAGTTACCGATAGCAATTTCACCGCCGCCGGAAAGAGGAATGGCTCGCTCTTTCTCGTCTTTTTCTCCTTGAACAATCTTTTCTAGCTCATTTAAATTGCATCGCAGCCGATGAATGTCCGATTGTAATTGTTGAATGTTTTCCATGTTTTTCAGTATGGATACCGGAATAATTATTCCCAAAAGCGAAACAGCTATTATAATTATCGCGTAAATAAAAGAAAACTGTAAAAGAGTAAGAAAGCTTACGATAGATGAAAAAATCTGTAATCCCAAATAAAAGTATAAAAGTTTTTTCATGAAAACAACTCCTTTTATACCAGTATAACATATGTACAGGGTGCTTTCAATAGTGCAGATTCTATTTCGAGATTGGAATGTAGGTGTCACAATGATGTGTGGCAAAAATAAATTGTTGCTATAATTGGGCGATATACTCGCGTATCAGGCTTTTTTAAACTCTATTTACAACATCGCTGTTTTTTTCGGATAAGCGGGACTTAAATTTGGATTTAGATTTTACTCCTGTATTATTCGGATGCCCGTCAGGGTAATTGTGCTTTTTTTCATTTATGGCATCGTTAAGACCGGAAAGTGTTACGGCAACAAAAATGAGTATTGATCCGAGAATAAGATTAATATTCATTTGATCTGTACCGAAGATAACAGAAATGATTCCTGTAATTACTGCGGAGAAGGGGCACATAACAGCAACTATCGAAGGATCAATATGTCTTATTGCCTCTGTTTTTAAAAGCCAACATAATCCTATTGTAATAAGCCCGAAAACAAGGAGTAAAAGGAGCAGTGTAATATCGAATGTGAAAAATATTTTTTCCATCGGAATGCCATCTACAGTTATAAAATTTAAGCATATCGTCATTAAGAGCGATACAACAAAATACATGAACATATGAATTACCATGTAAAGGTTAATATCCAATTTTTTTGCAAAAACTCCGGTCGCAGCAACACACACGCCAAGAAGAATTCCTGCAGCCGCACACAGAAATTCGCCTATTCCAAAGCAAAGGCTATTTGTTCTAAAATCAATTCCACTCAGCACGAAGCAACCTATAAGGCATAAAACACTTGCAATTATTTGATATGCTGTGGCTTTTTTCTTAATAAATATAAACATCATAATCGGGACAATAACACAAGAAAGATGCTCCAGAAATGCATAATTTGCAGGAGTGGTATATTGCAGTCCGATTCTCTGAAGTAAGCAGGCAAAGGAATTTAAAAAACTGATTGGCAATGCAATTTTTAAATAATTGCTATCTAATTGTTTGAGCTTTTTTGCTGAAAGTACAAGAAAAAATACAGCCGAACAAAATGTACATATAGTGCTAAGAACAGACGCAGAATAATAATTGTAAAAATACGAGTTGATCATCGGATCAACCCCCCAAACAATGATTACGAAAACAAGCGCCAAATAATAAACCCACTTGGGATGGTTTTTTCTTATGCAAATATTTTTGTTTTTGCGCATCTTTATTTTCACCTATCCTTTTGTCAACTCATTAATGCTAAATTTTCTAACAAAAGAGCTTATAGAAAATTTTATCATAGTTCTTGATTTTTATGAAGTGAAGATTTATAATGTGGCTGTGAAAAAAATTCACAGGGGGGGGAGAGCGAAATGGAAACATTTAAAATAAAAGCGGTATTAGCAGCTGTAAAACATAAAAGCTTGTCTCGAGCTGCAGAAGATTTTTCATACACGCCATCCGCTTTTTCACATTTGGCATCAGGCTTTGAACAAGAATTAGGGGTGCAGCTTTTTAAACGTTCTTCCACTGGAGTTGAGCTCACAGAGGAAGGAAAGATGTTATATCCGAAGTTTAAGTCTATGCTGGAATGTGAAAATGATTTATGGAATACGGTTGTACAGTTAAAGGATAACAAAGATGTTGAGCTCAGAATCGGAACATTTCCCAGTATATCGAGGAATCTGCTTTCGGGAGTGCTTAAAAAGGTTAAGAAAGAGTATCCACATATAAAGTTGTCTGTTAATGTTGTTGATAGTCTTGCCGGCTGGTTTGAAGAGGAGCGGGCAGATATTATTTTTGCAGACCATATAACATTCGGCAAAAATGAGTGGTTTCCTATGATGGAGGACCGTTATTATGTAGTAGCTTCCCCTGATTTGCAGATCGGGAGAGACTTTATAACACGCGAAGAATTATATAATTATCCCCATATTTTTACAGATGATATTTATCTTAAACAATATTTTGATATGAGTAAATTTAGGGAATTAATTTATTTTAAGTCGGAGGATGATCTCTCGGTCATTAATATGGTTAAGGAGGGACTGGGACTAACAGTCCTACCGGAACTTGTTTTAAAAGAGGCAATAAATGGCGTGTCGGTTATTCGGTTGGAACCTAAAATAACAAGACTTCTTGGATTTGCTTATAACAAACAGCGCATACAGTCACTTGGTTTGACTAAATTTATAAAGTCCTTGAAAATGTAAAAATCATTTAATAAAATACATGATAGTTTTTTCTATGATTTGTTTCAGAAATTATTAATAGGTATAAATGTTATTGGAAATTCTATTTTGGAGGTCACAATGAAAAGGAAAGTTTTGATAATATATACCGGTGGCACTATCGGAATGAATGGATCTGATAATGGGTATATTCCGCAAGCAGGTTTTTTACAAGAAATACTCAAGAAAATCCCGGTATTGCATGATGATTCTATGCCGCAGTGGGAACTTTTGGAGATGGATCCTTTGTTGGATTCGTCTAATATGACGGTGCTTGATTGGAACCGTATCGGCAGCATCGTTGAGGAGCATTATGAGCGTTTTGATGGCTTTGTAATTCTTCATGGCACCGATACCATGGCATACACAGCATCGGCACTTTCTTTTTCCCTTGAAAATTTAGATAAACCGGTTATAATAACCGGTTCTCAAATCCCTCTGTTTGAGGTTCGTAATGACGGGCTAAATAATTTGCTTACTTCCATGATGATTGCTGCACAAGGGAAAATTCGTGAAGTTGCGCTCTGTTTTTCTGATAAGTTGTTTCGCGGTAACCGATGCACAAAAATAAGCACCTCGGACCTTGATGCGTTTTCCTCTCCCAACTATCCGGAGCTTGCGAAAATCGGCACACAAATCCATTATAATGATATGATTCCGCAAAGGGTATACACAAGCCCTTTTCGTGTACAAGCCTTGGAGAAAATACCTATTGGTATTATCAAAGTGTTTCCGGGAATACAGTTTGAGTTGTTTGAAGAAATTATGAGCGAATCTTTGCGGGGTATCGTTTTAGAAACCTTTGGTGCGGGTAATATACCCGGCAGCACAGATGCGATTTTGCCCATTGTTCGAAAAGCCCGTGAAAACGGAACGGTTTTGGTTATATGCTCTCAATGTCTGAAAGGTGCGGTTTCTTTGGGAACCTATGAAACCAGTGCCGCCTTAAAACAAGCAGGAGCAGTATGTGCATATGATATGACAACCGAAGCTGCTGTCGCAAAACTTTATTATTTGTTTAGCTGTGGATATGATGCAGAAACCGTTAAACAGAAAATGGAAGAAAACCTTGTCGGCG
>JAZQMT010000034.1:0-18368 GCA_045543635.1 Oscillospiraceae bacterium | reverse complement strand
CTTCATATACTCATTTAGCTTTTTATCATCTTTGCCGCTCAAATCATAGATAAGGCGCTCGAGATTGCTGGAAATAAGAATATCCATTGAAGGAGAAACTGTTGTATAAAACTTGCGATTTTTGTCATATGTCCCTGTTTTAATAAAGTCAGTAAGAACATTATTGGAGTTGGAAGCACAAATCAGTTTACCAACCGGCACACCCATCTGCATAGCATAATATCCTGCGAGGATATTACCGAAGTTACCTGTAGGAACAACAAAATTAACCTTATCCCCTGCTTTTATCTCCCCGTTTTTAATAAGACGGCAGTAAGATGCGACATAATAAACGACCTGAGGAACAAGCCGCCCCCAGTTAATTGAGTTTGCGCTTGAGAAAATCATGTTATTTTCATCAATCTTTGCGCGCATTTTATCATCGGTAAAAATAGATTTTACGCCGCTCTGTGCGTGGTCAAAGTTGCCGTGAATACCGCAAACACAAACATTCTCACCTTCCTGCGTATTCATTTGCAGTTTTTGAACCTTGCTGACACCGTCTTCGGGATAGAATACTATAATCCCTGTTCCCTCAACATCCTTAAAGCCTTCAAGAGCAGCTTTTCCGGTATCACCCGATGTTGCAACCAAAATAACAATCTTTTTATTATCAAGAACCGTTTTTGCCGAAGTCATCATAAGGTGTGGCAAAATCTGCAGTGCCATATCCTTAAATGCACAGGTAGGACCATGCCACAGCTCAAGCACTGAAACTGTTCCGTTTAAACGATAAAGTGGCGCAATTTCATCTGAACCAAATTTTTTAGATGTGTAAGCTTTGTTAACGCAATCCTCAATTTCCTCTTTTGAAAAATCAGTAAGAAATTTAGAAAGGACGGTTTTCGCAATGGTGCGGTAATTTGCATTTGCCATATCCTCAAGCTGTTTTAGACTAAGCTTTGGAATTTCGGCAGGTACAAATAATCCACCCTCCTGCGAGATACCGTTAGCAATCGCATATTTCGCACTTTTTCCCACCTGATTGTTTCTGGTGCTGTTGTAATTCATATTTACACTTCCCTTAAAGATTAGTTATAAAAAATCGATTTGCGTTTTTATATAAAATTTTATCGGTTATTACCTGAGAAAACCCGCTTTTTAAAAAAAGATTTTCAAGCTCAATAAGTTCAAAGTCATTTTCAAAGCCTTTAACGATATGCCCGCCATCAAAATCAGTCCCCACTGCCAGAACATCCTCACCACCAAGTGAAAGAATGTGTTCAGCGTGTCGCAGAATATCTGCACCACAGCACTCATCAGGATTTTCATTCAAGAAATCACGGTATAGATTTATTCCGATAAGACCTTTTCGTTTTATAATTTCAGAAATTTGGTCATCCGTTAAGTTTCTATTGTGCTTAACTATACTTTTAGCATTACTATGGCTTGCTACAAAGGGTTTCTTTGAAAGTGCACAAACATCATCAAAACCCTTTTCAGAAAGGTGCGAAACATCAACGATTATCCCATTTTCTTCTAAAACGGATACACACTCCTTGCCAAATGGCTTTAACCCTTTGTTTTCAAGCTGACCATAGCCAAGAGAATTTTCTCCGTTCCACGTAAGGGTAAACATCTTTACACCCAAACAAGCCATTTTTTCTATTTCCAAAAGAGAGCCATTTAACACAGAACCGTTTTCAACAGTGAGCATCATACCAATACGGCTGTCCTGAAAGGAGTTTTTATCCGTTATTTGAACCACATCATTTTCATAAAGCGAAAGCTGGGTTTTATAAATGTCATAAAGCTTATAAAAATGCTTGTTTGCCTGATATTCGATTAAAACATCATCCACCCAAATAGCAAAGCATCGAATGCATTTCTCATATCTTTTCATTCCCTTTAAGGATACTGTTCCGTGAGAATCCTTTAAATTGTTGCCTTGTCTTTCAATTACATCCAAGGTATCACAATGCAAGTCAAATAAATTCATAAAAATTCACCACTAAAAAGCATTTTCTATATAGATATGTTTTGCAATCTCTTTTTTCTCATTTTCCCTTTTTTTAAGCAAAACTTCCGAAACATCAAATCGAGGCTGATATTCCGAATACCCTTTAATTAAAAAATACTGTGCAGTTTTAACACATTTTTGCTGTTTATGAAAATCTACTGCTTCACGCGGTGAATAAAGTGCCCCCTCTGTTCTGGTTTTTACCTCAACAAAGGCTATAATATTCTTTTTTACAGCAATAATATCTATTTCACCAAATCGCGAATGAAAATTCCGTTCTATTATCTTGTAGCCATGTTTTTTGAGATAGCGGACAGTAAAATCCTCACCAAACTGCCCCAAAGCTATAATGCTACTTGCCATTATTTTTAGCCTCAATATATTTTCTTAAAAAACTCATTCTATGTATATCGGAAATGCCATGTTCATCAAGCATTTGATAATGCAGGCGAGTTCCATACCCTTTATGCTTTTCAAACCGATATTGCGGATATTTTTTAGATAGCTCTAACATATAACGGTCTCGCGATACTTTTGCTAAAATGGAGGCAGCGGCTATACTTTTTACCTTAGCATCACCACCTATTACATACTGTGAAAAAATTCCCAGTTCCGGGGTGCGGTTACCATCGATAAGTGCAGCATCAGCGGGGACTGACAATCCCTCAACTGCCTGTTTCATGGCAAGCATCGTTGCGTTTAAAATATTGATTTCATCAATGGTTTTATGATCAATTGAAACAATTTTATATGTGATGCTTTGCTCTAATATTTTATCAAACAAAGCATCTCGTTTCTTTTCGGATAATTTTTTTGAATCATTAAGCCCTTCAAGCTCCGCATCCTCTTTCAAGATTACGGCAGCAGCATAAACCGGACCCGCAAGCGGACCTCTGCCCGCCTCATCTACACCGCAAACCGCTCGGTATCCTTGTTCCGAAAGGGTTTGTTCAATAGGCTGAAACTCTGCCGTAAAGCTCACATCCTTTCCACATCTTTAGGGCTTTCGAGAGAAATTCTACCTATCTTACAACCACGAAATTCATCAATAATCATAATCGCAGTGCGTTCTGTATTTATCTCTCCTCCTGAAATACGCATGCCACGCTTGGCACCGATCTTTATTAACAGATCATACCCATCCTCATCACAAAGCTCGATACCATAACGTTCACAAAGCATTTGGGGATATTGGCCGCGTAAGCACTCAAGCAGACGAACTGCAAGCAGCTCTATATCCATAATGTCATCTTTAATAGCACCTGTAAAGGCAAGATGTTCTGAAACAGTTTGGTTTTCGAATTTAGGCCAAAGCATACCGGGCATATCTAATAACTGCAGTGACGAATCGACTTCTACCCACTGGATACCACGGGTAACACCCGGTCGATCCTCAACTTTCGCCTTTTTACTTTTTGAAAGACGGTTAATGAATGAGGATTTACCGACATTAGGAATACCGACTATCATGATTTTAAGTGCTTTTGTACCCATTCCCTTAGCCTGCCACAAATCAAGCTTATCCTTCAGCACCCGACGAACTGCCTGGGGAAACTGATTTACGCCCTTACCGCTGCGGCTATCTGTAACAACGGTTTCTATCCCCTGTCTCTTATAATATTCACACCACTTCTGTGTAGTTGCCACATCAGCAAAGTCCGCTTTATTTAAAATAAGAATTCTTTTTTTATTCCCGACAAGTTTATCTATCTCAGGGTTTTTACTGCTAAGCACCACCCGAGCATCACGAATTTCAGCAACAGCATCAACCATGGGGAGACACTCCCTAATTAGACGCCTTGTTTTTGCCATATGTCCGGGAAACCATTGAATGGATGGAGACTGGCTCATAACTTCCTCCGTTTTTATACTATAGTGCCAAAGGAATCAAACGGGAGAATACGAAAAACTGCTTTTCCCAAAATATATCGAATATCTATCTGACCGATACCTGCATCCCTGCTATCACTTGAGGCATTACGGTTATCTCCCATAACAAAAACCTTTCCTTTTTCAACTGTAAGCGGAAATTGCACCGGATCATTAGGAATAACAGAAATAGGCTCATTAATATAGTTTTCTTCCAGCAGAATATCATCCACATATACATTTCCTGTAGTATAGTCGATTTCTACTTTCTGTCCCTCAGTTGCAATAACACGCTTAATAATTGGGTGACCGATACTGGTTGGTTGTGTAATAACAACTACATCGCCCACTTCCGGCTTGGAAAGTGCAGGATTGACAAGAAGAAGCCTATCGCCGCCATGCAAATTGGGAAGCATGGAATTTCCCTCTACCTGTGCAGATCGAAAAAAGAGTGTAAACACTAAAATAATTGCAACGATAGAAAAACAAATAGCCTCAAACCAATCAAAAATCTCAGATTTGATGGAGAATTCTTCCTTAACTGTCATAACTTTATCACCAACCTATCATTATTCAAAACACGATAGCAAAAAAGGGACAATAAAGTCCCTTTTTGAATGCCGTATTCAGTTGATTTGCTCTTTGACTTTTGCAGCCTTACCAACTCTGTTACGCAGATAATACAGCTTGGCTCTGCGAGCTTTACCCTTTCTGATAACCTCGAGCTTATCGATATTGGGAGAGTGAACGGGGAAAACCCTTTCTACGCCAACTCCATAAGACACGCGACGAACAGTGAAAGTTTCAGAAACGCCGCTATGCTTGCGGGAGATCACAGTTCCTTCAAAAGTTTGAATTCTTTCTCTGTCGCCTTCCTTGATCTTGACATGAACCTTAACGGTATCACCGATCGAGAATTCGGGCTTGTTTTCTTTGAGGCAATCATTTGCCATCAGTTTGAGAGCATCCATCGATGTTCTTCCTCCTTAATTTTCAGACATTCTTACCAAAGAATTTATATCGTGGCAGAGGACTATCCGCTTTAATGTCGTGACCATTTGGTCAAGCATTAACCCCCACGCGAACGCGCGGAAACTCAAATGCTTTTATATATTATCACATCTCTCCTTGAAAATCAAGTGTTTTTCCAAAATATTTTCTAAACTATTCCTTTATTTTAAGCGGAATAAGAGAACCTACATCTACAAGCTCATCATTATTAAGACAAACATACCGAACTTTATGTTTGGAAAGAAACAATTGTATTTCCTTATAATCAGGATGAGTCTCTATATTACCGCAAAACGCAAGCAGATTTTCCCCTATCATTCCGCTGCATCCTCCTATCATCCCGTCATATGTATCCGCAAGGCGGATACGCCCTGCTGAAATCTTTAAAACATCAATCCTATCCTTTAATGCTGAATAAACAGAAGGATCGGAGGTTATTGCTGCATTTTCAGAAACAACACAGACAGCGCATCTTGCATACCCTTGCCGATTAAAAACAAGTTCTATGCCCTTTTGCCGGGCAAACGCTCGCAGTGCAGGATCAATCGCTTTTTGATTACACACAAGAATATTTCCGATACGGCATGCATTGAGCCCTGCACACAGCGGATAGTTATCTGCAAGTTGTCTTTCTGCGAAGCAAACAGAAAAACCTTTTTGTGAAAGCGCGCAAACAAGCTCTTTATCCTCACGATATACCATAACCTGATCTTTTTCCAAATGATGAATACGCATATCCGGATGACTGCGTTCAAAACGTGCGAGCCTTGGAGCAATCTTTACCGATATTACCTCTATTCCCAGCCCCCGCATTGCGTTAGAAATCCCGAAAAATTCTTCACCTACTGCTGCAAGGCAGACCTCACCTTTTGGCAGATTTGGCAAAAAAACGTTCACTGTTTTCACCTCTCAATTTCGGCGAAGTGCCTCGGCAGGATCAAGTCTTGCTGCCCGCAGTGCAGGATAAATGCCGAATATTATTCCAAATGCAGCGGTTACTGCTGCACATATTAAAATCATTTTTCCTTCAAAAACAGGTTGAATTGAAAAAAAACTGCACCCAACAAAAGAGCTGATTGTCCCCAGCATAATTCCAATTGCTGTACCTATCAGAGAAATGGCAACGCTCTCAACAAGAAACTCAAATAAAATATCAAAAAATCCCGCTCCGATTGCCTTTTTTATTCCAATTTCTCGTGTTCTTTCACCAACCGAGAAAAGCATAACTGTCATGATTGAAATACCTGAAATCAAGAGAGAAATTCCTGCAATACCCGAAAGGATAACTGTAATGATAGAAAGAATTTTCTCAATGGTTTGACTATAGGTAAGCATATTTTCTATCTTATACCCGCCTTCATAACCACTGTAATCATTAAGTCCTACCATTAAGGCGGTTTCGGCTTGCTGTATGCTGACATTTTCACTTACAGTGACCGCGATACTGCTAAAAAAATCATCACCGCTTGCCTGACGCAATACCGTATACGGAAGATAGACAAAACACGGAATGTAATCCGAAACAAAACTTTTTACAAGACTGGAATCACTATCTGTGACACCGATAACTGTAAAGGTTTCGTATCCCTCTGTCAACAATACTGTTATCTGTTTTCCTACAATATTTTCCCTACTATAGAGTTGCTTTGCATAGGTAGCATCCACAAGGCAAACTTTATTTTTGGAATAAATATCGCTTTTAGAGATTTCTCTGCCATGCAAAAGAGAAAGATGCATTATATCATTGGTATGATTGTCTACTCCCCAGAGGATACAATCCTGCTCTCCTTTGCGATTTTGAATCACGGAAACATGATAAACTACAGGAGTTGCCGCTGATACCACCTGTGAAGCACGAATGGTTTCAAGCTCACCCTGTGTAAGCACGCTGCCGAGTGCAGTTGCTGCCGGAGTAATCATAAGCCCTCCCAATCCGAGATTGCTGACCTCACGGCTTACTGCCTGTTTTCCGACAGCACCGACAGTAGAAATAATTATCACCGACATCACGCTGACAGCAACACCGAGTATTGGAAACAAAACGGAAGATTTTCTTGTTCGAAAGCTTTTAAAAACCGAAATAATAACGCCCATTTACTCCGCCCCCTTTATTACGGTGACGGCTGTTCCGCTTTTTATTACTGACTGTGGAGAAGTAATAACAATGTCCCCCTCAACAACGCCTGAAAGTATTTCGTAACCGCTATCCAGTTCGTGTCCTGTTGTAACAGCGGTACGGACCGCTTTTTCCTGTTTATATAGATATACATACTCTCCTAAATCATCCTGAAGCACCGCGGCATAAGGAACAACACATATTTGAGTTGCCTCATCTGTAAAGATTTTTACCTTTGCAGTAAATCCCGATTTTAAATTATCATCCGGCTCATCAATAGTAAGGCAGACTTCTACTGCGACAATCTTGGTGCTTCCTAAAGTAACTTTTTTTGCCGTTTCGCCTATTTTACTAACGGTTGCCTGATAAGTGCGATCCTTAAAACCATTGCCGATTACAACAGCTTTTTGCCCTATCTCTACATCGCTGATACTTGATTCACCGACCAGAACGGTGACCTGCATACTATTTTCACCCTCAATGGTGACAACGGTTTCACCCTCACCGATAATCTCGCCTGACTTTACACCGACCGAAACAACCCTGCCGCTTTGCCGCGAAAATATCTCATCGGTTGTAATCATTTGGTTACCTGAAAACTGTGCCATAGCATGGGTTGCATTTGTATCGATGGTACAAATCGTTTGTCCTTTGGAAACCATGTCCCCTTTTTGAACAAGCACCTGAGAAATAACGGCATCGGTTTCTGAAATCACCTTGTAATCAGAACTTTCAATAGTTCCGCTTAAAGATAAATACGGTACAAAGCTCTGTGCTTTAATTTTTGTAACGCTTACATTAGGGACGCTCTCGAAAAAAATATTGACGGCAGCCCAAACAGCCGCCGCAATGATTAAAATCACAAGAAA
The DNA here is from genome assembly GCA_045543635.1 of Oscillospiraceae bacterium. GTDB lineage: Bacteria > Bacillota > Clostridia > Oscillospirales > Ruminococcaceae > SIG578. The sequence goes on along the minus strand of JAZQMT010000034.1, from coordinate 10,504 downwards.
AAATCTGGATGTTTTCATCATTTCTGCCTCTTTCTGTTTACTAAAAATATTGTGATAAAAAAGAGACGATTTATGAATGAATTTTCTTTTTTTCTCATAGATTGTTATGTGATGAATAAAGCGAATGAGTTAACAAAAAATAAAGTGGGTGGTGTAAAAAATGAATTTGATCTCCTGCAATTATAACTGCAAATATCAACGGGACGGATACTGCTATTTAAATGATACCTCTAATGCAAAGCACACGGGCACTTCAAGCTGCATTTATTTTGATCCCCCGGATGATACCGAATTGGAAATTTTTAATTCTTCAGATGAGCCAGAGCTTCTTTAATATTGGAAACGCCGATTATCTCCATTTCTTCAATGGATTGCGTGAGTTTTGCAGCATTCTGCTTTGGAATGATACATTTATGAAATCCTAGCCTTGCAGCCTCACGAATACGATCTTCAGCGTTCATAACAGAACGGATCTCTCCTGCAAGCCCTACTTCGCCGAAAACAAGTGCCTTTTCATCAACAGGTCTATCCACAAGGCTGGAAACAAGGGCTGCAGCAACTGCAAGATCTGCCGCAGGCTCATCAAGCCGCAATCCGCCAACAATATTCAAATATGCATCAAGATTTCCAAAGAAATATCCTACTCTCTTTTCCAGCACAGCAATAAGCATTGCCATTTTACTGTAATCAAAGCCTGTTGACACCCTACGGGGTGCTGCAAGTCCGCTTTTAGAGACAAGTGCCTGCACTTCTGCCAAGATAGGACGAGTTCCTTCCATAACACAAACAACACAACTACCCGAAACCCCTGTGGGACGTTCAGAAAGCAACATCTTCGAGGGGTTAGGAATTTCAACAAGACCTTCGGACTGCATTTCAAAAACTCCGATCTCATTGGTAGAACCAAAACGATTTTTGGTAGCGCGCAAGATGCGGTAAGACATATTTCTATCGCCTTCAAAATAAAGAACGGTGTCCACAATATGTTCCAAAACCTTTGGTCCTGCGATTGCACCATCTTTATTGACATGACCGACAATAAAAATAGGAATTTCAGCAGTTTTAGCGGTTTTCATAAAAGCGTTGGTACACTCTCGTACCTGTGTGATACTGCCGGTTGATGAGCTAACAGTGGACAAACTCATAGTCTGAATAGAATCTATCATAACAACATCAGGCTTAAATTTTGCAATCGTGTTAATAATAGCTTCAACATTCGTTTGAGAAATCAAATAAAGATTTTCACTTTCAACACCGAGACGGTTGGCACGAAGCTTTATCTGACGAACAGATTCTTCACCTGATACATAAAGCACCTTGAGCCCCCGGCAAAGATAACGGCATATTTGCAAAAGCAGCGTTGACTTTCCGATGCCCGGATCACCGCTGAGCAACACCAATGAGCCTTTAACAAGTCCGCCACCGAGAACACGATCCAGTTCACCTACGCCTGTAAAATAGCGATGCTCATCCTCTGTTCCTATATCCTTTATATTTTGTGGTTCTGATGCCTCAAGCATCACTTCATCGACAAAAGAAGAACCTTTAGCCCCACCTGCTACGGCAATCTCCTCTTCCATGGTATTCCAACGCCGACAAGACGGACACTGTCCATTCCATTTGGGAGAATTATAACCGCACTCTGTACAGACATAGACCGTTTTAAACTTCTGCTGTGCCATTTTTTAAATTCCTTTCAATGCTTGCATTTGCATAATATTGTGAAATACTCTGTGCAATCGTGAGTGCAATTTTGGTTTGATATTCTTGGTTTTCCAGTAGCCTTGCTTCCTGATAATTAGAGAGAAATCCACATTCAATAAGCACACACGGTTGAGGAGCTTTTTTAAATAAAAACAGGTCGCTTGATGCCGGCTTTGCTTGCCTTGTATTATCGGGGTTTAAATTTTGCCGAAAATTTTCTTGTAAAATAAGCGCCATCGCTTTGCTTTCCTCTTGATTTTGGCTGCCGTAAAACATTTGTGCGCCTGAATACTTTCCCTGAGAAAAATGATTTTGGTGAATACTTACAAAAACCGAATCAGAAGTATTCGCAATGATTTCGAGACGGGCGTACATATCATCTTTTTTCTTTTGGGCAAGGGCGGTATCATCCCGACGAGTCATTACCACTTCAAAGCCAAAAAGCTTTAAAACAGCTTCGGTTTTTAACGCAATTGATAAATTTATATCCTTTTCAAGCCTGCCCGAAACAGAGGTTGCTCCTCCATCAAAACCACCGTGACCTGCATCCAGCACAACAGTGGGACGAATGGATACCGAACGAAGCGAAGCGGCAAGATGCGTGGGACGGGAAATTGCTAAAACACTTACAAACAGCAATACAGAACAGAAAACTGTTACTCCTGCTTTCAAAGCTTTCAATGCATATGGAGATAATACGATTTTCAATAAAAGCGCCTCCCAAAAAAAATACCATAAAAGACTATGAACAGAAAAACGCCTTTATGCAAAAATTATAATAAATATATTATATTACAACTTGTGCTTTTTTTCAATAATTTCGTTAGATTAACATAAAAAGCCGCAAACGCGGCTTTTTTTCATTATTTTTTATTGCTTTTATGCAAAAGCTTTTCACCGAATGAAAAACCTCTTCTGCCCATAACATAAGGAAATTGTGAAATAATGGGAATTATGGTTGGAACAAAAACAGCAGCAATTGCCTGAATCGGGGTTGCAGCAGACTCTGCAAAACTGGGATCCGCAGCCTCATTAGTTGAAGTTAAAACAGGAAGAAGGAAGGTGTAAATACCCCAAAACTGCGAACTGCAAGAGCGAAGCAGACCTGTAATATCAGGAATAACATCAAAGGACATCAGCATCATTGCAATAGCCATAAGATAATACGGAATTGCTGCAATAAACCCAATCAAAACACCGCGATACGGAGAGTATTCCCCTTCGCGCAATCTAATGCGCTGCTGATCTGCATATCCACATTCCCACAGCACGCCATAGGTAAAAATAAGCTGAACCAGCAAACCTACTATTTGCATAAAAATTCTCGTTACTACAGCGTCGCCTGCAAAAAAAGCGTTACTTGCAACAATGACGATAAGGCAGTTGAACATAAAAGAAATAATAGATGCAAAAACAGACATCAGCATTACCTTAAGAGACACGATCCAAAAATTGTTGTTTTTCATAAATAACAGTTCCTTTCATTTTGCTCAAAAAAATGTGATCTGATTAGATTTGGGAATATTCCCGAAAGCGCCCATTCGCTCCAAAGTTTCAACAAGTCCCTTTGAGGTTTTGGTTTTTAGTGCAAAATCCTCAATGGAGAAAAACTCTGTGTTTTGAACACTTGAATACAACATATCGGCAGCGGTTTCCCCCACGCCGTCAATACAGTTAAAGGGCAGGCGAATTTTTCCGTCTTCCACGCGATAAACGGTAGCGTGAGATTTTTTAATATCCACCGGTAAAAACTTTACTCCTCTGCAAAGTGCTTCATTAATAACGAGCAGCAAATCAAGTGTATCCTGATCTTTTTTCTCTGCGGTTTTATTACGCACCATTTCTTTCAGCTCGATAATTCTCTGTCTCGCCTTTTGTTTTCCACCAATAGCGGATGCAACATCAATGTCGGCACCGCGAACGGTGAGATACGAAGCATAATACTCGGTAGGTTTATAAAGCTTGTACCAACCAAGGCGAACAGCGGCAATAATATAAGCTGCAGCATGCGCTTTGGGAAACATATACTTAATTTTAAGGCAAGAGTCGATATACCACTCAGGCACATTATTTTCCCTCATGACCTGCTTATGTTCATCGGTAAGTAATTTGGGAGCTTTTCCCTTTCTTACTATCTCCATAATCTTAAACGCCATATCATTGGGAACACCTTTTTGAATAAGATAGGTCATAATCGAGTCACGCGTTCCGATAACCTCAGAAATCGTACATATTTCGCCCTTAATAAGTTCCTGCGCATTGTTGAGCCAAACATCTGTTCCGTGTGAAAGACCTGAAATCTGCAAAAGATCGGAAAAAGTTTTAGGCTGCGCCTCAACAAGCATTTGTTTTACAAAGTTAGTTCCCATTTCAGGAAGGCTTAAACTTCCGGTTTCAAAAAAGATGTCTTCTGCAGTCACGCCCAACTCATTCGGGCTTGTAAAGAGGCTCATAACACGTGCATCGCATGTATCAACCGAAGTTACGGGAATTCCCGTTAAATCCTCAACATATTTATAATGAGTCGGAACCACATGACCGAGACAGTCCAGTTTTAAAATGGTATCGTGAAGCGAATGGAAGTCGAAATGGGTGGTAATAACTTCTGAATCCGTTTTATTGGCAGGATGCTGGATCGGAGTAAAATCATATACCTCATATCCATTCGGGATAACAACCATGCCGCCGGGATGCTGACCTGTTGTTTTCTTAACGCCGGTACAACCCGCTGTAAGCCGCTGTATTTCAGCGGGAGAATATCGCAGATTATGCTCTTCCTGAAATTTTTTCACATAACCAAACGCAATTTTATCTTTTATCGCCGAAATGGTTCCCGCTTTAAAAACATTTTCTCTGCCAAAGAGTTCCTCAGTATAACGGTGTGCACGAGATTGGTATTCACTGGCAAAGTTAAGATCAATATCCGGAGATTTATCCCCTTTAAATCCAAGAAAGGTTTCAAAAGGGATATTATGCCCATCTCTCAGGAGAGGCTCACCACATTCAGGGCAGTTTTTTGGCGGAAGGTCAAAGCCCGAGCCCACTTCTCCGTTTTCAAACGGCTCAAAATACTTACATTTTGGACAGACATAATGCGGCACCAAAGGATTCACCTCAGAAATTCCCGCCATGGTTGCAACAAATGAGGAACCAACCGACCCTCGAGAGCCCACCTGATACCCATCCTCAACCGATTTCCAAACAAGCTTCTGTGCGATAATGTAAAGAACGGCAAATCCGTTTTTAATAATAGAATCCAGTTCCCTATCAAGTCTTGCGCGCACAAGCTCAGGGAGCGGATCACCATAGATTTCCTTAGCCCTTTTGTTTGTTATTTCAATCAGGCTTTGCTCAGAACCCTCGATAGAAGGCGGATAGGTTCCCTTAGGAATCGGGCGAATATCCTTTTCGATCATATCGGCAATTTTATTTGGATTGGTAACAACAATCTCATAAGCTTTTTGCTTGCCGAGATACTCGAATTCAGCAAGCATTTCATCTGTTGTACGCAGATAAAGCGGCGCTTGTTCTTCTATCTCGCTCTTACCCTCAGCGGGCTGAACAATTTTGCGAAAAACCGCCTGATCCTGTGATTTAAAATGGACATCTCCTGTTGCAACAACAGGAATAGAGAGCTCTTCTCCCAGTTTTATGATGGTGCGATTAAATTCTTTAATAATTTCTTCGCTTTCCACCTTATTATCCCGCACAAGGAATGCATTATTTCCCAAAGGCTGAATTTCAAGGTAATCATAAAACTTCGCGATTTCACAAAGTTCATCCCATGCTTTACCATCTAAAACCGCCTCATACAGTTCTCCATCTACACAGGCACTGCCAAGAAGCAAACCCTCTCGAAAATTGAGTAATTCACTTCTTGGAATAAGCGGACGGCGGAAAAAATAATCCAGGTGCGCTTTAGAAACGAGTTTATAGAGATTTTTTAGACCAACCGCATTTTTCACAAGCAAAACCATATGATTGGGATGCAATCTTTTTGGATCGGCTATGTTGAATTTTTGGTTTATTTCTTTGGTTGTATTGATATTATGTTCCTTTTTAAGCTTGGAAACCACAGCTCTGAATATATCGGCAAGCATCTGTGCATCATCACATGCTCTGTGATGATTAAACGCAGGAAGCTTTAAAAACTTTGCAACGCTATCGAGCGTTACCCTTTTAAGTTCCGGAAAAAGCTTTCGGATAATAGGAACGGTATCTATTGAGGTAAATTCATAAGGCATTTTACAGCGCGCAGCTGCTGCTTTAATAAATCCCGAATCAAATGGGGCGTTATGTGCAACAAGAACCCTGCACTCCCCGCAAAATGCATAGAATTGTTCAAGAGCAGTTTTTTCATCCACTGCATTTTTTACCATTTCGTCGGTAATTCCCGTAAGCTCAGTAATATGCGCAGGAATAGGTTTTTCTGGATTAACAAAAATATTAAATGTATCTACAACATCACCGTTTTTAACGCGAACTGCTCCGATTTCTATAATGCGGTTAAAATTCGCATTAAGACCTGTTGTTTCAAGATCAAATACAATCATGGTATCATCAAGCAGGACATCGGCATCACCGACAACACTCTGAACGGAGTCATTAACATAGTATCCTTCCATGCCGTAAATAACCTTGAAGTCTCCGCCTTTATCCCATATATCCTCAACGGTATTCATAGCTTCGGGGTAGGCTTGCACTACTCCATGGTCGGTAATTGCAATAGCCTTATGGCCCCACTCATAAGCCTGCATAATAAGGGACTTAGGAGAAGAAACCCCATCCTGTTCCGAAAGGTTTGTGTGCAGGTGAAGTTCAATTCGTTTTTCGGGAGCATTATCCTGTTTTTTCAGGCGTTGAACCTTTTGTATCTTATTCGGTTTAATATTGTACTCACCCGCATATTCATCGAGCTGATAACGCCCTTCAACAACAAGGGTATCCCCTTCTTTTATAGAGGGTATCTTGCTTTCACTATCCTTTTTTACAAAGGATTTTAAAGTGACAGAGTCAGTTCCGTCGCTTAAATAAAAGGTGTAAACAGTAGATTCACCATTTTTAATATCACGGCTGTCGGAATAGAAAACATCCCCCCAAACAGTTATCACAGAGCTTTCAGGAGAAAGGTCTGCAATCGGGGTAGGGGTATTTTTAATATTACCCTTACCAAACAAAACCTCGGATTCTTCATCACTATAAGGTATATCGTAGCTACCGGTGTATTTCGGGCGGGGCGGAGGCGGAGCCGGCGGGGCATTACGATAGACTATCGGCTCTACATATTCTGTAGATGCTACACCTGTGTCTGCAGTTTCTTCCAAACAGACTTCCACACTTTTGGAAAACCATTCACGGATTATTTCTGAGATTTCCTGAGAGCAGAAATTGCGTTCCAGAATATCTTTTCCGCCATGGGAAAGGAAAATTGTAAGTTTATCATCTGAAAAATCCGCTATTGCTCCTGCAAAAAATCCATTAACGGTTTTTCCGCGAAATTTCAGCTCGTCCAAGATATATGTAACTGCAGTTTTAGAAAAAAGCTTAGGAGAAAAACGGGGCACAAAACGCACCCTTTTCATAAGAACTTTGGAAAGGATTTGTTCGGTCTCAAGAATATGAGCTACACTCGGGAGCTGCGAAAAGGCAGTTTCCAAACGAATGACGGGAGACTCCTCCCCTATATCTATCCCAAGAATTTCACAATCCGAGAACCCCTCGAGAATTTCTTCGGGTAAATAGTTTTCAAACATTTCCCTGAAATTTGGTTTCATTTTTTTAATTCCTGTTCTGTTTACATTTTTTCGATTTCAGAAATCAGTCTTTCAACGATTTCCTCCTCTTTCAATTTACAAATAATTTCACCCTTTTTAAACAAAACGGCACATTTATCGCCGCCCGCAATGCCTATATCGGCATCGCCGGCTTCGCCGGGACCATTCACAACGCAGCCCATAACTGCAACCTTAATATTCTTTTTTACATGCCGCAAGGCATTTTCCACCTCTGCAGCAATAGAAATAAGGTCAATTTTCGTTCTCCCGCAGGTCGGACAGGAAACAATCTGTATTCCCTTTTCAAGCCCGATAGCGCGCAAAATATCATGCCCTGCTGCAACCTCTTTTTCGGGAATATCGGTTAAAGAAACGCGAATCGTATCCCCTATTCCATCACACAAGAGAGAACCAATACCGATAGCAGATTTAACAAGCCCCATATGTGCACTGCCCGCCTCAGTGACGCCGAGATGAAGCGGATAGGGGCATTTTTGTGAAATTTCTCTATAAGCCTCAATAGTTTTTTTCACATCAGAGGATTTTATTGAAATAACTATATCATCAAAATCAAACTGCTCGAGCATTTGAGCTTGCATAAGCGCACTTTCGCAAAGTGCGGCAGCGGTAACACCGCCATATTTTTTTAATATTTCTTTTTCGAGGGAACCGGAATTAACCCCGATTCGAATGGGAATATTTTTGTTTCTACAGGCTACAGCAACAGCACGGACACGATCACTATCTCCGATATTTCCGGGATTAATGCGAATTTTATCTATACCCGCAGCAGCACATTCCACTGCAATTTTATAGTCAAAATGAATATCGGCAACAAGCGGGATAGAAATTTCCTTTTTTATTGCCTCAACAAGCTTAACAGCTTGCATATCAGGCACCGAAACACGAACAATATCGCAGCCTGATGTCTCTAATCTTTTAGCCTGCTCAACATTCCCCTTAACATCGGTGCTGATAACATTAAGCATTGACTGAACAGCAACGCTATTCCCACCGCCTATTATTTTATTTCCGATTTTAATTTGTTTTGTCATTCTTGTTTGCCACCTATCAGAAAATGGAAATTACATCTTTAACCAGCACAAAAATCATAAGTGCATATAGTAAAATCATGCTAACTGCAATAAGCGCATACTCAAGCTTACTGTTAAGGGGTTTACGGAATATTCCTTCAAAGGCAAGCAGTACAATTCTGCCGCCATCGAGTGCGGGAATAGGAAGCAAATTCATAACACCGAGGTTAACAGAAATCATTGCAACAAGGCTAAAAAAGTTAGAAATACCGTATTTTGCAGCTTCCCCGACTACCTGGCCGACTTTTACAACACCGCCAAGACCATCAATCCCTACTCTGCCTGTTATAAGATCCAAAAGCCCCAAAACGGTTGTTCTAATATATGAAACCGCCTCAAAGAAACCATGTCGAATCACATTTAAAAATGTTTTATTTTCAGGATTTACATAAAAACAATAGCGATCCTCCTGTGTTCCGTCATCATAGGTTACACGGGTAAATGGGTGAACATCTTTAAGGGTTAGCTTTTCTCCGCCTCGCAAAACAACAAATTCCGTTTCAAGCTCGATAAGTTCGGTTTTACCCGTAGGATCGCTGCGAGACACACCAAAGGTAATATCCTCGCCGACAAAAATGCGATAACCCGAAATAGAGAGAATTTTATCTCCTTTTTGAAGAGGGTTTTGCGCTGTTTCCCCGGAAATAACTTCAGCGACCGTGGTACTGGTAAGGTATTGCGAATTTGTTGAAGCCACTAAAATTATGGCAATTAGAATACCAAGCACAAAGTTCATAAAAACGCCCGCAGAACAAATGATAATGCGTTTCCAAACCTTCTGCCGACGGAATGCACGCGGGTCATCACTATCCTCATCCTCACCCTCCATGCTGACAAATCCACCGACAGGCAAAGCACGAAGCGAATACACCGTTTCCCCTTTCCCAAATTTAAAAAGCTTGGGACCAAACCCAATAGAAAACTCATTGACTTTAACTTTAAAAAGTTTTGCAGTTATAAAATGCCCGAGTTCATGCAGAAAAATCAGAATGCCAAACATCAACGCCGTTAGCAAAATGGTTCCTAAAATATCCATATATTCGCCTTTCTATAAAAAGTAAAAAAACTATACCAATGATTTTACATATTCCCTAATTTCAGCATCGGTATTCAAAATATCATTTAATGTATATTCACCCGAATAATTTTTATACGAAAGAGCCTTAGAGACCATTTCTCCGATTTGGACAAATTTAATTTTGTCCTCCAAAAACAGTGAAACAGCCTGTTCATTGGCGCAGTTGACAGCGCAAGGATAAAGTCCGCCCAACTCGATTGCCTTTTTACAGGCAGCAAGTGCCTCAAAGGTTTTTAAATCCGGTTGATAAAAGGTTAGCTTTGCATAATCGGTAAGGGATAGGCGAGGTGCTGATGAAGGCAGTCTATCAGGATAAGTAATTGCATACTGAATGGGGATACGCATATCAGGAGTCCCAAGCTGAGCTAATACCGCATTATCTGCAAGCTCAATAAGCGAATGGATAACCGATTCGCGATGAACAACAATTTCAACATCCTCTGCTTTTTTATGAAACAGCCAGACAGCCTCAATAAGCTCAGCGCCCTTATTCATAAGGGTTGCCGAATCAATCGTAATTTTCGCACCCATGCTCCAGTTAGGGTGGGTAAGTGCCTGCTCTTTGGTTACATTTCTAAGCATATCTTTAGTATAACCGAAAAAGGGTCCGCCCGAAGCGGTTAGAATAATTTTCTTAACTTCCCTTTCCCTACATCCCTGCATGCACTGAAAAATAGCCGAATGTTCGCTATCTACAGGAAAAATGTTAACCCGCTTATCTGCTTCAGCTTTCATGACAAGTGCGCCGCCGGTAACCTAAGATTCTTTATTGGCAAGGGCAACATCTTTACAGGCATTAATTGCACTCAGGGTAGGCAGCAATCCTGCAATTCCCACGATACTGTTTACAACCA
>JAZQMT010000033.1:0-5926 GCA_045543635.1 Oscillospiraceae bacterium | reverse complement strand
TTAGGCGCTCTTGAGAAGGGGCGCTTAAATAAGCGAGTGTGCTGGAACAGGCAGACAGGCACGTTTGAGGGGCGAGTGTCCATGCGGATGGTCGACAACTCCCGCCTCTCCCACCAAAACCCAAGGATGAGAGTCTTTGGGTTTTTTGTTTTAGAAAAATTGATTAAATTATAAATAACATGCAATAAAATAAAGTTAGGTAGCCAACATTTTATTATGCTGTTATGTTATTATTTAAATTTGGGTTGACAATGAGGATTTGTATGTTATAAAATATTGCCGCGTTTATATCTATCAAATTAGAGAAGAGTGGTAAAATGAAAATTATTGATATTCAAACAAAGCTTGTCAGCTTTAAGCGCAGAAAGGTGTATAAAATTGCATTTGGAACAGGGAGTGACCGTTCAAGCAGAATTTACACCAAAATTTTTACAGATAGTGGTATTTACGGACTTGGAGAGGCTGCTCCCAGCCCTCTTGTTGCGGGCGAAACGCTTGATACCGTTGTTGCCGCTATTGAATATATGAAGCCTGATCTTATAGGAATGGATCCTACCGATATTGCCGCTATCCACCAAAAAATGGATGACAAACTGCTTGCTAACCCTGCCGCCAAAGCTTCAATAGATGTTGCATGCTATGATATAATCGGAAAACAGGCAGGCAAGCCGGTACATACACTGCTTGGCGCAAAAACAAATAGGCTTCAAACAGATATTACTATCGGTATTGACACTATCGAGGAAATGACAAAGGAAAGCCTTGAGCGTGTAAATGAGGGATTTCGTATTCTTAAAATAAAATGCGGAATAGAACCTCAAAAGGATATTGAGGTTTTGCGCCAGATAAGAGCTGCTGTCGGAAATGAGATAGACCTTCGAATTGATATAAATCAAGGCTACGATATTGAAACCTCTTTGCGTGTTTTAAATGAAATTGCTAAATATAACATAAGCGAAGCAGAACAGCCGCTTCCTTTTTGGGATGTTCACGGAATGGCAGAAATTAAAAAGCGCTCTCCCATTCCTATTATGGCCGACGAAAGTGTTCACACTCCCGAGCAGGCAAGAATTGTTTGCGAGCATGACGCCTGCGATATAGTAAACATCAAATTTATGAAATGCGGCGGAATATACAGAGCACTTCAAATCAGTGATATTGCAAAAGAATACGGAAAAACCTGCCTTGTTGGATGTATGTCCGAGTCCAAGCTTGCAATAGCGGCCGCCGCGGCTGTTGTTGTTGCAAAGGATAATATTGTATCTGCCGACCTTGACTCATTTTTCTCTTTTACCGATCCTGAAAAAGGCGTCACAGGTGGCTTTGAGGTCAATGGCGATATGATTACTCTGTCAGATGGTGTAGGATATGGCTTTGATGAATATGAGTTTTAGGAGGAGAACTATGTGCTATCCTATTTTGAACGATTTAAAACCGCAAGAATTTTTCAAATGGTTTGGTGAAATATGCAAAATTCCTCATGGCTCTAAAAATGAAAAAGAGCTTGTTGAATTTATAAAGAATTTTGCCGAACAACATTCACTTGAATATACCGTTGATGCTAAAGGCAATGTTTTTATGAAGGTCCCCGCAACAAAAGGATATGAGCAACAGCCATCTATTCTTTTTCAGGCACACTTGGATATGGTGTGTGTTAAAGAGGAAAATTGCGAGTTTGACTTTTTAAAGGATTCCATTCGTCTTAAAATAACCGGGGATAAGTTGCATGCAGAGGGAACAACACTTGGTGCTGATAACGGCGTGGGAGTTGCAACCATGCTTGCAATTGCAGATTCAAGTAAAATTGCACACCCCGAGCTTGAGTTTTTGTTTACTGTTGAGGAGGAAATTGGTCTTCTCGGTATCCGTGCTTTTGATATGAGCAAAATTCGTTCTCGCCGTATGATAAATATGGATTGCGGAGATTCTCATGTATTGGCAGTCAGCAGTATGGGTAAATATACGGGGATAATAAAACGAAAATTTGATATGCAGCCTATTAAAGCAGGGTATACTGCTTTGAAGCTTAAATTGTATGGCGGTATTGGTGGTCACTCCGGTCTTATGATACGCAAAGGTCGAACTTGTGCAGGGAATAATATGGGTGAACTGCTTTCCTCAATTTCAGATATGCCGGTTTATCTTTGTGAGCTTGAAACAGAAAAAACTGCGATATTAAAAAGTTGCCGGGCAACGATTGCTGTTCCGTCAGATCTTATTTCTGAGGTTACTGATATTTTGGAAAAATGTTTTGCCGGAATAAAGGCAATATATGAGAAAACCGACCCGGATATTAAATTGGATATTACACCGGCAGAGCTTCCCAAAACTGCAATTTGCTGCGAAGAAAGTGCCCAAGTTGCAAATTTACTTCGTGTTATAAAAACCATGCCTTATCGTGAAGATGGAGATGATAACGCTATTCTCATAACACTTAGCGTTCTCTCTAATGCAGCTTTAACAGACGGTGTTTTTACTGCCTCTTTCGGTATTCGTTCGTCAAATGATGCCGATATGTTTATGCTGTATGATTATTATGCAAAAATGGCAAAAATTCTTGGATTTGAAACGGAATATCAGGATTCCTCTTCTGGCTGGAGAGAAGCAGTAAAATCTCCCTTCAGAGATAAATTTATTGCTGAGCATATCAAACTTTTCGGAGAAGAGCCCCAGCTTGAGAGGGTACAGGGCGGTATTGAAACCTCAGTTATAACAGGTGCAATTCCCGATATGGATGCAGTTGGTTTGGCACCTACCTCCCGCGGTGCGCACACCACAAAGGAACATATTTTCATTTCAGAAGTTGCTGCTTATTGGCAGTGGCTTACCGCCGTTTTGGCAGAAAAGGAATAATGAAAACAGCTCCGCCATTGTGTCTGCTATAGAGCAGATCGCGATGGCAGAGCTGTTTGTTTATGTGTTATTTTTTTTTCGAGAACCTTGTGAATAATCGAAAGGTTAACGGCCAGACACAGCCTGCAACTGCAGTTAAAAGAAAATATCTAATGCAGTCAGCAATAAATGTGTTTGAAATAATCGCATACAGAGGGTATTTTAATCCAAATTTAATAGCAACAATAGGGATAAGACCGAGAACTATTTTTAAAACCTGAACCCACCAAACTGCTTTTGTTTCAAATTTAATAAAGCATTCATCAATTTCAAAGGATAACCAAAGCCCAAGGGTACAACCAAGCATTTTATAGGCGTGTTCTGTTCCGTGAAGTCGATTGGCGGTATTAAGTTCAATAGGAAAGGGATAAACAGAAACATATATAAGAAGGGAAATGGCTAAAAGCGTCATACAAGCGAACAAAAATCGCATTGTTTTTTTGTTATTGGTTGCTTTGCAAACAAGAGGGTAAAGTCCTAAAATCAAAATTAATGCAAGAAAAATAGAAACACCGACATCTAAAGCTGTATGTACTCCGAGATACATCCTGGAAAACGGAACAAGAACACAGGCGGCTATGCATAAAATACGAACAATAGTGTTTTTATTCCATCTGGCAATACCGCCAAATATTCCAACAGAGGATTGAGTGTGTCCACTTGGAAAAGAATAACCCGAGGCTTCAGCTCTTGCACTTTCAACAATTGTAAAGGTTTTATCCTTTATCCAAGGACGAGGGACACGGAATATTAGCTTTAAAAACTGATTTGCGATAGTTCCGATCAACCCTACACAAAGCAGATAATATCCCTCTTTTTTGTTTATGCACCAAAAGAAAATCAGTCCGATTAAAATAAAAATAGTTTCCTCTCCCAAATGTGTGATTGTGCTGAAAATAAAATCTCCGATAGGAGTTCGGATTTCTTCTAATAAATATAATATTTTCATATAACAGCTCCTTTGTTTTCTGTATTATAACATATAAATTTATAAAATGCTATTTTTTAATAAAAAACAAAAAACTTTTGTGATAAACAGGTTGTTTACATTTTTGTTTTTATATGATAAAATAGATAAAAAATTAAGGAGGTACATATTATGCCATATTGTCCCAAATGCGGAAAAGAAATTAAGGAAAATGAAAACCTTTGCGCACAGTGCGCAGCAGAAAACAACACTTCTTTTGAGGAAACCGTAAAAGAAAAGTTTAATGAAATCAACAATACTGCTGATACAACAGCAGAGTATGACACTGCAGACATCAATAATAACAAGGTATTTGCTATTCTTGCTTATATCGGAATTCTTGTTCTCGTTCCAGTTTTCGCAGCAAAGGAATCCCGTTTTGCACGTTTCCACGCAAATCAAGGGCTTGTTCTTTTTATCTTTTATATCGCATGGAATATTATTTATTCTATTGTCAATGTCGTGCTGAAACTTATTCCGTTTGTCGGTGTATTTTTCTGGCTTTTAGGTTGGCTTGTTAATATTGTGTTCCTTGCATTTATGATTATCGGAATCGTTAATGCTGCTCAAGGAAAAGCAAAAGAACTTCCGCTTGTCGGCTCTGTTAAAATTTTAAAATAAGAGTAAAAAGCCTGCCGCAAGGCAGGCTTTTCTTAATCTCTGAAGTACAGATCTCGGGTATAAACCTTTTCTATAACATCAGAAATTTCATCGTTGTAGCGATTTACAAGAATAATATCGGAAGCTTGTTTGAACTCATCAAGATTTCGAATAACGCGGCTGTTATAGAAAGAGCTTTCTTTCAGCGCCGGTTCATAGATAATAACCTCAATTCCGTGCGCCTTAATGCGTTTCATAACGCCTTGAATAGAGCTGTGGCGGAAGTTATCACTTCCTGCTTTCATGGTAAGACGGTATATACCGACAACCTTAGGCTTTTTTTCGATAATGCGATTGGCAATAAAGTCTTTTCTGGTTCTGTTTGATTCAACAATAGCCGAGATAATGTTGTTGGGAACCTTGTCATAATTTGCAAGCAGTTGCTTGGTATCCTTGGGAAGACAATATCCTCCGTAACCGAAAGAGGGGTTGTTGTAGTGGTTTCCGATTCTGGGGTCAAGACAAACTCCTTCAATAATCTTTTTGGTATCAAGCCCCTTCATTTCGGCGTATGTGTCAAGCTCGTTGAAATATGCTACACGCAACGCGAGATAAGTGTTGGAAAAAAGCTTGATTGCTTCAGCCTCTGTGAGAGCAGGCATCAAAACATCAACACTTTCTTTCAAAGCCCCTTCTGCAAGCATCATTGCAAATTCTTGTGCTGCTTTGCGCATAGAGGGGTCTCTTTTTGTGTATCCGACAATAATTCGTGAGGGATATAGATTATCATAGAGGGCATGTCCTTCGCGCAGAAATTCAGGAGAAAATAAAATGCGATTACAATTGTGTTTTTCGCAGAGTCCTTCGGTGTAGCCAACGGGAACAGTCGATTTAATAACAATTGTAGCTTTGGGATTTAACTTTAAAACCGAATCTATAACACTTTCGACTGACGATGTATCAAAAAAATTGAGCTCGGGGTCATAGTTAGTCGGTGTTGAAATAATAACATAATCAGCACCAATGTAAGCAGTTTCCGCATCAGTCGTTGCGGTTAGATCAAGCTTACGAGTTTTGAGGTATTCTTCAATTTCCTTGTCTTCAATCGGGGAAACACGGTCATTGATGGCTTTTGCTCTTTCTGCAAGAATATCCACAGCAATTACATGATGTTTTTGAGCAAGCAAAATTGCATTAGAAAGCCCGACATAACCGGCACCCACTACCACGATCTTCATAATATCGGCTCCTTTTATTATACAATATTTTACCTAAAATAAGTATATCAAAAGTTTTAGAAAAAATCAATTCTGTCTTTTTATGACAGCTAATATAAATTTTTAAGTTAAAATAACAAAAAAGCAGAGAGTATTTTTGAAGTGGTATAATGATGGTAGACACAAAAAAGTGTCTGCCATCATTTTTTATGTTAAAATAAAGAAAAGGAGTTGAAAATAATGGGAAGAC
>JAZQMT010000032.1:0-39279 GCA_045543635.1 Oscillospiraceae bacterium | reverse complement strand
GCGCTGAAGGGTGCTATCCCCGGTCCCAAGAATGGAATCGTTTGCATCTCCGACAGCGTTAAGGCGTAAGGGAAGGAGGAAGCACAATGCCACAGGTTAAAGTTTTTGATATGGCAGGCAACGAGGTTTCCAAAATGAGACTGTCCAAGACCGTGTTCGGCATCGAGCCCAACACCGCTGTTATGCATGAGGCAGTTGTCAATTACCTCGCCAACCAGAGACAGGGCACGCAGTCAACTCTGACCAGAACAGAGGTCGCAGGCGGCGGACGTAAGCCTTGGAGACAAAAGGGCACAGGTCATGCTCGTCAGGGTTCCATCCGCGCTCCCCAGTGGAGACACGGCGGTATCGCTCTCGGACCCAAGCCCCGCGATTACAGATACTCTCTCAACAAGAAGGTCAGAAAGCTCGCACTGCTTTCGGCTCTGTCCAGCAAGGTGCTTGATAAAGATCTTATAGTTGTTGACAAGATTTCCTTCGAGGAGATCAAAACCAAGAAGATGGTTGAAATGCTGAAGGCTCTCGGAGCAGATAAAAAAGCTCTCATTGTTATGCCCGCTGTTGATAACACCGTTATTAAGAGTGCTGCGAACATCCCCGGAGTTACCACTGCTCTTTACAACACCATCAGCACCTATGACATCTTAAATCACGATAAGCTCATCCTTGCCAAGGATGCAGCACTCAAAATCGAGGAGGTGTATGATAAATGAAAACAGCCCGCGACATCATTTTAAAGCCGATCATCACTGAGGAAAGCGTTTCGGGTCTGGCTTCCAAAAAATACACCTTTGCCGTCGCAGTAGACGCTACCAAGATTGATGTAAAAAGAGCTTGCGAGGAGATTTTCCCCGGCGTTTCGGTCAAAAAGGTTTGCATTATGAACTGCAAGGGCAAACTGAAGAGAATGGGCAGAAACGAAGGCTATCGTCCTGACTGGAAAAAGGCCATTGTCACTGTTACCGAAAACTCCAAGACCATCGAGTTTTTCGATAACCTCGCCTAATTCCAAACAAACTTAAAAACGGCAGTTTATGGGCGAAAAAAGCCCGCAAAGCCGAACAGGAGAGTGAAATAAAATGGCAATTAAGAGTTATAAGCCTACTACTCCCGCCAGACGTCAGATGACAGTCACCGATTTCAGCCAGCTTTCCAAGAAAGGCCCTGAAAAATCCCTGATTGCAAAAACTGATAAAGTCAACGGAAGAAACAGCTACGGCCGTATCACCGTTAGACACCGCGGCGGAGCAAATAAGAGAAAATTCAGAATCATTGATTTCAAGAGAGATAAGGCAGGAATTCCCGCAACCGTTCTCTCGTTGGAATATGATCCTAACCGCAGCGCACATATTGCGCTCCTCGAGTATGAGGATAAGGAGAGAAGATATATCTTGGCTCCTGTTGGTCTCAATGTCGGTGACACCGTTGTTTCCGGCCCCGAGGCTGATATTAAGCCCGGTAACGCTCTTCCTTTAAGCAATATCCCCGTTGGTACCTTCATCCATAACATTGAGCTATATCCCGGTAAGGGCGCTCAGCTTGCAAGAAGTGCCGGTATCATGGCACAGCTTATGGCAAAAGAGGGCGTTTACGCACTCATCCGTCTGCCCTCCGGCGAGCTTAGAAATGTTCCTGTTGAAGGAATGGCAACTATCGGACAGGTCGGCAATATTGATCACGAAAATGTCAGCATCGGTAAAGCCGGCAGAAAACGCCACATGGGTTGGCGCCCGACCGTCAGAGGTTCTGTTATGAACCCCTGTGACCACCCCCACGGTGGTGGTGAGGGAAAATCCCCCATCGGTAGACCGGGACCTGTTACTCCTTGGGGCAAGCCTGCTCTCGGATACAAGACCAGAGCTAAGCATAAGAGCTCCGATAAGCTCATCGTGAAACGCAGAGGCGGCAAGTAATGCTGAAAGGAGGCATTTAAATTGGGCAGAAGTGTTAAGAAAGGCCCCTACGTACAGGAGGCACTTTATAAAAGAATCGTTGCTATGAACGAAGCCGGTGAGAAGCGCGTTCTCAAAACTTGGGACAGAGCTTCCACCATTTTCCCCGAATTTGTCGGACACACCATCGCCGTTCATGACGGACGCAAACATGTCCCCGTTTATGTCACGGAGGATATGGTCGGTCATAAGCTTGGCGAGTTCGCTCCCACAAGAACCTTTAAAGGTCACTCGGGAAGCAAAACTTCGAACAGTAATTAGGCCGGAAGGAGGAAATACAAAATGGAAGCAAAAGCTTACCTTAGATATGCTCGCATTTCGCCGAGAAAGGTGCAGATCGTTCTTGATCTGATCAGAAATCAGCCTGCTGATAAAGCAATGGCAATTCTGAAACACACCCCCAAGGCTGCGTCAGAACTGCTTGTAAAGCTCCTGAAATCGGCCATCGCTAACGCGGAAAACAATCACAATATGGACAAAACAAAGCTCTATGTTTCGGAATGCTTTGTTTGCCCCGGACCGATCATGAAGCGCATCAGACCCCGCGCACAGGGCAGAGCATTCAGAGTACTCAAAAGATCATCACACATCACCCTCGTTCTGAAGGAGAAAGAATAAGGAGGCAAACTATGGGCCAGAAAGTTAATCCCCACGGACTCAGAGTCGGTGTCATCAAGGATTGGGATTCCCGTTGGTATGCATCTGACGCATCCTTCGGAGACACCCTCGTTGAGGACTACAAACTGAGAAAATATCTCAAAAAGAGATGCTACGATGCGGGTGTTCCCCGTATCGAGATCGAGAGAATTGATTCTCTTGTCAGAGTTAACATTTACTGCGCAAAACCCGGTATCATCATCGGTAAAGGCGGCACCGAGATCGAGAAGCTTCGTTTAGATTTAGCTAAGATGCTCGGTAAGAATGTTGACATCAAGGTTACAGAAGTTAAAAATATGGATCTCAATGCACAGCTCGTTTCTGAGAGCATTGCAGCTCAGCTTGAGAAGCGTGCTTCCTTCCGCAGAGCTATGAAAATGGCAATCGGAAGAGCAATGAAGCTTGGTGCAAAGGGAATTAAAGTTAGTGTTTCGGGAAGACTCGGCGGTGCTGAAATTGCTCGTACCGAGCAGTATCATGAAGGAACTATTCCCCTTCAGACCATCCGTGCCGACATTGACTATGGTTTTGCTGAGGCTGCCACCACTTACGGCCGCATCGGCGTTAAGGTTTGGATTTACACCGGAGAGGTTCTCGCTAACGCAAAGAACACTCGAAAGGAAGGAGGTAGCAAGTAATGCTTCTGCCTAAAAGAGTTAAATACAGAAGAGTTCACAGAGGCCGCATGAAGGGTGCTGCTACCCGCGGAAACAAAGTGACTTACGGAGATTTCGGTATTCAGGCACTTGAGCCTGCTTGGATCACCTCTAATCAGATTGAGGCTGCCCGTATTGCTATGACTCGTTATATCAAAAGAGGCGGTCAGGTCTGGATCAAAATTTTCCCTGATAAGCCCATCACTGAGAAACCTGCTGAGACCCGAATGGGTTCCGGTAAAGGTAGCCCTGAGTATTGGGTAGCTGTCGTTAAGCCCGGCAGAGTTATGTTTGAAATTGGTGGAGTTGCTGAAGATGTCGCAAGAGAAGCACTTCGTCTTGCTATGCATAAGCTTCCCATTAAATGTAAATTTGTGAAAAAGGAACAGGAGGTTGAGGAGTAATGAAAATCGCAGAACTGCGTGATAAAAATGAGCTTGAGCTCAATCAGCTTTTAAAAGACCTTAAAGATGAGCTCTTCAATCTTCGTTTCCAGCATGCGATCAATCAGCTGGACAATCCCATGCGGATCCACTCTGTTAAGAAAGACATCGCAAGAGTCATGACCCTTATCAGAGAAAAACAGCTGAGTGATGCACAGTAAGCGGAAGGAGGATTTAAACCATGGCTGAAAGAACTTTAAGAAAAACCAGAGTAGGCAAGGTCGTTAGTGACAAGATGGACAAAACCGTTGTTGTTGCCATCGAGGACAATGTCCGCCATCCGCTTTACAAAAAGATCGTTAAGCGCACCGTTAAATTCAAGGCTCACGATGAGCAAAATGCTTGCGGTGTAGGCGATAAGGTCCAGATCATGGAAACTCGCCCCCTCTCCAAGGATAAAAGATGGAGAGTTGTCGAGATCATCGAAAAAGCCAGATAATTATTTGTTAAATTTAGGCCGTAAGGCAGCCTTTAAGGTGTAAAGGCGGTAAGGCGTTGCCGCTTCCAAGCTTTATAAGAGGGTCTTACAGGACAAAAAAGGAGGAAGCATCATGATTCAGATGCAAACCCACCTCAAGGTAGCCGATAACACCGGCGCAAAGGAGCTTATGTGCATCCGTGTGCTGGGCGGTTCCCGCAGGAGGTACGCCAATATCGGAGATGTTATTGTAGCATCGGTTAAAAAAGCAGCTCCCGGCGGAGTTGTAAAGAAGGGCGACGTTGTCAGAGCAGTTATCGTTCGTTCTGCAAAGGGCGTCCGCAGAGATGACGGCACTTACATCAGATTTGATGAAAATGCTGCTGTTATCATCAGAGAAGATAAAAACCCCAGAGGTACACGTATTTTCGGGCCTGTCGCAAGAGAATTGAGAGATCATGATTATCTTAAGATCCTCTCTCTCGCGCCCGAAGTACTTTAATTCGGAGGTGTCGGCAAATGAATAAAATTCACGTTAAAACAGGCGATACCGTCTTTATCATCTCGGGTGATGACAAGGGCAAGAAGGGCAAAGTCCTCGAAGTCAGCCCCAAAGAGAGCAAGGTTATCGTTGAAGGTCTCAACATGGTAACCAAGCATGTCAAACCCCGCAGAATGGGTGAGAATGGCGGCATCGTTAAGGCTGAAGCCCCTATGTATGCAAGCAAGGTTATGCTTGTTTGCCCCAAGTGCAAAAAACCTACCAGAGTCGCTCATGCTAAGGATAAAAACGGTAAGACCGTTCGCGTTTGTAAGCACAGTAACTGCGGCGAAACATTTTAAGTGAGGAGGAATTATCATGGCAAGATTACAGCAAGCATATCAGAGTGATATTGCACCCCAGCTGATGAAAAAATTCGGCTACAAGAGCGTCATGCAGATTCCCAAGCTTGAAAAGGTCGTTGTCACCATCAGCAGCGGCGAGGCAAAGGATAATGCCAAAATCGTTGACGCAATTGTCGGAGATCTGACCAAGATTACCGGACAGAAACCGGTTCTCTGCCGTGCCAGAAAATCCGTTGCAAACTTTAAGCTCAGAGAGGGCATGGTCCTCGGAGCAAAGGTTACCTTAAGAGGCGAGAAAATGTATGAGTTTATTGACAGACTCTTCTCGCTCGCTCTTCCCCGAGTAAGAGACTTCCGCGGTATTAACGCCAATTCTTTTGACGGACGCGGAAACTATTCTATGGGTATCAAAGAACAGCTCATTTTCCCCGAAATCGAGTATGACAAGATTGACAAGGTCAGAGGTATGGACATCTGCTTCATCACCACTGCCAAGACAGACGAAGAAGCACGTGAGCTGCTTTCGCTCATGGGCGCACCGTTTGCAAAGTAAGGAGGGATTTTAAGTGGCCAAAACATCTATGAAAATTAAACAGCAGCGGGCACCGAAATTCTCTGTACGAGCATACAATCGGTGCAAGATCTGCGGTAGACCCCACGGTTATCTCCGTAAATACGGAATCTGCAGAATCTGCTTCAGAGAACTCGCCTACAAGGGAGAAATCCCCGGAGTCAAGAAAGCCAGCTGGTAAGCACAAGCAAAGGAGGTTGACGCTATGCAAATCACTGATACAGTTGCTGATATGCTGACAAGAATTCGCAATGCGAATACTGCAAAGCATGACACAGTAGAGGTACCTGCGTCCAACATGAAAAAGTCGATAGCTCAGATATTGCTTGATGAAGGCTATATCAAAGACTTCGAGGTTATTGAGGACGGCAAACAGGGTATCATTAAAATTACTTTAAAATACGGTCCTAACAAGACCCAGATCATCACCGGTCTTCGCAAGGTTTCCAAACCCGGCCTGAGAATTTACTCCGGTTGCGAGGATATGCCCAAGGTCATGAAAGGCCTCGGCATCGCCATTGTTTCCACAAGCAAGGGCGTTATGACCGACAAACAAGCTCGTAAAGAGAATGTCGGCGGCGAAGTTCTGGCATTTGTATGGTAAGGGGGTAAACAGTAATGTCAAGAATAGGAAGACTGCCTGTTGAAATTCCCGCAGGCGTTGATGTCAAGCTCGACGGAAACACCCTTACCGTAAAAGGCCCTAAAGGCACTCTTACACAGGAATTTCATAAGGATATGATCATTGAGGTCGGCACAGGTGCAATCACCGTTACCCGCCCCAGTGAAGCAAAAGAACACAAATCCCTTCACGGCCTGACCAGAACCCTCGTTTCCAACATGGTTGAGGGTGTCACCAAAGGATTTTCCAAAACTCTGGAAGTTAATGGTGTTGGTTACAGAGTCGCAAAGCAGGGCAAGGATCTGGTTATGAACTTGGGTTATTCTCATCAGGTTATCATGAGTGAGATTGAGGGTATTTCTATCGAAGTTCCCAACCCCAACCAGATTATTATCAGCGGTCCCGATAAACAAAAGGTCGGTCAGTTTGCTGCTGAAGTCCGCGAGAAGAGACTGCCTGAGCCTTATAAGGGCAAGGGTGTCAAGTATGCCGATGAGGTTATCCGTCGCAAAGAGGGAAAAGCCGGTAAAGGCGCCAAGAAATAAGTAAGGAGTGACAAGATATGATTACAAAGCCTGATAGCAATAAAGCAAGGCTTAAGAGACACGCTCGTGTCCGCTCCAAAATAAGCGGTACACCCGAGTGCCCCCGTCTTGATGTATTTCGCTCCGCCAAGCACATTTATGTGCAGATCATTGACGACGTCAGCGGAGTAACTCTTGCTTCTGCTTCTACGCTCGAAAAGGATTTTGGCGCATACGGCGGAAACAAAGAGGCTGCAAAGAAAGTCGGCGAGACTATCGCCAAGCGTGCTCTTGAAAAGGGCATTGAAACCGTTGTTTTTGACAGAGGCGGATATATCTATCACGGTCGCGTGAAAGAGTTAGCCGAAGGTGCCCGTGAGGGCGGCCTCAAATTCTAAGAGGAGGTTTTACTTGTGAGCTTAATTGATGCATCGACTATGGAACTGCAGGAAAAAGTAGTTGCCATTAACCGCGTATCAAAAACTGTCAAGGGTGGTAGAATTTTTAAATTTGCTGCTCTGGTAGTCGTAGGCGACGGACAAGGAACCGTAGGCTTCGGCTTAGGCAAGGCAGGAGAAGTACCTGATGCTATCCGCAAGGGGATTGAAGACGCGAAGAAAAATCTGATCAAGGTGTCTCTTAAGGGCACTTCGATCCCCCATGAAGTTATCGGAGCATACGGAGCCGGCAGAGTTCTTATGAAACCTGCTGCTCCCGGTACCGGTGTTATCGCCGGCGGTCCTGTTCGTGCAGTTGTTGAAATTGCCGGAATTAAAGACATTCGTACCAAATCGCTCCGCAGCAATAATCCGTGTAATGTGGTCAGAGCTACCATTCAGGGCTTAGCATCTCTCAGAGACGCTGAGCAGGTCGCTGAAATTCGCGGAAAAAGCGTTAAAGAAGTTATGGTAGGTTAAGGAGGGCTTAAAGAATGGATAAGGTTAAAATCACTCTGAAAAAGAGCCTGATCGGATGCAAAGAAGATCAGATTGCAACCGCATATGCCCTCGGTCTGAAAAAGATTGGCGACGAGACGGTTCAGCCCGACAATCAGCCTACCAATGGCAAGATCAGAAAAATTTCCCACCTCGTAGAGGTAGTAAAAGCATAGTGCTTTAAGGAGGTGCGACCGGAATGAAACTGTTTGAATTATCACCGGCTGAAGGATCCCGCCGCGAGGCTTACCGTAAAGGCAGAGGCGCAGGCTCGGGAAACGGAAAGACTGCCGGTAAAGGACATAAGGGCCAGAAAGCCAGAAGCGGCGGCGGAGTTCGCCCCGGTTTTGAAGGCGGCCAGATGCCTCTCGCAAGACGCGTTCCTAAGAGAGGTTTCAACAACATTTTCGCCACCAAGTATGTCGGCATCAATGTTGACGCACTCAACCGTTTTGAGGACGGCAGCGTTGTCGATGAGGCTGCAATTGTAAAAGCAGGCCTCGTTAAAAAGACTCTTGACGGCATTAAAATTCTCGGAAGAGGAGAGCTTACCCGCAATCTGACGGTTAAGGTCACTGCTTTCTCTCAGACTGCTCGCGAGAAGATCGAGCAGGCCGGAGGAAAGGCCGAGGAGGTGTAAAGTATGCTTCAAATACTTAGAAACGCATGGAAAATCATCGATCTGAGAAAGAAACTACTTTACACTTTGCTTATCGTTTTGATCTTCAGAGTAGGATCGGCTATTCCCGTTCCTTTTCTGGACATGAGCCAGCTTAAAGATTTTGCTGAAACACTTAGCGGAAACGGAAGCCTGTTTGGTTATATGAATATGCTAACGGGTGACTCTTTCTCTAAAGCAACTCTTTTTGCACTTTCCATTCAGCCCTATATCACTGCCTCTATTATCGTCCAGCTTCTTGCAGTTGTATTTCCTGCTCTGCAACGCTGGTCAAAAGAGGATGGCGAGGAGGGGCGCCGCAAGATTAATTTGCTCAATCGAATAGTAACTTTAGGTTTAGCCCTTTTAATGGCAGTCGGTTACTACTTTACCCTCAAAAACAGCAACATTGTTGATGTTACCAGTGGTTTTTACGGTTGGTTTGCAGGCATTACCATTATTCTTTCATTTGTTGCAGGTTCCTCTGTCATTGTTTGGCTTGGTGAGCTTATCAACAAAAAAGGTATTGGTAACGGAATTTCGATTATCCTCTTTGCAGGTATCGTTTCTCAGCTGCCCAGCGCGGCAACGATGCTCTGGGAGTACTTTATAAGCGACAGTATTGCCTACAAGTTCCTTGTACCCGCAATCATCATCATCGCTGTTGTTATCGTTGGATTTATCGTTCTGATGTCTGACGCTGAGAGAAGAATCCCTGTTCAGTATGCCAAGCGCGTTGTGGGTAGAAAACAGTATGGCGGACAGAGCTCCTATATTCCGATTAAGGTAAACATGAGCGGCGTTATGCCTATCATCTTTGCCAGCTCAATCGTCAGCCTGCCCGGTATTCTCGTTTCTTTCTTCAACGTTACCAAGGGATTTTGGGCAAAATTCGTCACCATCTTTAATTACAATTCTGCAATTTATGCAGTTGCGTACTTTATTTTCATCATCATATTCAACTATTTCTATGTTTCCATTCAGTATAATCCCATCGAGATAGCCAATAATCTTCAAAAGAATAATGGCGCCATTCCCGGTTATCGTGCCGGTAAACCGACTTCGGATTATATCATGAAGGTTTTAGGCAAGATCATTCTGATCGGTGCTATTTTCCTCGGATTGGTCGCGGTGTTCCCCATTGCTATGCAGGCGATCACCAAGATGAATCTCGCCCTCGGCGGCACTACTGTGCTGATCGTTGTCGGCGTTGCGTTGGAAACAACCAAAACTCTTGAATCCCAGATGATGATGCGTCACTATAAGGGATTCCTTGAATAAGGTGATAAAAAATGAATTTGATCCTTCTCGGAGCTCCGGGCGCGGGAAAAGGAACGCAGGCAGAGGTAATCTGTAACCACCTTTCCATCCCCGCCATCAGCACAGGAAATATAATTCGCGAGGCTCTCAAGAATGAGACCGAGCTTGGATTAAAAGCAAAAAAATATCTCGACGAGGGTACGCTTGTGCCTGATGATGTCGTCATCGGCATTGTTAAGGAACGTTTGAAAGCAGAAGACTGTAAGAACGGCTTTGTTCTTGACGGTTTTCCCCGCACCGTTGTGCAGGCACAAGCTCTCGACGATATGGGTATCAATATTGATAAGGTACTTGATATTCAGGTTGCCGACCAGAAGATTTGTGAGCGCCTCTCAGGGCGACGCATTTGCAAAAACTGCGCGGCAAGCTATCACACCATTTATAAGCCGTCTGCTGACGGTGAGACTTGCGATAAATGCGGCGGACAGCTCGTTTGTCGCAAGGACGATCATCCCGAAACGGTTTTAGAAAGACTCAGAGTTTATCATGAGCAAACCGAGCCGCTGATTAGCTTTTATAAAAGCAGAGGCAAGCTCGTCGTTATTGAAGGTCAGGAAGAGGTTGCCGAAACGAGCAAACGCACACTGGCCGCTTTAGAGGAGTGAGCGCTGTGATAGAGCTAAAGACAGCGAGCCAGATCGAAAAAATGAAAATTGCCGGAAGGCTTACCCGGCAAGCATTAGAGCTTGCTGGAAGCCTGATTGCTCCCGGTGTTACAACCGGAGAAATCGACCGCGCTGTTCATGATTTCATTATAGCCAATGGAGGAACCCCTTCCTTTTTAGGTTATGCAGGATACCCTGCTTCGGTCTGCCTTTCGGTCAATGAAGAGGTTATTCACGGAATTCCCGGAAAAAGAGTTTTGCGTGAAGGAGATATTGTAAGCGTCGATGTCGGCGCGATTGTTGACGGTTGGCACGGCGACAATGCCGCTACCTTTCCGGTAGGCAAAATTTCTCCCGAAGCCCAAAAGCTTCTTGATGTAACAAAACAGTGTCTTGACACTGCGATTGAGCTTGCAGCTCCCGGTGTTCGCCTTGGCGACATCGGTTACGCAATTCAGAGCCTTGCAGAGTCGCATGGTTACGGTGTTGTGCGAGAGTTTATCGGACACGGCATCGGCACTGAAATGCATCAGGGGCCCGATGTTCCCAACTACGGTAAGCCGGGCAGAGGAATTCGTCTTGAAAAGGGAATGACCATTGCCATTGAACCAATGATTAATCTGAAAGGGCATGAAGTACGCGTGCTTAGCGACGGCTGGACGGTTGTGACCAGAAGCGGAAGCGTTTCTGCTCATTTTGAGAACACAATAGCAGTCACCGAAAATGGGGCTGAGGTTCTCACAAAGATTTAGTCTTTGCAAGAGTAAGTTGTCTGCTCAAAGGCGGGCAGAAAACGAAAAGCTTTTTCGGCAAGTGAAAGAGAATATGCAGGTTTTTCCCTCTCTCAGTGGGAAGCGGCTGACTTGCGTTTCCGCCTCACCTGACTTAAAAAGATATATAGGGCATTTGCCCGCAAGCCTTTGCGAGGAGGTTATCAGTTTGTCAAAGGAAGATGTAATTGAAATAGAGGGAACCGTTCTTGAAGCACTGCCTAATGCAATGTTTCAGGTTGAGCTCCCCAACGGCCATAAAATCCTTGCTCATATATCGGGAAAATTGCGAATGAATTACATCCGTATCCTTCCCGGTGACAAGGTGACCGTTGAAATGTCACCCTATGATCTTTCAAAAGGACGCATTACATGGCGCTCTAAGTAAAAAGCTATGTCGTCCATCACAAAGGCAAGAAGAAATAATGCTTAAATCGGTCGAATAGACCGCAAGGAGGTATACATTATGAAAGTTAGACCTTCGGTAAAGCCCATCTGTGAAAAATGCAAGGTAATCAAGAGAAAAGGTCGCATTATGGTGATCTGCGAGAACCCCAAGCACAAGCAGAGACAAGGCTAAGAAGAAAACTTATGTTGGAGGTGCAATAAAATATGGCACGTATCGCCGGAGTTGACTTGCCCAAAGATAAGCGAGTCGAAATTGGTCTTACCTATATTTACGGTATCGGTCGTAAATCTGCTAATGATATTTTAGCAGAGGCCGGAATCAATCCGGACACCAGAGTAAAGGATCTTACTGAGGACGAGGTTTCTAAGCTTCGTGAATGTATTGATAAAGGCTATCATGTAGAAGGTGACCTTCGCAGAGAGGTTGCTCTCAATATCAAACGCCTCATCGAGATTGGATGCTATCGTGGCGTTCGCCACAGAAAGGGTCTTCCCGTTCGCGGACAAAAGACCAAAACCAACGCAAGAACCCGCAAAGGTCCCAAGAGAACCATTGCGAATAAAAAGAAATAATCAGGGGAGGGAAATAAGCTATGGCTAAGGCTGCTACGAAAAAGACTGCTGTTCGCAAACGCCGCGAGCGCAAAAACATTGAGCACGGCGCTGCACATATTCAGTCTACTTTTAATAACACCATCGTAACACTGACTGATAGTCAGGGTAACGCCCTTTCTTGGGCAAGCGCAGGTGAACTGGGCTTCAGAGGCTCCAAAAAGAGCACTCCGTTCGCAGCTCAGTCTGCTGCTGAAACTGCTGCAAAGGCTGCTATGGAGCACGGACTTAAAACCGTTGAGGTTTATGTTAAAGGCCCCGGTTCCGGAAGAGAAGCTGCTATCAGAGCTCTTCAGGCTACCGGACTCGAAGTTACCATGATCAAAGATGTGACTCCGATTCCCCACAACGGATGCCGTCCTCCCAAGAGAAGACGCGTCTAATTTTAACAGGAGGTGCTTTATAAATGGCAAGATATACCGGTGCGGTTTGCAGATTATGCCGCCGCGAGGGTCAGAAGCTTTTCTTAAAGGGTGACAGATGTTACTCCGGAAAATGCTCCGTTGATCTTAGAAAAACTGTTCCCGGACAGCACGGACAGGGCCGTAAAAAGGTCTCCGACTACGGTGTACAGCTCAGAGCAAAACAAAAGGCAAAAAGATTTTACGGCGTTCTGGAAAGCCAGTTCGCAAAATATTTTGAAATGGCAGAGAGAAAGCCCGGCATGACCGGTGAAAACCTGCTTAGAATTCTCGAGTCCAGACTTGATAATGTTATCTATCGTCTCGGATTTGCTTCTTCTCGCGCTCAGGCCAGACAGCTTGTTCTGCATGGTCACTATACTGTTAACGGTAAGAAGGTCAATATTCCTTCCTACCTCGTAAAAGAGGGCGACACTGTTGCAATCAGCGAGAAAGCAAAATCTGCTGACTTTATGAAGGCACTTGTTGAGAACAATGGATCCAAGCCTGTTCCCCAGTGGCTGGATGTCAATCGTGACACCTGTGAAGCCAAGATTGTTCGCCTGCCCGGCCGCGATGAGATTGATCTTGAGGTCGAGGAACACCTGATCGTCGAGTTGTATTCGAAATAATAAGAAGTCTTCTGCGCCGCGGCTTTGTGCTCGGCGCAGGGATTGCCTGTCAGTAACAAACAATTTAACGGCGAAAGCCAAAAAGGGAGGGCTATTTCATGATAGAATTTCAGAAACCCAAATTCACCTCCACAGACTTAACAGAAGACGGACGCTACGGCAAGTTTGTTGTTGAGCCGCTGGAGAGAGGTTACGGAATAACTCTCGGTAACAGTCTCAGAAGAGTTCTCCTCTCCTCACTTCCCGGTGTCGCTGTCTCTTCGGTTCGTATTGACGGAATACAGCATGAGTTTTCCACGATCCCCGGTGTTAAAGAGGATGTAACCGAGATTATTCTCAATATCAAGGGCCTTACCATTAACTATTCCGGTGAGGAAAGCAAAGAGCTTACGATCAGCGCAAAGGGCGAGTGTGAGGTTACCGCTGCCAGCATTCAGGCTGACTCCGAGGTCGAGATTCTTGAGCCTGATATGCACATTGCCACCCTCGGTGCCGATGCAGAGCTGAATATGCATCTCACCCTTGAAAAAGGCCGTGGTTATGTTTCTGCTGAAAGAAACAAGGAGATCATGAGCGAAAAGGGCGAAAGCGTTATCGGAGTTATTCCCGTTGACAGTATCTACAGCCCTGTTCTCAAGGTAAACTATACCGTTGAGAATACCCGTGTAGGACAGATTACCGACTATGACAAGCTGACGCTTGAAGTATGGACGGACGGCACTATCTCCGCTAAGGAAGCGGTGTCGCTCGCTGCCAAGGTCCTCAATGACCATCTCACATTATTCGTTGACCTCTCCGAAGAGGCCGCTAACACCGAAATAATGGTCGAAAAAGACGATAAGAGCCACGAAAAGATCTTAGAGATGACGATTGAAGAGCTTGACCTTTCGGTTCGTTCCTTCAACTGCTTGAAGAGAGCCGGAATTAACACGGTTGAGGATCTCACCAATAAAACTGAGGAAGAAATGATGAAAGTCAGAAACCTCGGAAAGAAATCTCTTGAGGAAGTTATCAATAAGCTTCACTCTCTGGGATATGACCTCAGCCAGGAGATGGACTAAGCGCACTGCGGTGCCTAAACTTTAAAAACTCAAAACTGTACAGGAAAACCCTGTGCAGAGGACAAAGGAGTGAATTTCAATGCCGGGATCCAGAAAGCTTGGAAGAGCAACAAGCCACAGAAAGGCTATGCTCAGAGCTATGGTTACCTATCTGCTTGAAAACGGCAAGATAGAGACTACTGTGACCAGAGCAAAAGAAGTCGGCGCTATGGCCGAAAAGATGATCACCATTGCTAAAACAAACGACCTCGCTTCTAAGAGACAGGTTTTCGCATTTGTCACTAAGGAAGCAGTTACTAAGAAACTGTTTAACGAGATCGCCCCGAGATACGCCGAGAAAAAAGGCGGATATACCAGAATTATTAAGGTTGGTCCCCGCCGCGGCGATGCTGCCGAAATGGCAATCATCGAGCTTGTTTAATGTAAGACCCATAACAAGGACAGAGCATTTTAAATGCTCTGTCCTTTGTGGTTTATAAAGATTGACAAATACTAAACAAATCTTGAAAACAAACGCAAAATGCGTTAATATATTATTGATAACAAAATCAGCGTGTTTTGTTGTCTTTTTATCTGTAAAGGAGAATGGTATGAAAAGCAAAAGAATTTTTGCTTTACTGAAAAAAGCGGCAGCGTTTTTTTGTGTTGCGTCAATAATGTTGCTCTGCTTTGGCTGCAGCTCTTCCGCCCGCCTTTACGAGAAACAGGATTATCTTATGGATACGCTTCTCACCCAGAAGCTTTACGGCAAAGAGAAGTCTGAGCAGATTGCGCAGAAGGCTTCGGATTTGATACAGAAAAGGGAAAAACAATTTTCTGCCTTTGAAAGCACTTCCGAGCTCTATAAAATAA
This sequence comes from Oscillospiraceae bacterium, assembly GCA_045543635.1. Lineage (GTDB taxonomy): Bacteria > Bacillota > Clostridia > Oscillospirales > Ruminococcaceae > SIG578. Next base: position 24,336 of record JAZQMT010000032.1, on the reverse strand, counting down.
ATCAAAGCGCCGGAACTGCTGTTTCTGTATCAAAGGGAACGGTTGCGTTTTTAACCTCGGCGCTTAAACTTTCCAAAATTCAAGGCGATGGCTTTGATATTTCGGTGTTGCCGCTCTCATCACTTTGGAAAAAAGCAATCTCCGACAGGAAACTACCCGATGCAGATGAGATAGAAAAAGCCGCCTCGCTTGTAGATGATACAAAAATTATCATTGATGAGGAAAATAACACCGTTACAATTCCGAAAGAAACGGGAATTGACCTTGGGGCTCTTTTAAAGGGAGCTGTTCTCTCAGAGGTGGCTGAGATTTATGAGCAAAACGGCGTTTCGGGTGCTATCTGTTCGCTGGGGTCGAGCGCCATGCTGCTTTACGGAAGGAAACCTGATGGTACAGCCTTTCAAATAGGTCTGCGTGACCCATTTGGCGCTGCCTTTGAGCATTTTGCCGTTCTTTCGCTTGAAAACTGTGTGCTTTCCACTTCCGGCAGCTATGAGCGCTTTGCCGAAATAAACGGAAAGACATACCATCATATTATCGACCCACGCACAGGGCTGCCCGCTGATACCGATATTGCCTCGGTAACCGTAGTTTCGCAGGATGGCATTTTTTCCGATTATCTGTCGACCGTGTTGTTTATGCAAGGCTTTGAAAAAGCAGCAAATACTGCGCGACAGAATGGATATGAGGTAGTTATCGTTTCAAGGGATAAAAAAGTTTTTGTTTCTGACTCGCTGTTAAATTGCTTTCAGCTGACAGTGGAAGGCTACGAGAAAGTTGAGGTAAAATGAATCGAAAGGTTTTGAGTCTGCCTGCAGTTATCGCATGCCTTATGCTGGTTGCTGGTTGTATGCTTTTTTGGCTGGCAGAAAATCGGTATTCTCAAAAAGCCTTCTGCGTAAACATCTATCAGGGGGACACGCTGCTAAAAACACTGCCTCTTTCACAGGATGCGGTTTTTGAGATAGAAAGCATTGGTATGAAAATAGAGGTCTTACAAGGAAAGGCTTTTATCTCCGAGAGCAGCTGCCGCTGTAAAACCTGTCAGAGCTTTGGGAAACTATCCAAAGCGGGGCAGACTGCAATCTGCCTGCCCGCCAAAATTCGCCTGGAACTTGATGGTGACAGCGGACTTGATGCAATGCTGTAAGGAGAAGCTTATGAGAAAACTATCTGCAAAAAAAACAGCCATGCTGGGGATGCTTGCAGCCCTTGCATTAACCCTTTCGTTTTTAGAAACGCTTCTCCCTCCGCTCCCGATGCTTCCCCCCGGTTTTAAAATCGGACTTTCTAATGTCGCCGTTATGTATGGGCTTTTTTGTGGAGGAATTCCATACGGAATGATACTATCCGTATTAAAATCGTTTTTTATCCTATTTGTAAATGGAGGATATGCCTTTTTCCTGAGTTTAAGCGGCTCGCTTTTGGCGATTTTTGTAATGTATTTAATGCTGAAAGCCTTTGGACAAAAGGTTTCTTATATAGCACTGAGCGTTTCAGGCGCGCTTTGCCATAATGCGGCACAGCTTGCGCTCGTCAGCATGATTTCGGCATCCACATCCGTTTTTTATTATGCTCCGATTCTTGTAATCGCAGCAGTTTTGTGCGGAAGCGCAACAGCAGCCATTGTTCGGCTTGCTATGCCGATTCTCGAAAAAATACAAAAATAAGTTCTTTGGAAGGAGAAGAATTGTTTTGGCAGTTAAACTTTCAACAGTCAAAGTAGCACACTATAAAAAAACAGCGCAGCAGCCAACCCGTGTTTTGCCGCTGCCTAAAAAATTGGTTATACCTATGATACAGCATATCGGAAAGCCTTGCGTCTGCACGGTCAAAATGGGAGACAGCGTTTTAAAAGGGCAGGTCATCGGAGAGGCAACCGAGTTTCTCTGTGCGCCGATCCATGCTCCCACCTCCGGTAAGGTAACAGCAGTGCGAGATGTGTTGACAGCTTCAGGCGTTTACATTCCGGCTGTTGAGATAACTCCCGACGGAGAGGATAAGGCTATCGAAACTCAGAGCCTTAAGGTTGAAACGTTGGATGACCTTGTTGCGGCGAGCAGACAGCTTGGTATCGTTGGTCTGGGAGGCGCAGGATTTCCAACTCATGTAAAATTGAAACCGAAAAACCTCGATGAGGTGGACACCCTTATTATAAATGCCACCGAGTGTGAGCCCTTTATCACTGCCGACCATCGGGAGATGATTGAAAATGCAGATGATGTTGCCGAGGGAATAGAGCTTCTAAAACGCCTGATGGGACTGAAAAGAGCGATTATCGGCATTGAAAATAACAAGCCTGAAGCAATTAAGCTGATGCGTGACAAGGCAAACGGACGCTACGAGGTCAAGGAGCTTAAATCTTCCTATCCGCAGGGAGCCGAAAAGGTTATTATCTATCACTGCACGGGCAGAAGAGTTATGGAAGGGCAGCTTCCTTCGGATGTCGGTGTTGTTGTTTTAAATGTTACCTCTATCGGCTGGCTCATGCGTGGCATTAAAACCGGTATGCCCCTCACTCATAAGAGAATAACCGTCAGTGGTGACTGCATTAAAGAGCCTTCCAATGTTTATGCCCCTATCGGAACTCCGATAAGCGAGCTTATTGAATTTTGCGGAGGTGCTGTCGGAAATCCCGGAAAGCTTATTATGGGAGGTCCCATGATGGGAACTTCGACCTACAGCAGTGACCTGCCGCTTCTTAAAAACAGCAATGCGATTTTGCTGCTTTCCAAAGAACTGGGAGTAACGCCGGAGCCTACGCCCTGTATCCGATGCGGTAAATGTATGCAGGCTTGCCCGCTCACGCTTATGCCTACCGTGTTTGAGCACGCATATGAGGATGGTGATTTGGAGCTTTTAAATAAGCAGAAGATCATGCTTTGTATGGAATGTGGCTGTTGCGCCTTTGTTTGCCCGGCTAAAAGACCGCTGGTTCAAATCAATCGGCTTGCAAAGCAGGCAGTACGTGCCGGCAAAAAATAAGTTTCCGACAGGAGAGAAAAACAAAAATGGAAAAACTAATCGTAACCTCCTCACCGCATTTTAAAAGTGATGCCGGCACGGCAAAGATTATGCTGGCAGTCATTTTGGCACTCATGCCTTCAGCGGTCATGGGATGTGTTTATTTCGGGCTGAATGCGCTGTTTATGATAGTTGTCGGTGTTGCGGCAGCAGTCCTTTCAGAGCTTTTATTTCAAAAAATTACCAAGCAGCCCATTACCATTGGGGACTTCTCGGCTGTGTTAACAGGGCTCTTGGTTGCAATGAACCTCCCATCCACCACCCCCCTTTGGATGGTCGGATTAGCGAGTGTTGTAGCTATTGTTGTTGCTAAACAGCTGTTTGGCGGAATTGGCTGTAACTTTGCCAACCCTGCGCTGGTTGGCAGAATTGTGGTCACATTGTGCTTTACACAAGCCACTTCGCAGTATCTCATGCCGTTTGCAGGCGTGGATGCAACCGCAGGTGCCACATTGCTTCCGCAAATTGCAGCAGGAGATAAGCTTCCTTCTCTGCTGAATGTTTTTTTGGGGCTTCAGGGAGGCTGTATAGGTGAGGTTTGTTCGCTGGCACTTATCGCAGGCGGCGTTTTCCTCTGCGTGATTCGGGTGATAAGCCCGGTCATTCCGCTCACCTACATAGCTACCACCTTTGTAATGACTGCACTCTTGGGTAACAATCCCCTTTACAGTATTCTTTCGGGCGGTCTGCTTTTGGGCGCAATTTTTATGGCGACCGATTATGTTACCAGTCCGCTGACCTTGAAAGGTAAAATAATTTTCGGAATCGGATGCGGTGTTATTACTGCGCTTATTCGCCTGTATGGTTCTAATGCTGAGGGTGTTTCTTATGCCATTCTTTTTATGAATGTGCTTACTCCGCTGATTGACAGAGCGACTATGAAACGCTCACCGTTTGGTATTTATCCTAAAAAGGGGGCAGAAAAGAAATGAAAAATCTCATAAAACCCGTTGTCGTTCTCACGGTTATCGCATTTCTTTGTACAGCTGCTCTCGCCGGCGTTAACACGCTGACTGAGGATATTATCAACGCTGCAGCTGCTGAAAAAACTGCAAAAACCATGCAGCAGCTTTTTCCCCAAGAACAGGGCTTTGAGGTTGTCAAAGTGGATGAAGAAATTTTAAAATCCTATCATTCAACAGGTGTTTACAGGGCTTCAAGCGGTGCCGGCTTTATCGTTGAGGTTGCTACTTCGGGATATGGCGGCGAAATATCCATGATGGTGGCGCTCTCGCCCCGGGGCGATATTTTGGGGGTTAAGGTTCTGTCGCATGAGGAAACAAACGGAATCGGAACCCGTGTTGTTGAGGGAGAAGGCTTTCTTTCCTCCTTTGTAGGAAAAAATGCAACCGAGCAGGCGGGAATTGATGCGGTTGCCGGTGCAACCGTCTCGTCTGAGGCAGTCGTTGCCGGAGTTAACTCGGCTGCAAATTTGTTTGTCTCTGCTGCTATGGCAGCCGAAGAATAAATGGGAGGGGAATATAGATGAAAAATTCAAAAATGTCCGTTCTTTTAAACGGAATTATAAAAGAAAACCCCGTCCTTGTTCTTGTTTTGGGGACCTGCCCCACGCTCGCTGTTACTACAATGGCAGTAAATGCGCTTGGCATGGGTGCGGCAACAATTTTTGTTTTGGTCTGCTCCAACCTTGTTATTTCGCTTTTGCGGAACATAATTCCGAGCACCGTTCGTATTCCTTGCTATATCGTGGTTATTTCCACCTTTGTTACAATAGTCGGCCTTGTTATGCAGGCTTACCTGCCCAGCATTTATAATGCGCTCGGTGTTTTCCTGCCGCTTATTGTTGTAAACTGCATTATTTTGGGCAGAGCCGAAATGTTTGCGAGCAAAAATAAGCCGCTGCTTTCGGCTATAGATGGTCTTTCCATGGGTCTCGGCTTTACCCTTACCCTGTTTTTAATGGCAACGATTCGTGAGGTTTTTGGATTTGGCACATTTTTCGGTATCGACCTTACCTTTGGTGTGCTTCAGCCGCTTTCTATCCTGACACAGCCCGCCGGCGGATTTTTCGTGTTTGGTGTGCTGATGGCGCTTTCCATCTATATTCAGCAAAAGAGCGGCAAGAAAAAAATTAAAACCACCATGGATTGCGCTTCCTGCGGTCTTTGCGATAAAGGCGTTTGCGCAGGCAACGCAGAAAAGGGGGCAGAGGCATGAAAGAGCTTTTAATTATCCTGTTTAGCGCCATTCTCACCGATAACGTTGTTCTCTCTAAGTTTATGGGAATCTGCCCTTTTTTGGGTGTTTCCAATAAAACCAAATCGGCTGTCGGAATGGGCATTGCCGTAACGGTGGTCATTACCATCTCCACCATTGTTACATATCCGATTTCTACCCTTATTCTCATTCCCAACAATCTTTCTTTCTTAAATACGCTTGTTTTCATTTTAGTAATCGCATCGTTTGTTCAAATGCTCGAAATGGTGCTCAGGAAGTTTATCCCGCCGCTTTATTCGGCGCTCGGTATCTATCTTCCGCTCATTACAACAAACTGTGCGGTTTTGGGAATTACCCTTCTTAACATCGAGGATTTTTCCGGTATGGGCGAGTTTGGCTCGGCTATTGTAAATGCTGTCGGAGCGGGAGTGGGATTTTTGCTGGCAATGGTTATTTTTTCGGGTGTACGCACGCGGCTTAACAGCAAAAAAATTCCCAAGTGTTTCCAAGGACTGCCTATTACCCTTGTGGCGGCAGCCATTGTGGCTATTTCGTTTATGGGCTTTTCAGGTGTTGTAGACGGTATTTTTGATTCAGCCTCGCAGGGAACACCCTTCTTTGTAAAGTAAGGAGTAAATGTAAATGAATGAACTGATTTTACCTGTCATTATTGTTTCGGTAATTGCTGTCCTTTTTGGCGTTCTTTTGGTTTTTCTCTCTAAAAAGCTTGCTGTTCCCACCGATGAGCGCGTTGAAAAAATTCGTAAGGCGCTTCCCGGAGCCAATTGCGGCGGTTGCGGCTATGCCTCTTGCGATAGCTATGCAGAGGCAATTGTTTCGGATGGCGCTTTCGTTAATGCTTGCCGCGTCGGAGGAAAGGCGGCTTCGGATGTAATTGCATCTGTTATGGGAGTTGATGCAGGGGACCAAAAGGCGGTAAAAGCCTTTGTTCGTTGCACGGGCTGCGCCGAAAGTCCCGAAAAGCTATTGGATTACCGCGGGATGAAAAGCTGCAAGGCTGTTTCCGCTTTTTACGGCGGCCGCCCCAACTGCACCTACGGTTGTGTTGGTTATGGGGACTGCGTGAGTGCCTGCGTATTTGACGCAATTTCTATAAAGGATGCTATCGCGGTTGTCGACCACAAAAAGTGCACCGGTTGCCTTGCATGCGTATCGAGCTGTCCCAAAAACATTATTACACCCATTGATGCGGATGGCGGCTATGTTGTTGCATGCCGCAATCAGGAGCAGGGAAAATATACCCGCGTTAATTGTACCCATGGGTGTATCGGCTGTAAAAAATGCGAAAAGGCTTGCCCGGTGGGAGCAGTTGCTGTAGATGGCTTTCTTGCGCTTATTGACCATGAAAAATGCACCCTTTGCGGAAAATGTGCCGAAAACTGTCCCGTTGCTTGCATCAAGCTTGTATAATAATTTCGGGGGAGTCGTTTATGATTACCACTGTTTTTATTGATGTGGATGATACACTGCTGGATTTCGGCAAATCTGCCCATCAGGCTGTCCAAAAGCTTTTTGATGAGAAGGGGCTGCCTTTCTCGGATGAGGTTATGGCTATCTATCATAGTGTGTGCACGCCGCTTTGGGAGGCAGTCGAGCGCGGCGAGCTAACAGCTGCCCTGCTGCGTAAAATACGCTGGAATTGTGTGTTTGAAAAACTCGGAATCAACAGGACAGACGGAGAAATGTTTGAGTCGGGTTACCGCAAACACCTTGCGGATACCGGCTTTCTTATCCCTAACGCGGATAAACTTTTAGAATATTTATCTAATAAATATACTATATGTATAGTGAGCAATGCCGGTTTTGAACAGCAAAATGCGCGACTGGAAAAGGCTGGATTAAAGCAGTATGTCGATTATATCTTCACCTCGCAGGAGATCGGCCATGAAAAGCCGGAGAAGGCATTTTTTGATTTTTGTCTTAAAGCGGTGGGAAACCCTTCTGCAAGTGAGGTCATGGTGATAGGCGATAGTGCTGTTGCCGATATTGCCGGGGGCAAGAAAATGGGCTTTCAGACCTGTTGGTTAAATACCTATGGCAAAAGTAATGATGAAGTCGGAGCTGATTTTGATATTCGTTCGCTTTTAGAGCTCATGAATATTTTGTAAAGTTAAAAATAATGCTTAACGGAGGCACCTTATAAAGAAGTTGTCTCCGTTGTTTTTTATTTCGAACGACAAAATTCGCCGCTATTCTGCTTTACAATTATAACAAAAATTGGTATTATATTATAAAATTAAATTTAATTTAGGAGAAGGGCAATGAAAATAAGAATTCTCAATGCTGACGAGATTAAAACCCATAGCTTACAGCTTTGTGATCTGCTCAAAACAGGCTTTCGTGCGCCTGCAACAGTTGAAATTCTTTCATGGCGCTATCTTGAAAATCCGCTTGGAGAGGCGCTGATTGCAGTCTGTGAGGAAAATGGCGAGATTATCGGCAGTTATGCGGCGCTTCCAACGCATGTGTCAATGTTAGGAAAAGATAAAAAAGCAGCTCTTGTTACAAATCTGGTTACCCACCCTGAACATTTCGGCAAAGGAATTTTTGTTTCTGCTATGAAAATGCTTTGTGATGAGCTGAAAATGCAAAAATATTCGTTTGCGTATGTATTTCCTAATTATAATTCTAATAAAATATTCTATACCTCACTTGGCTGGAAGGATGTTTATGAAATTCCTACCATGCAGCTTGAAATGTCTCAAAATCCTGACTTTTCTTTTTTGCCGCATGGCAATGTTGAGAAAATAAAAATCTGTGATGTCAGATGGCAGGCATCTGCTCCGATTTGCGTTGCAAAGGGAAATGAGTATTTAGAGTGGCGTTATCAAAACCATCCGACCAATAAATATACATTTATAGGAGACGGTAAGGGCGGTTGGGCGGTATTTAAACCGTATGAGGATGAGATAAATATTGTTGAGCTTCATGCTGATGAACCAGAGGCGGAAAAAGCCCTTTTGGGATATGTTCTGCGTTTTGCCGCGCAAAATGGGTTTGCTAAAGTAAGCGCTTGGGCAGCTCTTAATACACAAACGCACTATCTCCTTGAAAAACTAAATTTTCGTGTTACTGCACCTATTCGCTATTTTGCACTGCGTGTTTTTGATGAAAACCTTTCGATAGATGCACAGGATTATCGTAATTGGTCAATTTTTATGGGCGATGACAGCATTTATTAGCGTTTTATAGCTCCTTTTTTGCCCCTAAAAGGCGTAAGGAGCTTTTGATTTTATAAATTAACGGAATTTTTTAGTAAATTTTAAAAAATATATGGAAAAATGTGAAAAACTATTGTATAATATTTACAAAGAGCACGAATGTTATCGTGCTGTAATTAAAAAAGCCTGAAAAGGAAATATAATTTGAGGAGGCTGTATATATGTTTTTTCGCAAAAAGGATTGTGTGGCAATGGTCTTGGCGGGAGGTCAGGGAAGCCGGCTCATGGTGCTGACTGAAAACACTGCCAAACCTGCAGTTCCTTTTGGAGGTAAATATAGATTGATTGATTTCCCTCTTTCTAACTGCGTTAATTCGGGCATTGACACGGTCGGAATTTTAACGCAGTATCAACCGCTGCAGCTTAATGAGTACATAGGAAACGGAACGCCTTGGGGGCTTAACAGCACAAATGGCGGTATTCACGTTCTGTCGCCTTATTCAAAGAGTGCAAGCTCGGAGTGGTATAAAGGAACAGCGAATGCCATTTTCCAAAATATTTCGTTTATTGAACGGTATAATCCTACTAATGTGCTTATTCTGTCGGGTGACCACATCTATAAAATGGACTATTCGAAAATGATGCGGCATCATAACAAAATGAAGGCTGATTGCACCATTGCTGTTCTTGATGTGCCTCTTGAAGAGGCTTCTCGCTTTGGCATTATGAACACAGATGAGGACGGAAAAATTATTGAGTTTGAGGAAAAACCCAAGCATCCCAAGAGCACCAAAGCTTCGATGGGCATTTATATCTTCCGATGGGATGTTCTTAAAAAGTATCTTATTTCGGATAATGAGGACCCTGAGTCGAGCAATGATTTCGGGAAAAATATCATTCCGCGCCTGATTGCCGACCAGTATAAGTTGTTTGCTTATTCCTTTGAAGGGTACTGGAAGGATGTCGGAACTATTGAAAGCCTGTGGCAGTCTAACATGGATATTCTGGGACAAGAACCGCTGCTTGATATGAGGGACTCCAAAAATAAGATATATGCAAGAAACTATGCCCATCCCTCCAGCTTTATTGCCAAGGATTCAGAAATTGTTAATTCTTATATTGCCGAGGGAAGCACGGTTTACGGAAAGGTGCATAACTCGATTATTTCTACAGGATGTACCATTGAGCAGGGCGTGGAAATTTATAACAGCTTTATTATGCCCAACACCGTTATTGAAAAAAGCTCGGTCATTCGGTATGCCATTATCGGTGAGGATACCATTGTACATGCCAATGCCCGCATCGGTGATGCTCCTGAGTTTTACGAAAAGAATAAGTGGGGAATTGCGGTGGTCGGAAAAGACCGTGAAGTCCCGCAAAATAAAATTCTCTTGCCAAAAGAGATATACTAAGGAAAGGATGCGTGTAGATCCATGAAAGCAATGGGCGTTGTTTTTTCCAATATTTATGATAGTTCCCTCGGGGAGCTGACCAATCACAGAACGGTGGCTTCGCTGCCTTTCGGCGGCAGATACCGCCAGATAGATTTTGTTCTTTCCAATATGTCTAATTCCGGTATATATAATGTCGGTCTTATCACAAAATATAACTATCGCTCACTGATGGACCATTTAGGCTCCTGTACCGAGTGGGATTTAAACCGCAAAAATGAGGGTCTTGTGATTTTGCCGCCCTTTGCCAGCGGGAACACAGGTGTTTATAAAGGCAAGCTGGAGGCACTTTACTCCGCGGCCCCCTTTATCAATAATCCCGATTATGACTATGTTGTGGTGTCGGACTCCACCGTCCTTTGCAATATTGACCTGCGAGCCGCTATTGAGCACCATATAAGGTCGGGCGCCGATGTTACGGTTATTGCAAGCCGCGAAAAGGAGAGCACCAAAACACATCCGCTCATCGTAAAGGCAGGCTCCAAAGGAAAGGTAAACGAGCTGCTTATTGATTCCAAACCCACAGAGGGTTCGCTTGTCGGCATGGGGATGTTTATTTTCAGCCGCGAGCTATTAGTGAAAGCTATTTACGAATCCTATGAAAAGGGACTTGTGCATCTGGAGAGGGATTTCATTCAGCGCGCTTTTAACCAAAAGCTTTTAAAGGTTTCGGCTTATAAATTCGATGGCATTGTTCTCCGAAACGAGAGTATCAGCAGTTATTTTGAAAATAATATGGCACTGCTGGATAAAAAGGTGCGAGCGGGACTGTTTTTAAAGGATCAGCCCATCTACACCAAGGTGCGTGATGAGATACCGACCTATTACGGCGAGGGCAGCAAAATTTGTGACTGTTTGGTTGCTGACGGTTGCACGCTTTACGGCAAGGCAGAAAACAGTGTTCTTTTCCGCGGAGTTACCCTTGAAAAGGATGCCGAAGTGAAAAATTCTGTTATCATGCAGGGTGCAAAAGTGGGAAAAGGCGCAAAATTGGAATGTGTTATTCTGGATAAAAATGTAACCGTGCGCGAGGGCGCTGTTTTAAAAGGAACGCCCGAACATTCGGTCATCGTGAAAAAAGGAGAAATGGTATGAAAATTGTCTTCACAGCAAGTGAAGCAGCCCCGTTTATAAAAACAGGCGGCTTAGGAGATGTTGCAGAGGCGCTGCCGCGCGCCCTTTCAGAGCAAAAAGGCAATGAGGTTTTGGTTTTCCTGCCTTATTATAAGCAAATTAAGGAAAACCCCCATGTTAAAACCGAGTTTTTACAAAGTTTTGCAGTCGACCTTTCATGGCGCCGCCAACATGTGGGTATCTTTAAGCTTAAGAGCAAAAAAAGAAAATTAAAAATATTTTTTATTGACAACGAATACTATTTCGGGAGAGACGGTGTGTACGGTTATCCTGATGACGGTGAGCGTTACGCCTATTTTTCCAAGGCTGTGCTTGAAGCTTTAGTCAAACTCGGAGAAACTCCCGATATTATTCACTGCAATGATTGGCAGACGGCTCTTGTTCCCACACTGCTGCACGCCTTTTATAATAAAAACCTCGGAAAAGCCAAAACGGTGTTCACCATTCATAATATTGAGTATCAGGGAAAGGCAGACCCCTATTTTATCGGTGATGTTTTGGGTTTGTCCCAAAAATATACCAATGCCATGACCTTTGATGGATGTGTCAATTTTATGAAAAGTGCTATTCTTGCTTGTGACTGCCTTACCACCGTTTCAAGAACTTATGCTAACGAAATTCGTTATCCTTATTATGCCCATGGGCTGTCGGGCGTTATTGCAGAGCACGATTTTAAACTCAATGGAATAGTGAACGGAATAAATCTTGAAACCTGTGACCCGAATACCGATAAGGTTATTTGTGCAAACTATTGTATAGAAAATGTAAAAAAAGGCAAAGCCGCAAATAAGCGGGAGCTTCAGCAAAAATTAGGGCTTTCGGTGCAAGAGGATATTCCTCTTATCGGAATGGTGTCGCGCTTGGTTTCTCATAAGGGCGTAGACCTTCTTTGTGCCGCCATTGATGAGCTTCTGAGCCGCGATGTTCAGCTTGTCATTATCGGAACGGGCGATAGTGTTTATGAAAACCGCCTGCGCATCTGTGCCCAGCGAAATCCCAAAAAGTTTTCACTCAATCTCTGCTTTGACCCTGCGCTCGCCTCCCAAATTTACGCCGCTTCCGATATTTATCTCATGCCCTCCAAAAGCGAGCCTTGCGGGCTTTCACAGCTTATTGCCATGCGCTACGGAGCAATTCCCGTTGTCAACGAAACGGGCGGCTTAAAGGATACCGTTGTGCCCTATAATACAGAGACGGGCGAGGGTGTCGGTTTTACCTTCCAAAGCTTTAACCGCGAGGATATGCTGGATGCACTTTCTCGCGCCGTGCTCGTTTACAGCGGGGATAAGAAAGCATGGGCAAAAATTGTTCATAACGCGATGAGCCGCGAATCCTCTTGGGATGTGCCCGCTTTAGAGTATACAACATTGTATCAGCGGCTTATGAATGCTAATGCAGATTAAATAAAGGAGTAACTTACTACATGCAAAAGAAACACAGCGAACTTCTTGAAAAATTAAATGAGACCTCTGTCCGCCTTTTTAGCCTAAATCTCTCCGAGACAACCGAAAAACAGGCGTATAAGGTGGTGTGTAACCTGCTTCGTGAAATTCTTGCAAAAAAACGCAAGGAGTTTCAGGACTCGTGTTTTAAGGAGCAGCGCAAAGAGGTTTATTATATGTCGATGGAGTTTTTGGTCGGCACATCGCTGCGCAACAATCTTTATAATATCGGCATGGAAGAAGAATTTCGCACCGTTTTAAAAAGCGAGGGCTTTGATATAGAGGCACTTTATGAGCTTGACCCCGATGCCGGCCTTGGTAACGGCGGTCTGGGCAGACTTGCCTCTTGTTATATGGACTCACTGACAGGGCTTGAATATCCGGCTACGGGTTTTTCTATCCGCTATGAGTTCGGCATTTTTAAACAAAAGATAATTGATGGCTGGCAGATGGAATTTCCCGATAACTGGCTGGAGCGCGGAGAGGTTTGGCTGCAGCCGCGGCAGGACGAAAGCTATGAGGTTAAATTCGGAGGAACAGTCAACGAATGGTTTGATAATGGGCAGTTTAAATCGGCTCATGTCGGTTATCAAAGCGTGTTAGCGGTTCCTTATGATATGTATATTTCAGGTTATAACAGCAAGGCAGTCAACAAGCTTGTTTTGTGGAGAGCACAGGTGCCCGGCTTTGATATGTCGGCATTTTCGCGCGGGGATTATGTCCGCTCGCTGGAACAAAACACCATGGCAGAGGTCATGTCCAAGGTGCTCTACCCCGCTGATAACCATATTGAAGGAAAAAGACTCAGGCTTCAGCAGCAGTATCTTTTGGTTTCGGCTTCGCTGCAAAGCATTCTTTCAAAACACCTAAAAAAATACGGGACTCTTGATAACCTTGCGGACAAGGTTGCCATTCATATTAATGACACACATCCCGCACTCTGCGTCCCTGAGCTTATGCGGCTTTTAATGGATGAACATGCTTTGGGTTGGGATGAGGCATGGGCTATCACGCAAAAAACACTTTCTTATACCAACCACACCGTTATGAGCGAGGCGCTGGAACGCTGGAGCGAATGGCTGTTTTCACAACAGCTTCCCCGCATTTATGCTATCGTAAAAGAGATAAACAGAAGGCTCTTAGAGCAGCTTCATGCTGTTTATGCGGGCGATCAGGCAAAGATAGATTATATGGCGGTTATCGCAGGAGGCGAGGTGCGCATGGCAAACCTTTGTCTTGCCGCCTGCCACACCGTTAACGGTGTTTCCAAACTGCATACCAATATTTTAAAGGATAGCATTTTCCATGATTATTATAATCTGGATAATGATCGGTTTATAAATGTTACCAATGGTATTGCCTACCGTCGCTGGCTGTGTCAGGCAAACCCTGAGCTGACTGGTTTCTTAAAAGAGCTGATCGGAGAAAAATTCCTTAAAGATGCCAATGCGCTTGAAGAGCTCTTAAAACACAAGGATGACAAAACGGTTCTCGGCAGGCTCTACGAGATAAAAATGCATAATAAGCAAAAACTCGCAGCGTATATTGCCGAGAAAAACGGCGTGCATGTTGACCCCTCTTCGATTTTTGATGTACAGATAAAGAGGCTGCATGAATATAAACGCCAGCTCTTAAATGTGTTGCAAATTCTGTATATGTATCAATTTATCAAGGCACATCCCAACGCAGAGATAACGCCCCGCACCTTTATTTTTGGTGCAAAGGCTTCTGCAGGGTATGACCTTGCAAAGCAGATCATCAGCCTGATAAGTGCCGTTTCGGACCTTGTCAATGCAGATCCGGTTGCCAAAGAAAAAATAAAGGTCGTTTTTATCGAGGATTATAAGGTCTCTCTTGCGGAAAAAATTATTCCTGCAGCAGAAATTTCCGAGCAGATTTCTATTGCCGGTAAGGAAGCTTCGGGAACAGGCAATATGAAGCTTATGATAAACGGCGCGGTAACTTTGGGAACGCTCGATGGAGCCAATGTGGAGATATTCGAGCAGGTGGGAGAGGAGAACATGTTCCTCTTCGGCATGAAGGTTCATGAGGTGCAGGCGCTTTGGGATAGAGGCTATAACCCTATTGATTTTGTCAATGCAGATCCCGCCTTGCGTGAGGTGCTTTCCATGCTCACCTCGGGTATTTTGGGAAAACGCTTTGATGGTATCGTAGCATCACTTGTTACCAACCGCTTTGGAGTTGCCGATCAGTATATGACGCTTGCCGATTTTGGCGACTATTTAAGAGCGCAAAATGATGTTTCAGAAACCTACCGTGACCGTGAAAAGTTCTATAAGATGTCGCTTGTTAATATCGCAAAGGCAGGCATCTTCTCAGCGGACCGTTCGGTCAAGGAATATGCAGAAAAGATTTGGAAGCTGTAAAAATGCGAATTTTGTATGACAGTAAGTCTCTTGCGCATAAAAGGCCGTTTGGCACATTGCGTGAGGGTGAAAAATGCGAGATAGAAATTTTCATTCCGCAAAAATGTAAAACAACATCGGTACAGTTGCAGTTGTTTTTAGAAAACGGTGAAAGCTTTGCCTCTTTTTTTCTAAAACCGGGCGGTATGCGTGATGAAAACTATGAGATTTGGGGCACAAGCTTTGCGCTTGCTGTCCCGGACCTCTATTTCTACCGCTTTTATATTAAAACACAGGAAGGCGAGTTTCCGCTCTATAAAGAGGACTTTGCTCAAACAAATATGTGGCAGGGTGATTTTTGGCAGCTTTCCTGTATTCCTATTGGCTTTGGCGTTCCCGAGGAGTATGCAGGCAAGGTTATGTACCAAATTTTTCCCGACCGCTTTTATAAGTCGGGTGAGACAAACTGTAAGGGGAAACTTGAGCCTTATTGGGTGCATGAAACCACAAATGAGCTCCCCGATTTTCGCCCCGATCGTGAGGGTGTTGTGCGAAACTGCGATTTTTTCGGCGGGAACCTGCGTGGTATCAAAGAAAAGCTGCCCTATTTAAAAAGGCTGGGTGTTTCGGTGGTTTATTTGAATCCTATTTTCAAGGCCTATTCCAATCACCGTTATGACACCGCCGACTATAAAAAGATAGACGAGCTTTTAGGTACAGAGGAGGATTTTTCCGACCTCTGTAAAAAGGCACATGAACTCGACATGAAAATCATTCTTGACGGCGTGTTTTCACATACAGGCAGTAACAGTATCTATTTTGACAGATACGCGGTTTTCGGCGGCGGAGCTTACAGCGACCCCAATTCGCCCTACCGTGCATGGTTTGATTTTCAAGAGTATCCCGACCGTTATACCTCATGGTGGGGGATTGAAACGCTGCCCTGCGTAAACGAAATGAACCCAAGCTATCGCGCGTTTATTTACGGCGATGAGGATAGTGTTATTGCGCACTGGCTGCGTTTGGGTGCAGATGGATTTCGCCTTGATGTTGCGGACGAGCTTCCCGATGCATTTATTAAAGAGCTGCGCGAGAAAATGAAGCAAATAAATCCCCGGGCACTGCTTATCGGCGAGGTGTGGGAGGATGCATCGAATAAGAGCAGTTACGGTGTGCGCCGCCGCTATTTTTCGGGCGGCGAACTGGACAGCGTTATGAATTATCCTTTTCGAAATGCTGTTGTTGATTTTGTTCTGGGCAATGACAGCGGAGAAGCTTTGCGCAAAACAGTGCTTACCATATGTGAGAACTACCCGCGCGAGGTTGTAAATGTGCTTATGAATATGCTCTCGACTCACGATACGCCTCGTATTCTTTCTGTTTTAAGCGGCGTAAATCCGCCGGGAGATAA
The DNA here is from genome assembly GCA_045543635.1 of Oscillospiraceae bacterium. Taxonomy (GTDB): domain Bacteria; phylum Bacillota; class Clostridia; order Oscillospirales; family Ruminococcaceae; genus SIG578. The sequence goes on along the minus strand of JAZQMT010000032.1, from coordinate 8,148 downwards.
AGAGAGCCGTGCAGCCTATCGCCTTACAGCCCGGCAGAGGGAACTTGCGACAGCACGCCTGAAATGTGCCGCTTTTTTGCAGTTTGTTCTACCCGGAATGCCCTGTATTTATTATGGCGACGAAATAGGCACCGAGGGCTTTGAGGACCCCTTCTGCCGCACCTTTTTTGATTGGGAGCGGGCAGATGATGAGCCGCTTTTAAAGTTTTTCGAGCAGCTTGGGGACATGCGAAATAAAAACTGTGCACTGATGCATGGCGAAACACAAATTGAGTGCATCCGTGAAGGGCTTGTTTGTGTGAAAAGAAAAACAGAAAATACAGAAGTAACCGCTTATATAAACGGTTCTTCGGTGGCTTCTGAGGTTTATGATGAGGGTAAGCCTGTATTGTTTTGTAATGCTCAGATCCAAAAAGCGGCAATCAACCTTTTGCCTTATGGCTTTGTTTTGCTAAAAAATAATTAAAAAGCCCTCCCATAAGGGAGGGCAAATTTGTAAAAGGAGGGGAAAAGGGTGCAAAGGCAGTATCTGTGTATTGACTTTAAGTCTTTTTATGCGTCGGTCGAATGTGTTGAGCGTTCGCTAAATCCCATGACCACCAATCTTGTTGTAGCAGATCCCGAGCGCTGTGAAACCACCATCTGCCTTGCTGTTTCCCCTTCGCTTAAAAAGCTCGGGGTGAAAAACCGGTGCCGCATTTTTGAGATACCTAAAGGAATTGAATATATTAAAGCGGTACCGCGCATGCGGCTGTATATCGGATATTCCGCCGAAATTTACGGCATTTATTTAAAATATCTCTCTAAAGATGATATTTATGTCTATTCGATTGACGAGGCGTTTCTTGATGTAACCGATTATCTTTCGATGTATCAGCTTACAGCAAGACAGCTGGGCGAGCGAATTCGGAAGGATATTCTTGAAACAACGGGCATTCCTTCGGCTTTCGGCATCGGCACAAATCTATACCTAGCAAAAATAGCCTTGGATATAACCGCAAAACACAGCGCCGATTTTATCGGAGAGCTGGATGAGGAGAAATACCGCCGTGAGCTTTGGGACCACACGCCGCTCACCGATTTTTGGCGCATCGGTGCGGGAACAGCACAGCGTTTGGCTTCCCGCGGTATTTATACCATGCGGGATATAACGAGAGTGTCGGCGCAAACGCTTGAAAAGCTGCTGGGAGTAGACTATGAAATTTTAGTGGACCATGCATGGGGCAGAGAGCCGACCACCATCTCGGATATAAAGGAATATAAGGCACAAAGTCATTCACTCAGCAGCGGTCAGGTGCTTTCGCGCGATTATAGGTTTCAAGAGGGGCTCACCGTTGTTAAAGAAATGGCGGATAATCTTTGTCTTGAGCTTTTTGATAACGGGCTTGTCACCCGCTCGATAACCTTAAGTTTAGGATATTCGGGCATAGAACGCAGGCAATCGAGAGGCACTGAACGCTTAGAGACATACACCAATTCGGCGCAAACCATTATTAGCGCGAGCGCGAGGCTGTATGCGCGTATTATGGAGCAAAACGGAGTGATCCGCAGGCTGAATCTTGTTTTTAATGATGTTATTGAGGAGGGGTTTGCCCAATATAACCTGTTTTCCGATGAGCCTATAAGCCAAAAGGAACGCAGAGAGATGCAGGCGGTCAGCAACATTAAAAAGAGGTTTGGTAAGAATGCTATTTTGCGTGGGCTTGACCTAAAAAAAGAGGCAACCGCGCGGGAGAGAAACCGCCAGATAGGCGGACATAAAAGCGGCGGCGATAATGTATGCCCCAAAGGAGAGAAACATGAAAAAGAGTGACCGTGCCAAAATTTTTTCGTCCTTTAGTCCGCTCAAAGGCTTTTATGAGGAAATGGCAAAAAGAGAAAAGGTCATTGTTCCCAAAGCCGAGCTTGCCGATGACCGAATTTATGAGATAGACCGTATTTTACATGAGATTTCAGTCGGGGATATTATCAGCGTGGTGCATTATAAAGACGGAGAGTATGTCAAAACACTTGGCTGCATAAGCCGTTTTGAACCGCAGGAAAAGGCGCTCACCGTTGCAAAAACGCGCATTGCGTTTGATGATATTTATGACATGGAGCACGCAAAATAAAGGAGAGTGGATGTGGGAGACACTTCGTAAAGAAGTTGTCTCTCACAGTTTTTATATTGGCAAAATAAATGACACTTTGCACAGAGGTCGTGAAAGTGTCATAGCGGGTTACATGCTTTGAGAAAGGTAATACTTGCCGAAAACAAAGAAAATCTTTCTCGGCGGGTGGAGTGATATTGCAAACAATCGTTTGCAGTGATATTTTTGCCAAGAGGCAAAAGTGATATTGAAACCTTACGGTTTCAGTGATATTATATTCGCCCATAAAACTGTCCGAAGGACAATATCACTAGCGTCAGCTAATATCACTGCGAAGCAATATCACTCGCCGTCAGGCGAATATAACTGAGGCGCACTTCCTTACGGAGTGCGCCTCGATGCGAGGCTTTTTCATTACCATTCTTCTTCTAAATTCATCGGGAAGAGCTCTTTAAAAAGATGTTGTTTATCCGTAGGAATGAAATAATACGCTTCCGAAGAAAAATCATTCGTTAAGAAAAAGTACACTCCCCCTTCCGTGTAACAAAGGACCACTTCGTGTATTGCAAAGGTCTTGGTTTTATCACATCTGTAAATTTGACAGCAATCTGCAAATTCCCAGTAGCCCTCATTAAGAAAGTATGGTTCTGTGTAGTTAAGAATATCCTCCATAACCGCCGCAGTCTCATCGGAAAGGGTTTGCTTCACATATTCATGTGTATTATAATCATAAGAATCAATATAATAATAGTCAAACTCTAAATTGGTAACAGTCTCGCTTAACTCGTAGTATTTTTCCTCAAGAAAATAATTGTTTCCATTACATGAAATAATGGTTTTATCCTCATTATACTCCATCAGATCTCCTGTAAAATCTGAAAGCAGAACAGGGACATCCTCTTTGGTTACTCTTCCGTAATTCGGAAGGTCAACGATAAGCTCCTCTGGCCATTGCTGTGCTTGAACATATTTTTTACCGCCGAAAATGATTTCGGTTTGTTGATTATTTGCATAAAATGCTTGGGAGGCTTTCATTTCCTTTATATCAATACAGGAGCAAAGGGAAAGGCACAAAACAGCAAAGAGAATGAGTGCCGCCCCTCTTTTTATTAGCTTTTTCATACTATGATTCCTCCCCCTTATTCGAGATTTAGCTTTTTACGCATGATAAAGCGGTTAAGGAAAAAGAGCCCAACCGATATTCCAAGCGAAAATAGCGTTGCTATTCCGAAAAGGCTATGTATAAAGCCGAAAATATGCTCATCGATAAACGTCGATATGCTTTCTAGCGGCAGGAATGGCACAATGATTGTAAATACAGTTGAAATTACCTGAAATGCAACATAGTAAATCATATAGACGCCGAATGCCGCAGCAACACGGTTTTTCTTTGCAAGCTGACCGAGAGAAATGCAGCTGTAATAGATTAGCAGGCCGCTTGCCGCTGCTGCAATCGTTGCCACGATAAACTCTATAATGTAAAATACCAGATGTACACCTACTATTTTATATAGTTCCTTAAAAAGATAGCCTACTACATTGAAAATCTCGCCGCAAAGCTCACCTGCTGTTGCAATCATAACTGCCACAATGCAGGAAACGAGCGCTATAAGCTCAAACATCATTGCAGTTAAAAGCTTTACAAATATATGCTGGCTTTCGGTTACCGGCAGAGTAAAGCTCAAATACCCCTCAGCACTGTATAGATTTTTGTAAAAGCGGGTTATGGCGGTTATCCCTGTCATAACCAATAGAAGTACATTTGCAATTATAAACACAGATGTAGTTGAGCCTGCAAGAACACCATAAATCCAATGGTCCGTTTGAAAAAATGCCACAAATCGAGTAAGACAAGCTACCGCTATCAGAATGATCTCAAACGGCAAAAGTGAACGCAAGTAAGAAATAATCTCGTATTTAAAAAGTTTCTTTACCATTTGAACACCTCCCTGAACAGCGCATCAACGCTCTGTCCGCTTTCTGCTCGAATTTCGTCTGCCGATTTGTGCAGAACAACACTTCCCTGACGAATAAAAATAACATCGTCAAGCACTTCCTCGATGTCTGTAATCAGATGCGTCGAGATAATAACCGATGCCTCGGGATTATAGTTTCTGATAATAGTAGAAAGAATATAGTCCCTTGTTGCAGGGTCAACACCTGCAATCGGTTCATCAAGGACATACAAAAGCGCATTTCGACTCATGACTAAAATGAGTGCAACCTTTTCCTTATTTCCTTTTGAAAGCGTCTTGAGCTTTCTGTTCGGCTCTACCCCTAATTTTGAAAGCATTTCATAGGCAATATCCACTCGGAAATCACTGTAAAAATCAGCAAACTGCGAAACGATCTGTCTCACTGTCATCCAACTGTTTAAATATATGGTATCGGGCAGATAAGCGACCACCTTTTTGGTCTCTACCCCCGGTTTATTTCCACAAATCGTGAGGCTTCCGCTCTCGGGCTGTAAAAGCCCGTTTATCATTTTAATAAGTGTTGTTTTTCCGCTGCCGTTAGGCCCCAAAAGCCCGACAATCTTTCCGCTTTCTACTGAAAGCGAAAGATTATTTACCGCAAGGATACTCCCGAATCTTTTGGTAAGCCCTTCGCATCTTAAGATCTCACTCACGTTCACCACTCCTCTATGTATTTCTTTGTTTTGTCAGGAGAAAGACCCAGCTGCTCCATATCCTTAAAGAAAGCTGCTACCTTTACCCTTCGCAACGCATTTACCATTTCCTTTGCGGTTTCTGTATTTTCCGAGACAAACCATCCCGAGCCGCGAACCGAAAAAATGATCCCCGTCTCCTCCAGCTGCGCAAAGGCTTTTTGCACTGTATTTGGATTAACTCCCGCTTTGAGTGCCACCTCTCGCACCGAGTAGAGCCGACCACCCGCTACAAGATCTCCCTGCGCTATTAAAACGCATATCTGTTCCCTTATCTGGGGACAAATTGGGCGGGTTTTATCAAGCTTCCAAGCCATACTCTCACTCCTTTCGCAAAACTGTACTTCTGTACTAGTACAATAATACAATATATGTCAAAATATGTCAAGATATTTTTTAAGCCAAGGCAAATGCCTTGGCTTTTTGTTACTTTAATTTTTTAAGGGTTTCGCAGATAGCCTTGAAAGCTTGCTGCGGAGAGGTTATTTCGCGCACAGCAGTTTCGATGGGGCAAAATCCATCCCCTTTTCGGTTTTTTATTGCCGACACAAGCCTATCACACTGGGCAGTAACACCGTTTTGCAAAAGAACTGTGCGGGCGCTCTCGCTCATAACATGAGCATAGACCTCTTTAACACCCAAAAGGACATACAGAAACGCCGCCCCTTTGCCAACAACCTTATCGGCAGCAGACGCTCCTTTTAAATTTTCACCGCTATCCAATAACTCAATCAGCGGACGCACGCCGCGCTGTGTGCTTTTATACACTCTTTGGTCACAACAGATAACACAGGTAAGCTCGCTGTTTTGAAAAAGCAGATTTTTGGCATTTTCAAGCAAAGTCACTGTTTTTTCCTCTCAATCAGATTCAAAGCAATGGGAATAAGCACAAGCTGCAAAATAATGCCTGCAAGCCCCTCAACAATACTTGTGTAAATGATAGCAGGAGCGAGGGTGCTGTGTCCCATATAGAAAGCGGTTAGGATAAAGGCTGCGCGCACTGCTCTGCCGATAGCCTGCGCCGAAAGCACCTTTAAAACAGAGGGCATTTTAACATCTTTTAAAAGCCCTGCGCACAGACCATAGACGCACAGCTCAATGACCATAAAGGGCAGAAGCACCATTTTAGGCATACCGGTGAGCGCAAAGGAAACGAGCGGACTCATAACTCCGGCGGCAGAGCCTGCAACAGGTCCCGCAATAAAGCCTACCATTAAAACGGGCAGATGCATAGGCAACCACGTTTCACCGCCGACTGTTCCGAAAATGTGGAAAAGCTGTGGCAATAGCACAGCGGCAGCCGTTGCAACAAGGGCATATACTGTTTGTGCTTTAACGGAAAGTTGTTTTTTTACTGTAGTGTTATTCACATTATTCCTTCCTTTCAAATGTTTCTGCAACCTTTTTCATATGTTCTATAATGGGAAGGTGCTGTGGGCAGTGACTCTCGCATGCGCCGCAGGCTATACACTCGGAAGGTTTTCCATGTGCAGCTTTCGCATTATTAAATGTTGTCATAAGCCCCGGAAGCAGACCAAACTGATGCTGGTTATTATAAAGCGCAAAATATTCAGGGATTGCAATATTCTGCGGGCAGTCATCCACACAGTAGCGGCAGGCAGTGCAAGCAATTGCAATGGTGCTCATAGTAATTTCGGCAGCCTTATGAACACAAGCTATCTGCTCTTCGGAAAGCGGCTCAAAATTTTTCATATGGCTCATATTATCACAAAGCTGCTCCATATTGCTCATGCCGCTTAAAACTATAATAACTCCCTCAAGCGAGGCGGCAAACCGAATTCCCCAAGAGGCGATAGAAGCGTTTTTATCCTGCTCTTTTAAAACAGCGCAGGCATCATCGGGCAGATTTGCAAGGGCTCCGCCCTTTAGCGGCTCCATAACTGCAATGTCAACACCGTGTTTACGGCAAACCTCATAACATTCACGCGATTGAATACTTTCATTATCCCAATCTATATAGTTAAGCTGTATCTGCACAAGCTCAGTTTCGGGATGCTCGGTCAGAATTCTGTCAAGCGTTTCGGCATCGTCGTGAAAAGAAAATCCGATATGCCGTATCTTACCCTCGGCTTTTTTCTCTGCCAAAAACTCAAAGCCCTTATCCCTCTTTATTTTTTCATAGGTCACTTTACCGACCGAATGGAGAAAATAATAGTCAAAGTAATCTATTTTACATCTGCAAAGCTGCTCCTCGAAAATCCGCGGATATTCATCGGCAGTTTCCATTTTGAAAACCGGCATTTTTGAAGTTACAACAAAGCTTTCACGAGGATAGCGGTCTGCAACAAGCTCTCCGAACACCTTTTCGCTGTTGCCGCCGTGATAAACATAAGCAGTATCAAAATAGTTAAAACCCTGCCCCATAAATTCATCTATCATTTGGCGGGATTTTTCCATATCGACCTGTGACCAATCCCCAAGAGTGGGCAGGCGCATAAGTCCAAACCCGAGTTTTTTCATAAACAGCCCTCCTTTTGTGAGTTTACAACAATATTATATTACAGTAAAAAAACTCTGTCAACAAAAAATGGGAGGGTATGATACCCTCCCTTCTTTTTTATTTACCGAATTTCCTGTTCCAAGTTATCAAAATCAGGAGTACTAAAAAATTCTCCAAGCGTGATGTCCAAACCATCACAAAATTTTTTAATGGTAATAATAGAAATGTCTCGGCGACTATCATCCATCATGCTATAAGCAGTTGAAGGAGTAACCCCTGAACATCTTGCAAGCTCATTGATTTTAATATTCTTTTCATCACATAACTGCATAAATCTTGCTGCAACAACATCCTTTACATTCATCTTATACACCTCAAGGATATTGTATGTTTTTATTTGCTTTTGCGTATACGCGCTTGCGTATTTTAAAAAATAATGTTATACTATATAAAAAATAAAAAAGGAGAAAAGTAATGAACGAATATCAAAAGCCCTATCAAATACTCTTTACTTCAATTTTAAACGCCATTGACGAAATTAACAGGCTAAACTTCGGCATTGCAAGAGATATTTTAATAAAGGCACAGCAAGATTCCGAAGAAGAATTTATAAGTTTTGAGCAAGGCAAAAAATAAGCGGCAGGGCAAAGGGTGCTGTCCTTAGCGGAGAATTTGAAAAATCTTTCGATTCTTGTTAAGAACCAGCATCGCATTTGTCTGTACAAACGCAGTTGGGCGGTAGCCCAAACCCACTAACAACAGAAAAGAGAAGATTCGCTTATCACGAGTCTTCTCTTTCTTTTTGTCTGCTAAGTGATATGCTGACTTTCGTCAGCGTGATATTTTCGCTTTGCGAAAGTGATATTAAGCCTTAAAGGCTTAGTGATATTATATTCGTCCCAAACTGTCCGCAGGACAATATCACGATG
>JAZQMT010000031.1:0-21879 GCA_045543635.1 Oscillospiraceae bacterium | reverse complement strand
GTCAGTTCTCATATATGTTATAAGACCGACGGCACCAAGTCCTTTAACCGTAACGCCCTCATAAAGCTCCTGAGCAACAGACATGGTTCGTCTTGATTGAAAATTAAGCTTTCTGGATGCCTCTTGCTGCAAGGTAGATGTTGTAAACGGTGGGGCTGGAGAACGCTTTTTTGTGCCCTTTTTAATATCTCTTACAACAAACAGGGCATTTTCAAGCGCTTTTAAGATTTCATCAGCTTGTTCTTTACATGTAATTTCAATTTTTTCGCCATCCATACCGTAAAATTTAGCGGCAAAGCTTTTCTTGGCGCTTTGGGCAGTTAGCTTGGCATCTATTGTCCAGTATTCTTTAGACTCAAAGGCACGAATTTCTTCTTCACGGTCTACAATTAAGCGAACGGTAACTGACTGAACCCTACCTGCAGATAAGCCTCTTTTCACCTTTTTCCAAAGAAATGGACTTAATTTATAGCCGACAATTCTATCGAGAACTCGTCTTGCCTGTTGTGCATTAACAAGATCAATATCAATGCTGCGCGGATTAGACATACCGCTTTTTACACCGCTTTTTGTAATTTCATTAAAGGTCACCCTGTTTAGGTCTTGGGGTTTTAGAGCAAGAATGTGAGCAAGATGCCATGAAATTGCTTCTCCTTCACGGTCAGGGTCGGTAGCGAGGAAAATCTTATCGCATTTTTTTGCTTCCGCCTTAATTGATTTAATTAAAGCGCCCTTGCCCTTAATATTGATATATTGCGGCTCAAAACAATTTTCTATATCAACGCCAAGCTTAGTTTTGGGCAAATCGCGAACATGCCCCATAGAGGCAATAACTTCATAGTTTTTTCCAAGATATTTTTTTATTGTTTTTGCCTTGGCGGGTGACTCAACAATAACCAAATTTGTCATATTTTTTCACCTATAAATATTATTTTTCATTAGTTTATAGTTTAATGATAAGTTCTATTCTATTTCCGAAAGTTTTTTTAACAATTCCTGCGAGCTCCATTTTGGTTGTGCAAATCATGATTTGTGCTGTTGAAATTCCTGATTTTTCAGAAAGCTCGTCCGTAGTAAGTGCAGATTTCTCCAGTAACGAAATAATTTTTAATATGTTTTCATTATGATTTAAATTATTTTGTAATAGTTTCTCATTAAGAGACAATGTTTCAACCGAGCGCTCATCCGTTATGCCTTTTACTGCCTCTTTTCCGGCTTGCTTAAGCTCTTTTTTTGCCTCTTTTCTGAGTTTCTGATATTCTTGCTGTCCAATAGCCTGCGGCGAATTATCGTCAGTAAGTCCCAGCTTTCTATTTGTTTCGAATATCTGAGTTAAGTTTACTCGTTTACTTGGTATTTTAATTTTTTCCGGGTAGCGATCAATATACTCTTCAATTATATCCAAGGCGTCTTTTACAGGTTTTGCTCCGCTTTGAATAAGTTCTATAATTCCCGCACTATTTTTCCAAAAAATACTTGCAGGTACAGCAAACACATCTTTTCCTTGATTTACGGCATTATGTGCAGTAATTAACGTACCGCTTCGTTTTGATGCCTCAATTACAAGTGTTCCAACAGATATTCCTGACATAAGCCTATTTCGAATATGGAAATTTTCTGCAAATGCCTTTGTTCCCGGAAGAAATTCAGTGATTATTGCACCATTTTTATATATAGCATTTTTTAGATTTGATTTTCCGTAAGGATAATCAACATCAAGGCCACACGCGAGAAAACCATATGTTCTTCCTCCGCATTTAAGTGCAGTCATGTGCGCGGTCGTATCTCCTCCATTCGCAAGACCGCTAACTATTGAAAAACCCGAAACACAAAGCTCTGAGCATATTACTTCGCATGCGCGTCTGCCGTAAAGACTTTCTTTTCTTGTTCCAACAACAGTAAAAAGAAGTTCATCATCAAGATGGGTAATATCTCCAACAACAAACAAAATAAGCGGTGGATTGTCAATATTTCTTAATTGTTGCGGATATAGCTCATCTTCAATCGTAATTATTTGCGCTCGGTATTTACGATACTTTTCAAATACAAATGCAATATCGTTAATATCAGTTTCACAAAGAAAACGAATTTCATTTTCAGTTAAACGGATTCCTTTTTTTATACGATGATTTTTACAATCAGAATAAAACTCTGCGATGTCATCATAAATCTCAAGTATCTTGTGAGAACGCTGATTCCCCACACCCATACATTTGACCAGCCATACATAATATTCTGTTCTTTTCAAGGTTATCACCTCGTATGTGTTATTTCTGCATTTCCCACATAATAACAGATGCTGCAACTGCGGCATTAAGAGATTCTGCCTTTCCTGACATTTCAATAAACAAAAATTCGTCGCAAAACTGTTTTGCGCTATCAGTAAGTCCGTTGGCTTCGTTTCCAATAAGGCAAACTGTTTTTTGTAGAAAATTAACTTGAGAAAGCTGTAGTGAATTTCTTTCCAGTACTGCGCCATAAACTGTATAACCGTTGCTTTTAAATAGCTTACAAGCATCTTCCGAATTTTCAAAGCTGAATATTGGAAGATGGAAAATAGTCCCCATGGTACTACGCAAAACTTTTGGACTGTAAACATCTGCACAGTTTCCTATTAGGACAACGCCATCCACACCAAATGCTTCTGCTGATCGGATGATAGTTCCTATATTTCCCGGATCTTGCAAATTCTCAAGAGCAATATACCTATTGCCGCATATCCTTTGAGAATGAGATGGTATTGCGCAAACACAGAAAACCCCCTGTGAATTCACTGTTGAGCTTAGTTTTTTTGCAACCTGCTCAGAAATTAAATAAACATTTTCGCAAACAGCTGTAAAATGTGCCGCATCTTCAGCGTGTGCTTTTTGAAAATCTTCCGTCATTAGCACATAATGGATTTTAACTCCGCTGATAACTGCTTCTTTGCAAAAACGCGCACCTTCTGCAACAAATGCATTATTTTTAACTCTTTCTTTTCGATTTTCTATAAGTGAAACTATCTGTTTGATAAGAGAATTATCTTTACTTTTTATGATATTCACAGTATTGTTCCCTTTCGTACTTTTTACTGTAAAAAACAGTACAAAAAAGTCCTTTAAATGCTCCAAAACGCCCGTGTCCTATTAAGACGCGGGCGTTTTATTGTAGATTAAAGAGCAGCCTGAGCTTTCTTTACAAGCTCTTTGAAAGCTGTTTCATCATGAATCGCAATCTCGGAAAGCATTTTACGATTCAGAGTAATATTTGCCTTTTTAAGTCCGTTCATAAAGGTGGAATAATTCATTCCGTTTGCACGGCACGCGGCAGAAATTCTAGTGATCCAAAGCGCTCTGAAATCACGTTTTTTCTGTTTACGACCAATATAAGCATACTGTCCGGACTTCATAACTGCTTCTTTTGCAGTCTTAAACAGTTTGCTCTTGCTTCCATAGTATCCTTTCGCAAGTTTCAAAACCTTTTTTCTTCTCTTGCGAGTCATCATTGCTCCTTTAACACGAGCCATTGTTGTTACCTCCCGATCTTAAATCGTTGTTATTTTGTTTCTGCGGGTTAAAACACCCGCCGCAGACTCGTTTATTTATAAGGAACGAGCAGCTTAATTGCAGCAACATTGGTCTTATCAGCATAAGCAGCCTTTCTTAGACCTCTCTTGCGCTTAGTAGACTTCTTTGCAAGAATGTGAGACTTAAATGCGTGTGCTCTTTTAACCTTACCGTTTTTTGTCAGGTTAAAGCGCTTTTTTGCTCCCGAATGAGTTTTGAGCTTAGGCATAAAACAAACCTCCTGTTTTTTGTTTTTTACTTTGAGGGCTTTGCGGACAGAAACAGAACCATGCTGCGTCCTTCAAGCTTGGGTTCCTTGGCAACAATACCATATTCCGAACAAGCATCGGCAAAACGCACAACACTTTCTTTTCCAAGCTCGGAATGCGCCATTTCACGACCTCTGAATCGCAAAGAAACTTTAACTTTGTTCCCTGCTTTAAGAAATTTGATCGCGTGATTTACCTTGGTATTAAAATCATTTGTATCAATATTAAGTGAAAGCCTAATTTCCTTAACATCAATAACTTTTTGATTTTTCTTCGCTTCTTTTTCACGTTTTGTCTGTTCAAAACGGTACTTTCCGTAATCCATGATACGACAAACAGGCGGTTGCGCCTGAGGAGCGATCTTTACAAGGTCAAGATCCTTTTCAGCGGCAATCTTGAGAGCTTCTTTTGTTGACATAATTCCAAGTTGCTCTCCGTCCGGCCCAATCAAACGGATTTCTTTGTCGCGAATTTCTTCATTAATAAGCAGTTCTTGCGTAGCTATAAAAAGCACCTCCGCACCCTTAAAATAATTTTGGCGATCATGCATGTGAGGGGGAACCGCCTACCCCTAAAAATAAACAAAGCGCAAACGAAAGCAGCTTCCATTTACGCAATACGGCAAGGCTAATAAAAACCTTTTTCTGTATTGACCCAAGTAACTTAGTGCGTTCTTGGGTGAGAACGGAAAAGACTGTTCTGCTTTGTTTTCTCAAATAGTTTAGCAGATTTCTTTTCCGTTGTCAATACCCTTTTTTGATTTATTTCAATTCAATAACTGTTACGCCCATTTCTCCTTCGCCAAATGTGCCGCTACGATAGCTTTTCACGTTTTTGTGCGTTTTTAATCTATCCCAAACAGCCTTGCGAAGTACTCCCGTTCCTTTTCCGTGAATAACAGTTACGGTACCTAAGCCTGACAAAATTGCAGAATCTATAAAGCGCTCAAGTTCCAGAATACCCTCAACTGTATCGCTTCCGCGAATATCAAGCTCTGTTTTAATTTCACGCAATGCACGACTTTCTATTCCACTTTTAGTCGTTTTCAAAGGCTCCGTCTTTTTATCGCAAAGAACAAGATTTTTTTCTGAAACGCGCATTTTCATAATTCCGACACGCACAAGCGCATTCCCCTGATGATCAGGCGGATTTATTATGATACCGTCCTTACCAATATCCACAACACGCACAACATCTCCCGCAATAAGGGGGCGTGGCAGCCTATAATTCTGTTTCTTACGCCGAATAACCGGATCTGCCTCTGATTCCATGCGGTTAATATCAGCACGCAAACGGCTTTTTGCATCAGAAAATGATTTTGTGAAATCCTTTTTGTCTTTTTGTTGCTTTAATTCCTCAAGCTCTGCCAAAAGCCGGTCAGCCTTTTTGCTGACATTCTCAACCAGCTCTTTTGCCTGCCGCCTTGCCTCCTCTATTTTTTCCTCTGCATTTAAAGAAATATCATCACTTCTGCGTTTTAAACTTTCACTTAATACTTGATTTTCATGCACAAGTGCTTGTAAACGTTTTTTTTCATCTTCGGCTTCTCTGCCCCGTTGCTCCAGCATTTGCATCATACTCTCAAATCTTGTATCCTCAGTCGAAACAAGTGTTTTTGCATTACGAATAATATCCTCGTCAAGACCAAGTTTTTGAGAGATTGCAAAGGCATTAGATTTTCCGGGAATACCGATCATCAAACGATAGGTTGGTTTTAAAGTAGAAACATCAAACTCACAACTTGCATTTTCAACCCCATCATTTTCAAGTGCGTACATTTTCATTTCCGCATAATGAGTTGTAGCCGCAGTTTTTGCACCTCGTTTTCTAAGCGTTTCAAGAATGGATACAGCCAGTGCCGCACCCTCAACAGGGTCAGTCCCCGCACCGACTTCATCCAAAAGGACAAGACTTTTGTTATCTGCATTTTTTAATATCTCAACTATATTTACCATATGAGAGGAAAAGGTCGATAAACTTTGTTCTATGCTTTGCTCATCTCCTATATCGGCAAAAACAGCGTCATAAACCGATATACTGCTATCATCCTGTGCAGGTATCATGAGTCCGCACATCGCCATAAGAGTTAACAGTCCGAGCGTTTTAAGTGCAACGGTTTTTCCACCGGTATTCGGACCGGTGATAACAAGCACACAAAAATCCTTACCTAAACGAATATCAATCGGAACAACCTTTTCGGGGGCAATCAGGGGATGACGCGCTTTTTTGAGCTCGGTAATTCCTTTGTCATTTAATTTTGGCATGACAGACTTCGTGCGATAAGCATAATTTGCCTTAGCGAAACAAACATCAATTTGCACCATAGCCTCATATGAAAGCTCAATGGTTTCTGAAAATGCAGCGGCTTCAGAAGAGAGCTCTGCAATAATTCTAATTATCTCATCACGCTCTTTTGATTCTAAAATTCTTATTCTGTTATTTGCCTCTACAACAGCAACCGGTTCAACAAAAAGAGTGGCGCCGCTTGATGATGTGTCGTGAACAATTCCCTCTATTTCTCCACGGTATTCCTGTTTAACAGGAATTACGAATCTACCGTCTCTTTGGGTTACGATTGCATCCTGTAAGTGTTTTTGATGAGATTGGCTTCGAATAAGCTTATCCAGCTTTTCGCGTATCTGCTGGTTTTCCCTGCGGATATTTCTGCGAATATCCGCAAGCAACGGACTTGCACTATCAGAAACCGCATCCTCAGAAATTATACAGTTGAAAATTTTTTCTTCGAAATATTTATTCGGAAACAACGATCCAAAAAATACATCAAGCGTTGTCTCTATACCCGAAAATTGCTCGCGAAACTGCACAAGCCCCCTAATATTGCGGAGAACCTCTCCTATTTGTAAAAGCTCTAAAAGCGATAGACTTCCTCCGTTTTTTGCTCGTTTAAGAGCATTGTTTACATTCTTAATTCCCGACAAACGAGGAGTGCCGAATTTTGCTGCAAGCTCATACGCATCTTTTGTGCGTGCCAATGCAGCAAGTGCTTGGCTGTAATCATAATTTGGCGATATATTAAGAATTCGCTCAGCGCTATCCGCAAAACCTGCCTCTGTGGCAACCTCTTTTAGAACTCTATCGAGTTCCAGACACATCTCATGTTTCAAATGTTCTTTTTGCTGCATAAAAATGTCCTCATTTATTCCATCATTGTTTTTAAAAATTCAAGCGAACGATAACTGCGTTCTGTTTGACAAATCAAATAACTCTCACATACCTCTCCAAGTAACTTTAAGTTATCATCATCAAGTGTAAAGGAAAAAGCCTTTTCAGAAGGACTGTACACAATATGACGCATTGCAGCAAGCACACTTGAAGTAAGCTGTGCAAATCCAAATTCAACTCCGGTATTTATTCCTTGTGCAGCACAGCTTTCACATAAAACAGTGCCATCATTTATGTAAAATCTCATTTTGTTGTTAAAATCGCCGCATTCGCGGCAGGCAACCAAATCGGGACACAGACCGCTCAGTGCCAAACACCGTAATTCAAAAACCGATTTAATAATTCGACTGTCTTTTTTAGTATTGCTAAGCAAATGCATGGAATTGAGCATAAGCCGAAGAATTTCTTTACAGTTATCATTATCAGGTTTTATCTCATATAAAATCTGACAGAAATAGGAGGCAATCGTAAGCCTCGTTAAATCAAGTCGAATATCATAAAAAAGGTGATTTATATCTGCCTGATCAACATAATAGCGCGATTTATTCTGAAAAAGCTCAAAGCGAGAATAACAAAACAAAGCAGTGGAAACAGCAAGATGACTGCCTTTTCTGCGCGCTCCTTTTACATATGCTTCAATCGTTCCCAAATCAGCCGTCAGTACTGTGATATACTTATCGTTTTCACCGACACTGCTTTCTTTAATCACAATTCCCTCTGTCTGAATCTGCATTGGTGATTTGTTCCTCTCTTATTGGACTCTCGCTTTTTTCATCAGATAGTTTTTTATATAAAATATAAACACCAATATTTCCGGTTTTTTGAAAAAGCTCCCAAACTCTCGATGCTTCCATAAATATTCAGTCCCCGCTTCCATCTTAATCAATTTCTGATAATAATGTAACCGTTTACTGATATTATATGATGGGAAAAGATTTACATTTCCAAAGAAATTAAAAGCTACTCTTCCGAAAGACCAAACTCTTTGATTAACCCCTCTTTGTTGCGCCAATCCTCGCTGATTTTAACCCAACATTGCAGGTTTACAGGCATACCTATAAATTCCTCAAGATCCATGCGTGAAAGCATTCCGATCTTTTTAAGCATTGCCCCGGATTTTCCAATTAGTATACCTTTATGACTCTTTTTTTCGCAGAAAATTGTAGCTTGAATATCCATAAGCTCTTTGTCCACACGCTTGCGCATTTTATCAATAGAAACAGCAATACCGTGCGGGACCTCATCATGAAGTAAATGTAAAATTTTTTCTCTGATAAGTTCTGCAGCAATAACCTTTTCCGGTTGGTCGGTCAAGGTGTCATCGGGGAAAAAATGCGGCATCTCCGGAGCATTTCTTACAATAGATTCTAAAATAACACTCAAATTGTCTCCACATTGTGCAGATGCAGGTACTATTTCCTCAAAAGCATATAAATTACGATATTTTTCAATAAGAGCAGCTAATCTTTTTTTATCTTTGATGCAATCTGTTTTATTGATAACCAATATAGCTTTGCTTTGCTGTTTTTTTATAGACTCTATGAGGGAAAGCTCAATCTCATTCGGTTGTTTAAAAGCTTCTACCACCAAAATAATCATATCTACTTCAGAAACTGCATCCAAAATAGCTCGTTTCATATGATGTCCGAGCCGGTTTTTTGGCGCGAGCATACCGGGAGTATCGGTGAAAACAATTTGAGTTTCTGCAAGTGTTAAAACACCCATAATTTTAGTTCTGGTAGTTTGTGGACGATCAGATGTAATAGCAATCTTTTCACCGAGAAGTGCATTTAAAAGTGTAGATTTTCCTACATTAGGTCGACCGATAATAGTCACAAAAGATGAGTGTGTTTTAGACATATTTTTTCTCCGTTTAATTGCAAAATGCCGTATGTTATCTCATACGGCATCCATGCGAATGATTTTTAATAACCGCGAGGATGCAGATTTACCCTATTCCTCGTCCTCCAATACATAACTGGCTCCGCGAGAAAGGCCGAGGCTACTGAGCGCCTCTTCTTCTTTTTCGCGCATTCTGACAAGATCCATTCCACCGTTTTCATGATCATAGCCCAAAAGATGAAGCATAGAATGAACAGTTAAAAATCCAATCTCACGTTGAAGTGAATGACCATAGTTTTCTGCCTGCTCAAATGCTTTTTGAACTGAGATAACAATATCTCCAAGCTGATATGCTCCATTTTGAGGATTTATATCCCACTGACCATCTTCTCCGAGTGGAAATGAAAGAACATCGGTTTCTATATCTTTATTCCGAAATTTAGCATTCAAAGAGCGAATTTCCTGATTATCAACAAAATTAACACTAACCTCAGCATCACCTTTAAACTCTTCATTAGCAAGAACTGCGTGACAGCAACGGCGAATAAGCATACGAATTCCTGTTGGGATTTTAACCGCGTTCTGATGATTTACGATCGTTACCTTTACTGCGTCCATTATGAGAATCCTCCTGTTCACTTTTTTCGTAAGCTTTAATTATTTGCTGCACCAATCTATGCCGCACAACGTCCTTGCGGGAAAAATGAACCTGCTCTATTCCCTCAATATTCTTTAAAATCTTTATAACGGAAACTAAACCTGATGTTTTGTTTCCGGGAAGGTCTATCTGAGTAATATCTCCTGTTATAACAATTTTAGAATTAAATCCAAGCCGAGTTAAAAACATTTTCATCTGCTCAGGTGTTGTATTTTGCGCTTCATCAAGAATTATAAACGAGTCATCCAGCGTTCTGCCGCGCATATATGCCAGCGGAGCAACCTCAATGCAGCCGCGTTCTTGATATTTTTGAAAATTTTCGTAACCAAGCATATCAAAAAGCGCATCATAGAGCGGTCTAAGATACGGGTCGACCTTATTCTGTAAATCACCGGGCAAGAAACCGAGGTTTTCGCCTGCCTCAACAGCAGGTCTGGTCAAAATAATACGATTGACTTGATTTGCACGAAATGCTTTTACTGCCATAGCAACAGCAAGATAGGTTTTTCCAGTTCCCGCAGGACCAACGCCAAAAACAATAGTATTCTTTTCAATGGCATCAACATACTGTTGCTGGCCGATAGTTTTTGCTCGAACAGGCCGCCCTTTGGAAGAAATGCATATACAATTATCACTTAAAGCATCGACCTGATCATCTTTCCCCTCATCAACAAGCGAGATCACATACCCGATATTTTGATCAGTAAGAGTTTCGCCTTTCTCAACATAAATAAGGAGACAACGAAGCACTCTGCATGCACGGGAAACATTTTCCGGCTCACCCTGTACCTTTATTTCGTTTCCTCTACATAGAATTGAAACATTGCATTCTTTTTCTATAATCTTAATATTACTGTCGAAATTCCCAAACAGCGTAAGCAGATGCTCAAGCCGCTCAATATTTATAGACTGTTCCGACATGTTACACATCTACCTCACATAATCTTTTTTATAAGTTTACCATATTTTTTCCGTTTTGTCATCATTTTTGCACACTTTTTTAAATTTTTATTATTTTTTCTGTTCATCTGTTTCAATATACTGTTGACTCGCAATATTCGTTAAAATAATATATTCTACTTTAGCACGACATGTTTTTTCATCAGATGCCCATGTTACATGTTTTTCAACAATCTCCGCACCATATAATTCGCTTTTTTCAAAATGCTCTATTTCCATTTTCACTTTATTTTTTGCTTCTTTATTGCTTAACATGATTTTTTCCGAAATTTTCCTACTATATTTGCTTTCTGTAGTATAAATCGGAAAATCAAGTCCAAACAATGAGACCCGTTTTCTTTCTTCGGTTTTATCCCAGTCAGTCTCCTGCGGTCTTTTGCCAAAAGAAAAATCAATGGTCTTCCCAAAAATTTGTAACGAATAAAAAAGCTTTTCCTCGTTGCCTACTGTCCTCTCGCTTTCAAAAGGAAGCTCAAATGTTTTTTTTAGTTCAACCTGCGCAATCACCTTTCCGCTGGAATGTTCAAGAATAATATTTTCTTTTCTATCGTTATACAAACCGGCAACAAGCAGCTGCCCTTTCACAACTCCGCTTCCAACTGTTGCAATCGGTTTTCCTTTCATGATCTCCATTTTCACTATTTGACCATCCATAGATGCAACAAGGTTAGATGGGCGACTTACATCCTCTAAAACAGGCGGCATTTGACGCTCCTTTACCTCAACATGAGCAAAACTCCCATCTAAATTTATAGTTATCCACGAAAGATCCGGTAATTTCATCATCATTTGATTTTCTATTTCGGAAATATCCAATTTATTTTTTCTCTCACCCTCATAAAACCCGCACTCCTGCAGCGTTTGCAGTATAACATTTGCAGAAAGTCTGTCATTTCCGGTTACATCAATATTCCACACAAATCCCGAAAGAAAAATAAGCAATACAATCATCATACCGGCACCTGCAACAAGCCCAATTCGTTTTCGGTAACGATGAGCGATAAATCTTGCGCCGTGTTTTTTTATGATTCTTCTTTTTAAACCACTTACCCTGATTTTCTGCACTTGTTTATATGCAGAAACAAGGCATCTTATCGTTGCCCGCTCTTTTTCGACTTTTATTTGAAATAAATCAATTTTTTTTTGAGCACATAAGTTTAAAAATTCCTCTATTTTTTCTCCTTTTATTTCAAAGGTTACATATCCACGCAAATATCTTGGAAATTTTGTAATAATCATAAGTCTCTCCTTGTTTTATTCGAACTCTATCGAAGCTATCTCTCCTTCGATCACAGCATTTTTTTGGCTGAAATTTCGAATGCAAAGGTTTTCTCCGTTAAAACAAACGGTGCAATGATGAAAACGAATTCGAAGTTTTTCTTCTTTGTATTCCAAAATTTTATGTACTCCATCAAGCTCTATATGATTTTTTCCGCTAATCTCAATATAAGGAATATCTGCAAGAGAAGCAGGCGGCATATCTGTTTGTTTTTCCAAAAAATCCGCAAGGGTGTTTTTCCTTTTTCTATTTTGTTCATCAGATGCCGTAAATTTCGGCTTTTTCATATATAATTTTCCTCCCGAAACAACTATAAGTTGATATAGTTTATGCATAAACAAATGCGCTTTTGCTATTTATTTCTAAAGCGGTACATATAAATATAATATTCTAATACTTTTTAAGTGAGGCGTAAAAGTGAGAAAAAAGAATTTAACCTTTATACTTTGTATTTTACTAATTGCTGCAGGAGGATTTTTACTCCTTTTCCCCGGTATAGCAACACAAGGAGCATATTGCGGAATTATAACAAGCCTTGAAATACTCATTCCTTCACTTTTCCCTTTTATGGTTCTAACACTCTTTCTTACTGAAAGCGGGCTCTATGAAAAAATTCTCGTATTTCCTGCTGCGCTCATATCAAAAATCACAGGAATACACAAAAAATACTGCTGTTTTTTTCTTCTTGGAATGATAGGCGGCTATCCCTCCGCTGCAAAAAATTTGTCTGTTTTATACAAAAAGAAAGAGTTAAACAGCCAAACTGCAGAAAGGTTATTGTGTTTTTGTACAAATGCAGGCCCCTCTTTTCTAATTTCGGCAGTTGGTTCGAAAATGTTTTTAAGTGACAGTATCGGCGCAATATTATTTATTTCAAGTGTAATGAGTTCTTTTTCTTTGATGTTTATTTATGGAAAAAAGCTGAAATCAAACCATGCTGCTGTTGCTATCTCCAATCCTCCTTCTTTATCAATAAGTTTAATTAATGCAGTAAAGGGAAGCTGCAACGCTTTAACAATGATTTGTTCTTTTGTTATCCTCTTTTCAGTCCTTATTGCTCTTATCCCAAATTTCACTCAAAATTCATCTATACTTAAAGCAACAATTCTCGGCTTTTTTGAGGTAACTGCCGGTAGTGCGTGTGCTGCTGCAGACATTTCGCTCTTTAATGTTCTTATTACTTCTGCACTCTGTGGTTTTGGAGGATTATGCGTTATTTTTCAAATTTCTGCAATTTGTGCTGATGCAAAAATATCAATTCGCTCATTTATTATTTCCAGAATTTTAAATGCAGCGCTTAATGTTATTTATACATTTCTGCTGTTACTTGCTTTTCCCATAAGTACAACACAAACATATATCAGCAATACCGCTTCAGCGACACCGTCAATTTTTTCTGCTCCCATTCCCGCTTTTATGCTGCTTTTATGCTGTGTTGCTTTTCCTATTTGCCTTATCAAGAGAAAAAAGTTGTAATTTTTTTAAAATTTATATTGACAATAGAAAAAAATTGGGTATAATAAATAGCGTTGCTATTGCGGAATTGTGTAAGGGTAGCACGACAGACTCTGACTCTGTTTGTCTGGGTTCGAATCCTAGTTCCGCAGCCAAGCAAAAAAGCCGAGCTAATAAGCTCGGCTTTTGTTATATAAGAAAAGACCGCAGGTATACTGCGGTTTTGTTTATTTTACGCGGCTTTGAATGAAATATCTATCGAACCGACTCCGCCGTTTATATCAATGGAATGCACTCCATCTCCATACACAACGTCATCTTTCATAGAAACACCCGAAAGCTTTGCTGAGCCAAGCCCTTTATCAAGTTGAATACGATAATCTTCTGATTTTCCGATAAGCGAAAGCTTGGTTGCTCCTACACCAAGGTCAAAATCATTTTTTCCGTTTAAATAAGCAGTAAGGTCAAGTTCTCCAACACCCATATCCAAATCAAGATTTGCAATATTACCGCTTTTCACTATAATTTTTCCGGCTCCACCGTCAATTTCTGCGTTAGTTTGAACATCAAGCTTTTCAATTTCCAAATTACCGGCACCCAAATCAAGCGAAAGATTTTGTGTCACTAGATTTTCTATTGAGATGTTACCTGCTCCTGAATCTATTTCCACATTTTTTAATTCATTATTCTGTGGAATCCAGATAGTAAGCTTTTCTTTCAAACTTGTTGAAAATAGTTTTCGGTTCTTCTCCCAAACCTTTAATTTCCCGTTTTTAATCTCATAATTCATACCTTTACTGTCTGTTTCAAGCTTAAACTCATCGCCGCTCTTGATTAAAAGCTCAACAGCAGAAATATCAATTTCCATTTCTGTTACAGAGGCGTCCTCGGTTGCCGTAATGCCCTGCGTTTGTTCATATGAACCATCATCAACAAAATCACGTTCACTTATTTTGAAAATAATTCTTGCTGCAAAAATAACTGTCGCAAAAATTGCTATTACAAGAAAGATCGCCAATGTAACTGCAAAGTATTTTATTATTTTTTGAGCTTGCGTCATTTTATATCAGCTCCTCCGAAAATACAGTTTGCATTAATATAAACTGTTATAGCATCAGTATCACTATGCTTATTTTTCTTGTTAGAAACCCCTCCGAAAATCGATGAGGAATATATCTTGACAGTTACATTTTCAGGTAAGTAAACATCAATACCGCCAAATACACTGCAAATATTGATAACAGCATCATCCTTGATCATAGCATGGGTAAGATCACACTTTATTCCACCAAAAACAGCAGTTAGATCCACGCCATCAAAAGCTTCACCTTCAAAGCTTAAATTTTGTCCAGAAAATGTTGCACAATACTGTTTGAGTGGCTCACCGCCCGCTATTCTCTTTTTATCTAAAAGCTTTGCAGCCTTATTTTTAATAACATCTTTAAAAATAAGCTTAACACCGATAATGATAATTATAACCGGCACAAATAATTTCCATAGCATATCAAAATCAATAATATTTTGACACGCAAGAAGCAAACCAACCCCTATAAATAACCCGATAATATCTCCCGTTTTTTCTGAATTTGTAAAAAGCCCAACGGCGCAAGGAATGATAATAAAAAGTGTCCACCAACCATCAAAGAAGAGACTGATGTTTGTGATTTCCAGTGCATTCAGACAAAAGATAATTCCAAGTACAACGAGTACGATTCCCCACAAAATATTGCTTATTTTTTTCATTTTCATCCTCACCTCATTCAGCTAATTTTACTCAAAATATATGCACAAATTTGGTTTATTCGTTCCTCACAACCTTTTAAATATAAAAAGCCAAACAACGCCTCAACTCCCGTTGCCTTACGATATTCCACGGGAGAGGAACTTTTAGGAACCGAAGCACCATTCGCATTTCTGCCTCGCTTCATTACTGAAAGCTCCTCTTGGGTTAAAAAATCCACTAATATATCATAGGCATTTGCCTGAAAGGATGCGCAAACATAATGCACTGTTTTTTTGTGCAGCACTCCCGAAGGTGCACTACCGTTCGCACAAAGAAAACGCCGTATTTCCAGCTCATAAACTGCATCACCTAAAAACGCAAGGGTAAGCGGACTATAACATTCTGCTTTCAAAGTTGTTTCACCGATGTTAAGAATAGAAATTTCCTCCCTCAAATTTAGTTTACAAAATCAAACTCAAAATCATAAATACTAACAGTATCTTCCTCTTGGACACCTTTTTCTAAAAGTGCATCAATAATTCCCGATGTTCTTAAAACACGCTGTAAATATTGCAGTGACTCATAGTCATCCATATTAACGGAATTTAAAATAGGAATGAGCCATTTTGCTTCAACAACATAAACACCATCCTGTACTGTAATAGTAAACGATCTATCCGATTTTTTTAATACATCTTCAATAGGAGCTGCCTCTGTTTCATATCTCTTGACGGGCGGAAGCTCCTTTAGTTTTGCACGAATTTCTGATAGCAGTTCATCCAGCCCCGATCTTGTTGCTGCAGAAATTTTGTAAATGGAATAGCCCTGCTCGGTGATAAACTTCGCAAAGCGTCTAAACTGTTCTTCATCTGCAATATCGGATTTATTAGCCGCAACGATCTGCGGAACATTTTTCATTTCGGGATCATAAGCAAAAAGCTCATTATTAATAAGTTTAAAATCTTCAATCGGATCTCTACCCTCACAACCTGAAACATCTACTACATGAACAAGCAGGCGGCAACGCTCAACATGGCGCAAAAAATCATGCCCCAAGCCAACTCCCTGCGCAGCGCCTTCAATCAAGCCCGGAATATCCGCCATTACAAAAGAGTCCTGCGAATTTACCCCCACAACACCTAAAACAGGAGAAAGTGTTGTAAAATGATAATTAGATATTTTAGGTTTTGCAGCACTCACACAGGAAATCAACGTTGATTTCCCAACATTAGGAAAGCCAATTAGTCCAACATCGGCAATGAGTTTAAGTTCTAAATTAACTTCCATTTCCTCACCGGGTGTTCCGCTTTTTGCAAAACGCGGTATTTGACGAGTAGGCGTTGCAAAATGGGAGTTACCAAAGCCTCCGCGCCCGCCTTTTAAAAGAACTACCGGCTCGTTATCAGAAATATCCGCAAGAACTCTTCCTGTTTCACTTTCGGTTATAACCGTTCCAATAGGAACTTTGATTACGAGGTCATCAGCAGATTTTCCATTACAGCGTTTACCTCTACCGTTCTCGCCATTATTTGCTATAAACTTGCGTTTATAGCGAAAATCCATTAAGGTGTTTCTGTTTCGGTCAGCCACGAAAATTATATTTCCGCCTCTGCCGCCATCCCCTCCGTCAGGCCCGCCATTGGCTACATACTTTTCACGATGAAAGGAAACGGCACCGTTGCCACCGTTTCCTGCTTTTATATAAATTTTAGCAGTATCGATAAACATAATTATTCCCTTCCTTTTTTTCTATTGATATTATACCATTTCTTTTGCCCGCGGTCAACAAAACTTATTTGTTTTTTTACTTGACATTTGTGCAAAAAGCTATTATACTATGAACAGTATTCAAGATGCACCAACTGAACTCACGGGCTTATCTTTTGGCCATGATTTTTTCTTGGGCCAACAGAAAAGCGCGTGAGCTTTTTATTTGTCTGCACCGGAATATCGAATATTTATAGGGAGGTACCATGCAAATGAATAACGGTACTGTTAAATGGTTCAACGCAGAAAAGGGTTATGGATTT
The DNA here is from genome assembly GCA_045543635.1 of Oscillospiraceae bacterium. Classification (GTDB taxonomy): domain Bacteria; phylum Bacillota; class Clostridia; order Oscillospirales; family Ruminococcaceae; genus SIG578. The sequence continues at coordinate 4,935 of JAZQMT010000031.1, read as the reverse complement.
ATCGCTGATGATAACGGTGGAGATGATGTTTTTGTTCACTTCTCTGCTATCATGGTTGACGGATACAAGACACTCAGCGAAGGTCAGAAAGTTTCATTCGAAACCGAGGTTGACCCCAAAAACAGCGCAAAGCTCCGTGCTGTTAATGTTAAGCCCCTCTAATTCCATGTTTTAAAACCAAAAAATCGCCAAACAAAAAACAGCCTTTAGATTTAGGCTGTTTTTTGTTTATTTTAGCATTGAAACTAAACATTTGCTATGATATAATAGATTAAATAAATGAATAATATGTAGTATCAGTCTATTGTATTTGCGGGGTGCTTTATGAGATTGGATTTTGTTCTTGATAATTTAGAATACACTATTTTACGTGGAAATCTTGAGCACAATATTTCTGATATATGCTATGATTCCAGAAAAGCAGATTCGGGAAAGTTGTTTGTAGCAATGGTCGGTACAGTTGTTGACGGGCACGATTATGTTATGTCCGCATACGAGAAAGGTATTCGAGTTTTTGTTGTTGAAAAGCCTGTTCCTCTTCCGCAAGATATAGAAACAACAGTTATTCTGGTAAAGAATTGTCGTATTGCACTTGCACTTCTTTCAAAAAACTTTTTTGGTGATCCATCCTCAAAAATGACCATGATCGGAATAACAGGTACTAAAGGCAAGTCCAGCATTACCTGTATTTTGAAAACTGTTTTGGATGCTGCAGGTTACAATGCGGGAACAATCGGAACAACCGGCATTTTCTTTAATAATAAGGAATACACCTCACAAAACACAACGCCTGAATCCTATGAAACCTATCGATATTTAAACGAGATGCAAAAAGCAGGATGCACCCATGTTATTATGGAGGTTTCTTCGCAAGGCCTTATGATGAGCCGTGTTTGCGGGATAAACTATGATATAGGCGTTTTCACAAATCTCTCCCCCGATCATATCGGAAAAGGCGAGCATGATAGTTTCGAACATTATTTAAACTGTAAGGCTCTCCTTTGGGAACAGACAAAATTCGGAATTGCCAATGCAGATGATAAGCATTTTAAAGAAATTACAAAAAAAGCCTTATGCCCTATTTCCACCTTTGGAATTCATACTGATGCCGATATTTCTGCTGATAATATTTCACTTTATCGCGAAGGCAAACAGCTCGGCGTAGCTTTTGATTGTCATTCACGAAACGAATCTTTTTCTGTTAAGGCGAATGTTCCCGGCGAATTTACTGTATATAACTGTCTTGCAGTTATTTCAATCGCCTTAAAGCTTGGTATCAGCGTTAATATAATTTCTGGGGCTCTTTCAAATATCTATGTTAAAGGGCGAATGGAGCTTGTAGGAGACACCAGAGATTATTCAATAATTATTGACTACGCGCATAATGCAGTCAGTTTGGAAACCATATTAAAAACAATTCGTCAATATCACCCCAACAGAATTGTTTGTTTATTCGGATGCGGTGGAAACAGGCCCAAAATGCGGCGTTTTGAAATGGGTGAAATTGCCGGAAAATATGCTGATTTCACTATTTTAACATCTGATAACGCTCGTTTTGAAAAACCCGAAGATATTATAGATGATATTTTAGCCGGAATGAACAAAACAGATGGCAAGTATATTGCCATTACAGACAGAGTTGAAGCCATTCACTACGCTATTGACAACGCTCTGTCGGGGGACATCATCCTTATTGCCGGAAAAGGACACGAGATGTACCAGGAAATTGAGGGTGTAAAACACCCCTTTAATGAAGCTGCTGTTATTTGTAATTACTTAACACAAAAAGAAACAAAAAGCGGAGGAAAATAAATTGGAACTGCTGACAAACCAAACACACGCAGAATACGAGCAATTTCTTAAAAATCACTCAAAAGGGCATTTTATGCAATCTCCCCAATGGGCACAGCTTAAAAGTAACTGGAAATATGAGGTTGCACTTGAAAGAAATGAAAAAGGAGAGCTTATTGGCTCTGTTGCTTTTTTGATTCGACGTCTGCCCTACACTAAATACAATATTATGTATGCCCCTCGCGGTCCTGTTTGCGATATTCACAATTATGAACTTTTAAACAAACTCATTGACGATGCGAAGGAAATGGGCAAAAAACATAATGCATGTGTTATAATCGTTGACCCCGATGTCAAATCTGAAGAATCGGAATATGTCAAAGTTCTTAACAACGCAGGCTTTAAAGGAAAAAACGGAAAAAACTTTGAGGGTACACAGCCGCGCTTTGTTTTTCGTCTGGATGTTAAAAATAAGTCCGTTGATGAGCTTATGGCTGAATTTCACAGCAAAACACGCTACAATATTCGTGTCGCACTCAAAAACGGTGTTAAGGTTAAAATCGAAGGCAAAGAGGCTGCCAAAACCTTTTATGAAATTATGCTGGAAACCGGAATGCGCGATAATTTTGTAACCCGTCCCCTATCCTATTTTGAAAACATGCTTGATTGTTTGGGAGAAAACGCTCGGCTTTACATGGCATATTATGAGGGAAAACCCATCGCAGGAACACTTGCAGCACGCTATGGCAACAAGGTCTGGTATTTGTACGGTGCATCTTCTAATGCCTACAGAAATGTTATGCCCAATTATCTTTTGCAGCTTGAAATGATTCGCTGGGCTGTTGACACCGGTTGTGACATCTATGATTTCCGCGGTGTTTCCGGAGACCTTTCTCCGGAAAATCCTCTCTATGGATTATATAAATTTAAAAAAGGTTTTTCAGGCGAGCTTACTGAATTTATCGGAGAATTTGAGCTTGTTACCAAGCCTTTTGTTTACAAAAGTATGCAAAAAGCCAGACATATCCTTTCTCTTTGCACGCGCACCCTATATCGGATTAAAAACCGAGGAAAGAAAAAGCACAATTAATAAAAAGGATCGTGAAAAATGGAAAAAAAGTTTATTATTGAGCGCAGTGACATTGCGAAAAATGTCGCTATATTGCGTAAAAAAACAAACGGAGCGCGTATTTATGCAGTCCTGAAAGGAAATGCCTACGGAATGGGGCTGTTACCTTTTGCAAACGAATTATATTCATGCGGAGTTCGCCATTTTTCTGTTACAGATCTCCCGGACGCACTTTTGCTTAAAGAGCAATTTCCCGAGGCTGAAATCCTGCTTTTAACACCTTGCCATATTCATGATGATATTCAAAAAGCAGTTTTGCGCTCTATTACCCTTTCGGTAGACAGCTTTGAAAACGCACTGCTTATTTCTGAAATCTCACGTGCTCAAAATGTGCAAACAACCATCCATGTAAAAATTGATACCGGCATGGGGCGTTACGGTTTTTTACCTGAGCAAATCGATGAAATACAAAAAACATGTACCCTTGATAATATAAAAGCTGAAGGTATTTTTTCGCATTTACACTCCGCTTTTAACAAAAAATCTATTCCCTCACAAAAACAGTTTGAAATTTTTAATTCTGTTATATCTAATCTTAAAAAGCTCGGAATAAATTTTCCTATTCAGCACATTTGTAATTCTACAGCTATTTTCCGTTTTCCCCAAATGCATTTAACAGCCGTCCGTGCCGGTTCTGCTCTTATTGGGCGAGTAAACTCACTCTGCGGCAACACAAATCTCTGTAAAGTTGGAAAGCTTTACGGAGAAGTTATTGATATACGCACCCTACCTGCAGGACATAATATCGGATATGCCGCATTATACAAAACAACCGCTAATCAAAAAATAGCTTGTGTTAACATAGGCTATGCAGATGGAGTTGCAGTCACCAAGGCTAACGATACTTTTCGGTTTATCGACATTTTACGATACGGTTTTAATGATTTTAAACTTCTTTTTCATCCAACACTGCTTATTTGCAGCATAAACGGAAAATCAGCAAAATCTCTGGGACGAATTGGAATGACAAATCTTGTTTTAAACGCACAAAATCTTGGTGATATTTCAATTGGAGACGCAGTAGAAGTCCCTGTTAACCCGATTTACCTTTCCCCGATTATCAAACGCGAATATAGATAAAAATAAGCCTTGCTGCTGCAAGGCTTATTTTTAATGGTTTTTAAACAGTTGTCATAAAACAGGAAATCTTACTTTATCTAATTGTGCCATTTATTAAGCAGAAGCTTCTTACCAAACTTGGTATACGGCTCGTAGGCATAGTTGGTGATATACAAAGAGACAACCGCCCTAAAGGACGATTGTCTCTTTAATAGAAAGAAGGTTTTTTAAGAAAATTGCATATTTTCAGGTAATAGAGCGGCGCATGTGCTATTAACTCCTATATAGGTATATTTCTCTATATCCATCTACCGATTCAGTAATACAGGCATCTATCTGAACTCTGCGACCACTTACAAAATAATATTCTACAGTTTTTAAAACATATACTTCAGCAATACGTTCCGTTGGTAGCCAATCACTAAGGTATTGGAGGGGATCAATACCTTCATCCCTACTGGAAACATAGTATTCTGCTTTTTGCATATCTAATATTATTTTTTCATATTCACTATCACTGATTCTTAATACAGCGCGACAATAAGGATTTTCTCCCCCTTGATTATCCAAGTAAATAATTTCTGTACTTTTTTCTATGGGTATATAGAACTTTTTGGACAAAATTACATGCTCCTGCCTATTATAAAATACAACCAAAGCAAATATTGTTGCTATTACAGCAAGTGTTACAATGATGATAAGTACATACATTTTTCTTTTCAAAATACCACACCTTTATAGTTAAATTTTAAGATACCTTGATACGACATCGGTTATTTTTATAATTTTACCCAAAGCTTTATAAGTTATATAAGTTGTTGTTTTATTTTGCTCTTCTTTTTTATAATAGGTAACCCAGCCATAGTTATCCTTTCTATTTGTAATATTACTCCAGTTATCACCACATTTAGAAGTATATTTAGAAGTAAAGAAGTTCTTTGGAGTAACTATTCCGT